>CAIYMF010000317.1 GCA_903927265.1 uncultured bacterium | reverse complement strand
GGGTGGGCCCTTGACCGACATGGGAATCGTCGACGGGGTCTTCGTGTCGCCGGAACTCGTGGAGCCGGGGAGTGCGGTCATCGAGGGGGAGGGGCGCATCGCGCTGCCCACCGCCATCAACTCGCATGTGCATCCCGACAAGACGATGTGGGGTGAGTCGTGGCTTTCGCGGCCGCCTATGCGTGAACTGACGGAATTGATTGACTTTGATGTCGAGGCACGACGGGGTCTCGGCGACACTGTGGCAACTCGAGCGGGCCGACTCATGCGTGACGCCGTTGCCACCGGCACCCGCGCGATGCGCGCGCACGTTGATGTTGCTCCGGTGTACGGCCTCGACAACGTCGTAGGCACAGTTGAGGCAGCGACAGCGTTATCTCAGGCGCTAGACGTTCAGGTGGTGGCATTCCCACAGTTGGGTGTCATGCGTGCACCCGGAACAGCGGACGTCATGCGTCAGGCGATGACAGCAGGAGCTGACCTCGTGGGCGGTCTCGATCCGTGGAGCCTCGATGGTGACGCCGAGGGTCAAATGTCGGTCCTGTTCTCGCTGGCGCACGAGTTTGACGCTGGCATTGACCTGCATCTGCACGATCACCGCGATGAGGGTGCGCTGATGGTTCGAACACTTGCAGAACGCGCGTTGGCTGAAGGCTTGTATGGGCGTCTCACGATCAGTCATGCCTTCGCCCTAGGCGAAGTCTCGTCGGATCTGCTGGTATTGGTGATTGATGCGTTGCTGGCTGGCGGGGTATCGCTCACCACGTGCGCTCACGGCGATGCGCCACTGCTGCCGCTCCGTGAACTGATAGCGGCAGGCGTCCCTGTAGGGCTTGGAACCGATGGCATTCGTGATCCGTGGTCGCCGTACGGATCACCCGACATGGTGGAGCGTGCATGGCTCACCGCCTACCGGCTGGGAGTCTCATCAGACGAGGAAGTAGCCGATCAGTACCGACTTGCCGTTGACGCAGCGTCGCACTTCCTCGGCTTGGCTCCGAGCCGTTTGCACATGGGTGATCCTGCGGACTTCATGCTCGTGAGGGGTGAATGTCCCGCTCAAATTGTTGTGGACCGTCCACCGAGAGACCTTGTTCTTCGTCGCGGCGAGATCGTCGCCGTCGACGGCAAGTGCCTGCTGTAAGACCTGACCCAGGAGGAAACGTGCATACTGCAAAGCCGCTCGCGATCGCAGCAACCCTCGCCCTCACCGCATCCTTGGCAGCGTGCGGGGGTAGTGGGGGAGGTAGCTCAAGCAGTAGCCAGTCAGCCTCCGGTCTCACCTTGACCCAGGTGACTCGGGCTGCGGTAGGGGATATCGATGCGGTGGCATGGAACCTGCCGTACGAGCCCAGCACCATTGATCCGTCACACAGTTTCAACTACTCGGAGAACACGGTCATCGCGAACATGTGCGAAAGCCTGTTGCGGCAGAACCCCGATTTCTCAACGTCACCCGCGCTCGCGAAGTCAGTCGATCACCCGAACCCCACGACGTGGATCTACCACCTCCAGGAGAACGTGAAGTTCTGGGATGGCAAGCCCATGACTTCACAAGATGTGGCCTACAGCCTGAACCGAGGGCTTGACCCTGATGTCGGCTCGTACTTTGGCTCGTACTTCACGAACGTCAAGGACATCAAGGCCACCGACGCTTCAACCGTGACTGTCACGATGAAGGCCCCAGACGTGCTGTTCAATCAGGCAATGTCGACTTCTGCCGGAGCCGTGGTGGAGGAGGCCTACACGAAGTCTGCCGGCAAGGACTTCGGTTCACCGAGCAAGGGTGTGATGTGTACTGGTCCGTTCACCTTTGATTCGTGGAAGTCGGGTGACTCGCTGGTGATGTCGCGCAACGACGCGTACTGGGATTCGCCACTCAAGGCCAAGGCCGGCAAGCTCACTTTCCGGTTCATCAGCGACGAGACAACTGCTGTCAACGCATTGCAGTCGGGCGAGATCGACGGTGAGTTCTTCTATCTTCCTCCGGCGGGCTTAAGTTCGCTCAAGAGTTCTGATGCCGGCACTCTCTACTACGGCGACTCGCTCATTTTCTGGGCCCTCCTGGGTTCAGCGGAGACAGGCCCCATGGCGGACCCGAAGGTGAGACAGGCCTTCTCCTTGGCCGTCGACCGTCCGGGTATGGCCAAAGTGGTGTTCCAGGATGCGGCGGAGCCGGCGAAGGCTCTCACAAACCCCGCCTACTTCACTTACGGCAAGCCGATCTTCCAGGCGGCCTACGATGCTTTGCCCTCGATCAAGCCTGACCTTGAGAAGGCACAGCAACTGCTTAAGGAGGCGGGCTCGCCTACGCAGCCCATCACGATTGCGATTCAGGGCAGTTCGGCGGTGCACGAGCAGACTGGAGCTTTGCTCAAGGCGGCTGGCGAGGCGCTCGGACTCACTGTCAACATCAAGTCCATCCCGGTTGAGCAGTACGGCGCCATTTACTACGACCCGAAGGCGAGGGAGGGCATCGACGCCTTCCTCTCGACGTGGTACGGCAACGTCCCTGACCCGTTGGACGTCTACGCGGCTTTCGTCAAGGGCGGTCCGAACAACTTCAACAACTACGACGCGGTGTCGAGTCAGGTTGAGAAGGCGCGAACCATCGACAACGATGACGAGCGTGCAACTCAGGTATCTCAGATCATGACCACCGTTACCAATGACGCTCCTTGGGTGCCGCTGGAGACGCTGCCGGTGCTCGCGTTCCTGAACAAGCGCGTTACGGGTGCCACAGTGTCGTCGGTTTACCTCTACTACCCGTGGGCTGCAGCGCTGGGCAAGTCCGGCTGAAAGGAGGCGTCAACGCATGTCATGGCCGCGATTCCTCGTCAAGAGGGTCTTGGCGTTGCTGGTGGTCCTACTGGTCGCGAGCCTGCTCGTCTACGGATCGCTCTACCTCGCACCAGGTGGGCCGCTCTCCTTCTTGGTCGGAACTCGTAGTGCGACCCCGGAACTGATCGCCCAGGTGACTGCGCAGTATCACCTGAACGACCCATTCCTCGTGCGCTACTTCACTTGGCTTGCTGACGTGTTACATGGCGATCTGGGACGTTCGCTCGTGTACCGGGAAGCGGTGTCGAGTCTCATCGCCTCCCGGTTTCTCACCACTCTGCTTCTGGTGGTGTACGCGACGGTGCTGATTCTGCTGGTCGGCTTGGGCACGGGCATTTGGGCGGCGCTCCGGCGCGGCGTGGCGGGTCGAGTTGTCACCGGCTGGAACGTCGCGTCGTTGTCGACGCCAGCATTCGTGCTCGGAGCGTTGCTCATCGTTGTGTTCGCGCTCGGGCTGGGCTGGTTTCCGGTGTACGGGTCCGGAAGTGGATTCGGTGATCGCCTGTGGCACCTCACCCTCCCTGCGATTGCGTTGGCGCTGAGCTCGGCCGCCTATCTGTCGCGAATATCGAGCGCATCGATCACCTCGGAGATGGGCAAGGAACATGTCGAGACCGCAATGAGCCGCGGACTACCGCGCAAACTCGTGGTTAGACGGCATGTATTGAGGAATGCGTCTATCCCGGTGATCACCGTGGTTGGACTGACGATTGCGGGCCTTGTTGCCGGAACAGTTGTGGTCGAGAACGTCTTCGCACTGGACGGGCTTGGATCGCTGTTGGTGCGGGCGATCTTGCAGCGTGACTATGCGGTCGTTCAGGCGGTAGTCCTGTTATTGACTATTGTGTTCGTGCTGGTCAATCTCATCGTCGACGTCCTCTATTCGCTAGTCGATCCGCGACTTTCGCTCGATGGCGATGCTCCATGAGCGGGGTTGCCACGTCAATGGATCAGTCGTCTTCCGATCGACCACCGCGTCGCGCGCCATGGTGGCGTCGAGTCGGAATCGCGCCGCTGTGCGCCATCGTCATCCTCGCCGTCATGATTCTTGCCGCAGTGTTTGCGCCGTTGGTGGCGCCCTACAACCCGAACTCACCTGACCTGCTCGCTGCTCTGCAGGGGCCGTCG
>CAIYMF010000316.1 GCA_903927265.1 uncultured bacterium | reverse complement strand
TGGCTCTTCGACGCCGTGGGGCACTTCCTATTCATCCTGCTGCTGGCGTTCCTGTGGGCAATCGCCATGGAACCGATCGTGCGTCGCCTGGCCGCCCGAGGGTGGAAACGGGGTGCCGCCACGGGTCTGGTGATGGTCCTGCTGTTCCTTATCAGTCTTATTTTCTCGGTCGTCTTCGGCGGACTATTCGCCCAGCAAGTCAATGCGCTGCTCGAGAACCTCCCCAGCGCCGTGACATCGGCAGTGACCTGGATCAACTCCACGTTCCGCACCACGATCAATCCCGCCGATATCACCGCGGGCTTGAACATCACTCCCGGCAAGATCGCTGAAGTGGCGAGTTCATTCGCCGGCGGGTTGCTCGGCTTGCTTGGCAGTGTGGTCGGTGGCATCTTCGACGCCGTCACCGTGGTCGTGTTCGCGTTTTATCTGTCGGCCGATAACGCCCGCATGAGGCGAACGATCGGGTCGTGGCTTCCGGCCGAACAGCAAAAGGTCTTCATGACGGTCTGGGATATCGCTGTTGAAAAGACCGGTGGCTTTGTCATCTCGAAGGTTGCGCTTGCCACCTTGTCGGCCATCGCCCACTCGGTTGCCTTCGCCATTATTGGCGTGCCCTACTGGCTTCCGATGGGCATCTTGGCGGGTATCACATCGCAGTTCATTCCCACGATCGGTACCTACATCGGCATTCTCATCCCCGCCGTGTTCTCTCTCGCTGACGGACAGACCGTCGATGTCCTCTGGATCATCGTCTTTGCCACGCTGTACCAGCAAATTGAGAACTACCTGCTGATGCCGCGCATCAGCCGATGGACCATGAACATGCATCCCGCGGTCGCCTTGGCTTCAGTCTTCATCGGCCTTGCCATCTTCGGACCCATCGGCGCCATCATTGGCATGCCGATTATGGCCGCAGTGTTGGCAGTCATTGAGACTTACGGTCGACGCTACGAACTCATCCCCGAGTTACATGAAGCGACTCTTGACGGCGATGATGCCACTGATCCGACGCTGCCCCACCCACTACCGCTCGATGATGAGGCAGTCATCGCCGAAGCGTGGCGGCGCGAACGCGAACTTGACGCGCAGCAGGCCACCCAAAACGAAAGTTAGAAGCCGAGTCGACGCAACTGCTTGGGATCTCGTTGCCAGTCCTTGGCGACGCGCACGCGAAGGTCAAGATGTACCGGGGTTCCGAGCAACGCCACGATCTGCTTACGAGAGCGGATTCCGACCGATTTGAGTCGCTCGCCCTTGTGGCCGATGACGATGCCTTTCTGACTGTCACGCTCGACGTGAATCATCGCGAAGATGTCAAGCAGCGGATCCTCAGCGCGACGCCCTTCACGCATTCCCATTTCCTCGATAGTCACTGCGATGGAGTGAGGCAACTCGTCACGCACTCCATCGAGAGCAGCCTCGCGAATCAGTTCAGCGATCAGCGTTTCTTCCGGCTCGTCGGTGATGTCGCCAGCGGGGTATAACGCAGGGCCGGGAGGAAGATGTGACACCAGCACATCCGACAGCACCTGAAGGTTGTCGCTACTTACGGCTGACACGGGCACGAGGTCAGCGAACTCAACGCCCACATCACGCGCGGCTTTCTCAAGGCCCATCAATTCCTGAGCGACGCGGTCGGGTTGAACGAGATCAAGTTTGGTGACGATGCCAACCAGTGGCCGCTTGATGCCTGCAAGTTCGGAAAGGATGTACCGATCGCCGGGGCCTGGCTTTTCATCGGCGGCCAGACAAAACCCGATGACATCGACTTCAGCCCACGTACTGCGCACGAGATCGTTGAGACGTTCACCCAACAACGTACGTGGCTTGTGCAGACCGGGTGTATCAACGATGATCAACTGCGCGTCGGGGCGATGCACAATGCCACGAATCGTGTGACGTGTCGTTTGAGGTTTATCCGATGTGATCGCAACCTTTTTGCCCACCAATGCGTTCATGAGCGTCGACTTACCCGCGTTCGGTCGGCCGATGAAGCAGGTGAAGCCCGAACGATGTTCACTCACGGAAGCATCTCCTCGATAATGGCGGCATCAGGTCCGTGACGCACAGCGGTCGTTCCGAGCAGTCCAAGACCAATCACAACGAGTCCGGCTCCCACCCAACCCATCACACCGATCGTCTCACCGAGTAGCAGTACTCCGAGCAGTGTCGCCACGACTGGCTCAGCGAGTACCAGTGTCGCCGCCGGCCCGGCGTCGAGAACACGCAACCCACGGCCGAACAACACGTACGCCAACGTCGTGGTCACCAGACCCAACCACAGCGCGACCGCGAGGCCTGAGGGCTCGGCTAACCACGTCGGCTTCGTGAACAGCAGAACGGGGAGCAGCAGGATCGCCCCGAGCGAGAACGCCGACGCCATCGCTTCAACAGCGGGAGTTCCTGAATTCATCATGTGCTTGGCCGCGACTGTGTACACGGCGTACCCGCATGAAGCGAGGAACGCCAGAGCGACTCCCGCTAGGTCGACAGACGGCTGACTGGCGCCATCGAGTGTGAGGAGTACCAGCCCAGCAACGCACAACGCCGTGGAGATCCACCACGCCCGCCGAGGACGCTCCTTGAGCACAATCCACGACAGGATGCCGACAAGCACCGGTCCACTTCCGATAGCCACGAGCGCACCGAGTGCCACCCCGGCGCGCGCCACGCCCGCGAAGAATGCCAATTGGTAGACCGCGGTCATCACTCCCGCGGTCAGTCCCCACGGAGATCGCCACAGACCAATCGCGCGGCGACGGTTTCCATCGAGCCACGGCAGCACGGCGAGCAGCCCAGCTCCACCGATGACCACACGAGCCGCACCAATGGACCCGGGTGCGGCTGATGCGGGAGCAAAGTGCGCGGCGGTACCTGTCGTGCCAAAGAGCGTGGCGGCGGCCACCACCTCGGCGACCGCCCGCCCCGGATGGGTCGCGTGGGGTGTCACGTGAGACTGCGCGCGATCTCGTCACCGCGCACGTCGACGACAAGAATCGGCACTCCCACACCTGCGAGGTCGCGCAGCGCATCGACGCCGACAAACTCGGCGGAGTGCGCGCACACCACGGCTGCCTCGATACTCTGCGCACCTGAAGAAACAGCCACCGCCACCGCCAGTTCGAGGGCCGACAGCTTCAGTGACGGCAACTCAACGACCGAGGCGGAATAGGTACGCCCGGTATCGTCACGAACAGCGGCACCCTCGGTGGCGAGCACACGCGACCTCGCACCGCGCGCCAACGTCACGAGTTTGGCCTCCTCTGCGTCAGTCATCATCGCTTCCCGAGTCAGATCCGACGGGGGCCACCCGCACGAGCCCCAATCGATTGCGACGACCTTCAGTGCGTTCGGCACGCAGGTTGTATCCCTCGATTTCGATCTCGGCTCCTGGAATCGGAACTCGCCCGAGGCGTTTACCCATCAGGCCACCGACGGTGTCGATTCCTTCTTCATCGGAGTCAATTTCGATGCGCAACAGTTCGGCGAAATCGTCGACGTTCATACGTGCGCTTACCAAGTAAGCACCGCCGTCAAGCGCTTGAACTTCAGGTGCCGCGGTGTCGTACTCGTCATCGATCTCGCCGACAATCTCCTCGAGCACGTCTTCAATCGTCACGATGCCCGCAGTTCCGCCGTACTCGTCGACCACGATCGCGAGGTGCACACGCTCAGCTTGCATTTCACGCAGGAGCACGTCGACGCGCTTGGAATCGGGTACGAAAAACGCTTGCCGCATGAGTGATCCGACGGGCATGGTGTTTTCCGACTGACGGTCGTCGAACACTCGCCGAACGATGTCCTTCAAATACGCGACGCCCACGACATCGTCAACATCCTTACCGACAACAGGAATACGCGAGTATCCCGAGCGCAATCCCAGCGACACCGCTTGACGCAACGTCTTGTCAGACTCGATGAACACCATGTCGGTGCGTGGAACCATCACCTCGCGCGCATACGTGTCGCCAAGTTCGAACACCGAGTGAATCATGCGTCGCTCGTCATCTTCGATCAACATGTCGGCCTCGGCGAGATCGACAAGTTCGCGAAGTTCGGCGGTCGTAGAAAAGGGGCCCTCGCGGTAGCCCTTGCCCGGTGTCACTGCATTACCCACGAGGATGAGCAACCGGGTAAGAGGCGACAACAGGGTCGCTACGAATCGAGTGGGTCCGGCGGACCACGACAAAATGCCTTCGGCGTACTGGCGGCCAAGCGTGCGCGGGGCTACACCGAGCACGATGTACGCCACCACCACCATGACGAGAGCCGCGACAATGAGTGCGTTCCATGTGTGGTCGTGCCAGACGGTGAAGAAGTACAGACCGACGAGGAGTACCGCAACTGTCGAACACACCAACTGAAGGAACAGCAGCACGTTCACGTAACGCGCACGATCTTGAACGATCGGCCTCAACCGCGCACCACGTGCCGGCGACTCTTTGGTGATTTCATCGACCCGACTACGCGAGATACGCCCCACAGCCGTCTCAACAGCGGCAAGAACACCGGCCACGATGATAAGCACCGCAGCTACCACAAGTGCCATGGCCGAGTCACTCATGTCGCCGTCCCCGTTGAATGTTCACGCCACCGCACCAGCAGTTGGTCTTGCAGGCCGAACATCACAGCATGCTCGTCGGGCTCAGCATGATCGTGCCCCAGCAAGTGCAGCACTCCGTGCGTCAGCAGCAGTTCGAACTCTGACGCGGTGCTATGACCGGCCGTCAGCGCTTGCGCGGCTGCAACTTCCGGGCACATGATCACGTCGCCGAGCACACCGAGCGGAGGGTCATCGGTCGAAGTCTCAGGCGCACGCAGATCGTCCATGGGGAAGCTCAGCACGTCAGTCGGGCCTGGTTCGTCCATCCACTCAACATGTAACCGCTCCATGCGATCGGCATCGACCAGCGCCACTGACAATTCACACTCCGGATTCAGACCGAGCGCAGCGATCAGCCATTCTCCCTGTGCAACCAGCGACTCAACGTCGACATTGGCTGACGACTCATTGACGACTCCCACTCCCATGGCGGTCACCGCCGACCAGGGCGACGCGAAGTGCCGCGCGCAACAGCCGCCGCTTGCTCAGCGTCATGGGCCGCGTAGGCATCGACGATGCGCCCCACGAGTCGGTGTCGCACCACATCGTGGCTCGTGAGTCGGCAGAAGGTGACGTCGTCTACGTCCGCGAGGATGCCCTGCACCACCTGCAAACCGCTCTGCGTTCCGGAAGGCAGATCGACCTGAGTGACATCACCCGTGACCACCATCGTCGAACCGAAACCGAGGCGAGTCAGGAACATTTTCATCTGCTCGGGCGAGGTGTTCTGCGCTTCGTCGAGGATGATGAATGCGTCGTTGAGAGTGCGGCCGCGCATGTAGGCAAGCGGCGCCACTTCGATGGTGCCGCTTGCCATGAGACGAGGAATCTTGTCGGGGTCGATCATGTCGTGCAGCGCATCGTAGAGCGGCCGCAGATACGGATCGATCTTCTCGCTCAACGTTCCGGGAAGGAACCCGAGCCGCTCACCGGCCTCGACTGCCGGCCGGGTGAGCACAATGCGGTTGACTTTCTTGCCCTGTAGCGCCTGCACTGCCTTCGCCACGGCCAGGTAGGTCTTACCTGTTCCGGCCGGCCCGATTCCGAACACGATGGTGTGCTGATCGATGGCATCGACATAGCGCTTCTGGTTGAGCGTCTTGGGCCGCACCGCCTTGCCGCGACTGGTCAGGATGTTTGCGGTGAGTACCTGTGCAGGACTCACGTCGCTTGATCCGCGCAACATCGCCACCGAGCGCTCAACTGCTTCGGGGGTCAGTCCCTGACCGGTACGCAGGACGACCAGCATTTCACCAATGAGCAACTCAACCAGGCGCACCTCATCGGCTGGGCCCGAGAGAGTGATTTCATTGCCTCGCGCCAAGATGTCAATGTCAGGAAAGAGCCCCTCAATCGACCGCAGTAACTCATCACCACTGCCAACGACAGAGACCATCGGCTGAGCGGGCGGCACCACGATCGTGGACTGAACTGCTGCGGCGGAACTCGTCATGGGTCGGCCCTGCGGGCCAGCCATCCCTTCCTGGGTGGACATATCGGTTTCAGTCTAGGCGCAGGCTTAGCCGGGCGGCCACGCCAGCGGCCGTCCACCCAGTACGTGGGCGTGCACGTGAAACACGGTTTGGCCGCCGTCTGAACCGGTGTTGAGCACCACCCGGAAGCCGTCGGCTAGTTCTTCCTGGGCCGCCACCCGGGCCGCCGCTGCCATCAAGGTCGCTGCCCCCGCCGGATCGGCCGCGGCGAGTGCCGCAATATCGCGGTGATGTGCCTTGGGAATCACCAAGATGTGCGTCGGCGCCTGCGGTGTGATGTCACGAAATGCAAGGACATCTGGTTCATCACGCACGATGTCAGCGGGGATGTCACCGGCCACGATCTTGCAGAACAGGCAGTTCACGACGGTATCCACGGCTTCGGACACTACTGCACCTGCCAACGCGATGTGGCCGAGAAAATGACGGCGGCGGCCACGGTGCCAGCCGTCGAGGTGCGCAGCACAGTAGGCCCCAGCCGAACCGCCACTGCCCCAGCGGCCTCGAATGCAGCGCTCTCATCTTCTGAGAATCCGCCCTCGGGACCCACCACGAGCACCACGTCTCCCTCAGGGGGTATGGCGACCTGAGTAAGTGCGCGGTCTGCTGTCTCGTCGAGCACCAGTGCGACTGCCGCCGAATGAATCAACTCAAGTACCCCATCGGTGCTAGCGACCGCGCCTACTTCCGGGAATCGGGCGCGACGCGACTGCTTGCCCGATTCCAGAGCGATGCGACTCCAGCGAGCAAGGCCACTCGCACCTTTGCCGCCCGTCCACTGCACGACGCAGCGCGCTGCCTGCCAGGGAACGATGACATCGACGCCCACTTCGGTGAGCGTTTCGACGGCAGTCTCGCCGCGGTCGCCTTTGGCAAGTGCCTGCACCACCACAATGCGCGGCGCGGGCACCGGTTCAGTCACGATGGTGAGCACGTCGGCCTCGAGCGCGGACGGGTCCACAATGCGACTGATGCGCACACGTGCACGTACACCGGCACCATCGACCAGATCGATCACTTCGCCGACTCGCAGTCGGCGCACCACTACGGCGTGGCGCCCTTCGGCTCCGTCGAGAACCACCGTGTCACCGATGCCCACGGCCTCAAGAACAGGCGTGGGCACCAGATGAACTGGGCGACTCATTTGGACCCGAATGCTCCGCGCAGGCGCGAGAACAAGCCCTGATCATCGGTCGTGACGGCGAGCTCTGGGCGTTCCTCACCGCGCAATTCGGCTAGTTGGCGAAGCAACTCTTCCTGCTCACCATCAAGCTTGGTGGGCGTGGTGACATCGAGATGCACGTGCAAATCACCGCGACCCGACGAGCGCAGGTGTGGGACACCCTTACCGCGCAGTACTTTGACGCTGCCCGACTGAGTGCCCGCGGCAATGACCACGTCTTCGACTCCATCGAGGGTGTCGAGCGTCAACGTCGTTCCGAGTGCCGCCGCAGTCATCGGAAGAGTGACACTGCAGTGCAAATCGTCACCGTGGCGTTCAAATACCGGGTGCGGAGTCTCGACAATCTCAACGTAGAGATCGCCGGCAGGGCCTCCGCCAGAACCGACTTCACCTTCACCTGCGAGTTGAATGCGAGTACCGGTGTCGATACCTGCGGGAATGCGAACAGTCATCGTTCGCCGCGTGCGCACCCGACCATCACCGGAACACTCCGCGCACGGATTGGGGTTGAGTGAACCGAAACCTTGGCATTGCGGGCAGGGCCGCGAGGTCATGACCTGACCCAGGAACGACCGCTGGACCGACTGCACTTCACCGCGGCCCTTACACATCGGACACATGACAACGCTGGCACCAGGCGCCGTTCCGGCACCAGAGCAACTCGTGCACGCGACTGCCGTGTCGACAGTGATATCGCGCTCAGTTCCGAACGCCGCCTCGTCAAGGTCGATGGTCAACCGAATCAACGCGTCTTGGCCGCGACGCATACGCGAACGTGGTCCGCGGGCCTGCTGGCCGAAAAAGGCGTCCATGAAGTCGCCGAAACCGAAGTTACCCGCACCGAAATTGCCCGCAGCTCCCGTACGCGGATCGATGCCGAGGTCGTACATCTCGCGCTTCTCCGGGTCAGAAAGCACCTCGTACGCGGCGGTCACCTGCTTGAACCGTTCTTGGCTTTCGGGATCAGGATTGACGTCGGGGTGAAGTTCGCGCGCCAGTTTGCGATACGACCGCTTGATTTCTTCGGCCGTGGCTTCGCGCTCCACCCCAAGAATTGCGTAGGGATCGATGTTAGCCATCAGCCCTCCGCCAGAATTCGTCCGACGTAGCGCGAGACTGCGCGCACCGACGCCATTGTTCCGGGGTAGTCCATGTGAGTTGGGCCAACAACGCCGAGTTGGGCGAGGGCGTCACCGCCGCCTCCGTAGCCGATCGACACGACCGAGGTCGCAGACAGTGATTCAAGGCTGTTCTCGTGACCGATGGTGACCGTGAGGGTGTCGGAGGACGTCGCCTGACCCAAGAGGTTGAGGAGCACCACGTGCTCTTCCAACGCTTCAAGTACGGGCAATACCGAGCGCGTGAAGTCGGCACCGAACTTGGTGAGGTTGGCTGTGCCGCTCAGCACGATGCGCTCATCGGGTCGCTCGATGACTGACTCGAGGAGAGTGGCAACGATGACGGCAACATTGGAGCGGCTGCTTTCGGGGAACGAGGAGGGTAGTTCGGCAACACGTGCTGGCACATCGGCGAATCGCTGACCATCGACGGCAGAGTTAAGGTGCGCACGCACTTCAGAAACGAATTGCTCATCGAAGGCAGTGGCAGTATCGAGCATGCGCTGTTCAACCCGCCCGGTGTCAGCGATGAGCACCATCAGCAATCGAGTCGAACTCAGCGGCACCAATTCGACATGGCGGACAGCAGAACGGGTGAGCGAGGGGTACTGAATGAGCGCCACCTGGTGAGTGAGTTGCGCCAGCAACCGAACCGTGCGCTGCATGACGTCGTCGAGGTCGACGGCATCGTCGAGGAAGGAAGCGATGGCCCGACGTTCGGCAGCGCTCAGTGGCTTGACGGAGGCAAGTCGATCCACGAATAGGCGGTAGCCCTTGTCAGTGGGAATACGACCGGCACTGGTGTGCGGTGCGGCGATGTAGCCCTCTTCTTCCAAGACCGCCATGTCATTGCGCACGGTGGCGGGCGAGACACCGAGTTGGTGCCGGTCGACAAGCGCTTTGGAACCCACGGGCTCACGCGTGGCAACGAAGTCCTCGACGATGGCGCGTAGCACCGCCAGTCGACGATCGTCGGTCATGCAGACTCCCAGCGCTCGATGGCACCCCACGGATGCCCGGATTGGCACTCAGCCGCTCCGACTGCCAAGTCTACGTGGGTGGGTGACATTGCGCAGACTGCGTCCGTCCGGGCGGTTTGAGGTGACTTCGCAGCCGGTTTTCCCCATGCAACCGGCCTCAAGCGGTACGTTTCTCACAGACGGTCGCCCACGCGACCGACTACGACACCCAGCCCGGAGGAATCATGTCTGACATACCGCCCCCGCCCCCGCCCCCGCCGGCCGCGCCCCCGCCCCCGCCGGCCGCCGGTTACGGTGCGGCACCGAACCCCGCCGCCTACGCCAGTTGGGGCAAGCGAGTTATTGCCTACATCATCGATTACATTCCCGCCGCCATCCTGGGTGGAATTGGCTACGGAATCCTTTTCGCAGGTTCAATGTCGAACGCCGACTGTGTGACCACCGAGGCCGGTGTTTCGTGCACCTCCACACAAGGTGCGTCGGGCGCTGCCCTATTCATCGGCATCCTGTGCCTGCTGCTCACTCTCGTGTACTGGCTCTGGAACCGGGTCTGGAAGATGGGCACCACCGGCTCGTCCATCGGTATGGGCGTCGCTGGTACCAAGGCCGTGAAGGAAGCTACGGGTGAACCCCTCGGCTTCGGCGTGAACCTGCTGCGTCAGATTCTGTTGGGCGTTGACTTCTGGATCTGCTACATCGGTGTTCTTTGGCCGCTGTGGGATTCCAAGCGTCAGTGCCTGATCTCCGACAAGGCAACCGGCGCGATTGTGCTGCCGACCAAGTAGAAACTCGCTCGCGACGATTGACATCCCCCAGAGAGCCCGCCCCGATTCGTCGGGGCGGGCTCTCTGCGTTCTCACGTCCTAGGTCAACGCGTGCACGACCCGATCGGCGAGCAGTCGTCCTCGAAGTGTGAGTTCAAGTCGCCCGCGCGCGGCTTCATCGCCGTCGACCAGTCCATCGGCCACCAGTTCCGCGATGCCGCTCATGCCCCCATGCAGAGTCGACAGGGAGATGCCTTCACGCAGGCGTATGCCCAACAGCAACGCTTCTACCTCGCGATCGGCTTGCGTGAGAACTTCGCGCCCTGCCCCCGGCGAAACTCCCGCACGTACCCGACGGGCGTATTCGGCTGGATGGCGCACATTCCACCAGCGCACGCCATCGATGTGCGAATGCGCGCCCGGACCCACGCCCCACCAGTCATCCCCTCGCCAGTACGCGAGGTTGTGACGGCACTGCCCACCAGTCTTGGCCCAATTGGACACTTCGTACCAGTCGAAGCCGGCCGCTGACAGCAAGGCCTCGGCCACTTCGTATCGCTCGGCAGCGTCATCGTCATCGGGTGCGGACATCTCGCCGCGACGCACCCTCGCCGCAAGTCGAGTGCCGTCTTCCACCACGAGCGCGTAGGCCGACACATGATCGACATCGGCCGCGACCGCCGCTTGCACCGATATGCGCCAGTCGTCGATCGACTCCCCCGGCGTTCCGTAGATGAGGTCAAGGCTGACGTGCTCGAATCCGGCGCGCCTGGCCCACTGGACTGCGTCAACAGAACGGCCTGAGGTGTGGGTTCGCTCAAGTACGGCCAGAACATGAGGAACAGCACTTTGCATTCCGAACGACATGCGCGTGAATCCAGCGTCACGCAATTGCGCGAGCGAACCTGCATCGACCGAATCAGGGTTGGCCTCGGTCGTCACTTCGGCATCGGCGGCAAGACCGAACTCGCCATCAATGGCAGCCAGGATGCGGGCCAGATCCTCTGGTGGCAGCAGCGTAGGGGTTCCACCACCGAAGAACACCGTCTGCACCGGCAATTCCGAATCGCCGAGAACTCGTCGTGCCCACGCAATCTCGGCAATCACATCGTCGGCGAAGGCAGCACGCGTGACACCATCGCCGAGCTCATCGGCGGTGTAGGTATTGAAGTCGCAGTAGCCACACCGGGACGCGCAGAACGGAACGTGTACATAGAACGACAGCGGGCGCTTCCCCACAGCAATCCCGCGGGGAAGCGATCCGTCCGATGGAACCGGCTCACCCTCGGGCAGCGGTCCCGGTGACATCAGCTCGAGTACATCGCGTTGAGTACGTCGGCGTATTTGCCTTCAACGACCTTGCGCTTGACCTTCAAACTGGGGGTCAGTTCGCCGTCTTCAATCGAGAAGTCGTGGTCGAGAATGGTGAACTTCTTGATCGTCTCCCACTTGTTCAAGCCTGCGTTGAGTTGGTCCACTGCCTTCTGCACCTCAGCGCGCACCACATCTGACTGCGAGGCCGCCGCAAAGTCAGCCGGCAGGCCTGCTGCGGCACCAAACTTGGCGAGCGCGTCGGGGTCGAGGGTGATGAGAGCCGAGGCAAAATTGCGGCCTTCGACGTGCACCACCATGTTGCTGGCGATGGGGCACAGGGCCTTGAACTGGCTCTCAATGGCACTCGGTGCGATGTACTTGCCGCCCGAGGTCTTGACTAGGTCCTTCTTACGGTCGGTAATGCGCAGGCGGCCGAGGTCGTCGATCTCGCCGACGTCGCCCGTGGCAAACCAACCATCCGCCAACATGACCTCGGCCGTAGCGTCGGGCAGGTTGCGGTATCCACGCATGACGCCCGGTCCGCGAACCAAGATCTCGCCGTCTTCTGCGATCTTCAATTCGGTTCCGGCGAACGGTTCGCCACAGGTGCGGAACTTGATGCGCTCGGGGCGCATCAAGCAGGTTGCCGCCGAGGTTTCGGTGAGCCCGTAACCCTCAAGAATGGGCAGACCCGCAGCGTTGAACCACTCGGCGATCTCAGGCGAGAGTGCCGCCGAACCGGAGACGAAGTACCGGATGCGGCCACCCATACGCTCCTGGATCTTGGAGAACACGAGTTTGTTCGCGATGTTGTACTTCAGCGCGGAAGGGGAACCACCCGCAAGCTTCTCGGCCTGGTACTTCTTTCCGACCTTGAAGGCCCATTCAAAGATCTTGGCCTTCGCGCCACCATCTGCCGCCGCGCTCGCGGCCACTCCCGCGTAGACCTTTTCGAAGATGCGCGGAACGCCCGCCATGAAGGTGGGCTGAATCTGAGGGAGGTTGTTGACGATCTGGTCGACGCGACCGTCGACGGCACTCAAGAAGCCGATCTGCAACTGGGCGCAGAGCAACACTTTTCCGAACGAGTGCGCGAGCGGAAGCCAGAGGAACTGCACGTCGTCGGGACGCAGGATTCCGGTGGACTCGATAGCCGCGCCTTCGTAGGTCCAGCAGCGGTGCGGCAGTTCGACGCCCTTGGGCTTGCCGGTAGTGCCGGAGGTGTAGATCAGGGTCGCGAGATTGTCGGGCCCGGTGGCGTTCACTGCCTGCGTCACTGCATCGGGGTTGTCAGCGAGGTGCTGACGTCCGCGCTCGATGAGTGCCTCCCACGAGATCACCCAATCGCCATCGCCGGAGCCGTCGATCACGATGACCTTCTCGATGGACACTCCGTTGTCGCGCACCTTAGCGACCTGCGCCTCATTTTCGGCGAACAGGAAGCGGCTACCTGAGTCGCCGAGAATGAACGCAACATCCTCGCGACTGGTGCTGGGGTACACGGTGGTGTTGGCACCGCCGGCGCACATGATGGCGAGGTCGGCGAGGATCCACTCGACGCGCGTGTTGCTCGAGATCGCCACCCGGTCTTCGATGGTCAGACCGAGCGAGAGCAGACCCGCCGCGAGGGCTGTGACCTCGTCACCCGCTTGCTTCCACGTCCATGACCGCCACCCACCACCGTCGGCTGGACCCCGGAACGCCTCGGCGTCGGCGCTCTTGGCCACCCGGTCGAGGAACAGTTGGCCCACGCTTGACGCGGGAGTCGAATACGGTGCGGTGAGCGATCCGGCGGTGCTTGCCATAGTGCTGCCTCCAGGGACGGGCGGGTCATTCCCACCGTTCATGTGGCCTTCACTCTACGACGGGGCCTACCGTCCCTGTCCACATCACAGCCAAACCAAACGCCCCACATTCCCGCGAGTCCATCACTTAGGCGGCTCAATGGCCCGACTTGAGCCGCCTAAGTGATGGACTCGCAGGGACGGGCGAGGGATCAGTGGAGTGTTCGCCAGATGACAGATGGGTGGAAATTGGCTGCTCATCTGGGTTTCACTCGGGGTATGGACCTAGGCTAGAGACGCCAAGGCAGCGCGACGAAGGGGATCAACACCATGAACACTCGGACTCGCTCGATTACTGCCGCAGTCGGCGCGGTGTCTCTGGCGAGCGTTCTCTTCCTCGCCGCCTGTGGCTCGAGCGCTCCCCTCACGACTCCTGGCGGCGAGGCAGTGAGCATCAACCCCTCCGGCGCCATCTCGATCTCTGACAGCGCTGGATCGATCGTGGTCGGCTCCGACAAGCTTCCCGACGGGTTCCCGAGCGACGTCGCCACGCCGCCTGGCTTCACGATCGGCGCCAGCGCCAAGACGCAGGTCGACGGCAAGGACGCCTACACGGTGACGTTCACCGAGGACGGCGACCAGAGCCAGTCAGTCAACGACTACATCGACACGTTGAAGGCGGCCGGTTTCAAAGTCGACAGCCAGTTCGGCGGCAGCGCCAGCCCGAACGCCGGTGGCGTATGGCAGCTCAGCAATTCAAAGTGGCAGGTCGGCTTGATCGAGTCAGTTGAGGCAGGCAAGACCGCCGTCATCCTCAACGTGATGCCTGCGTCGAACTAAGCGTCGCTGTTTCCAACGGCGAGTTCGCGCTGTAGACGCTCGACCAACGTGGGCTGAAGGTCAACTCCCTCGGCCAAGAGCCGGCGAAGGCGGTTGCGGTCAGCGAGACGGCCCGCGAAGGCATCAGCGATGGTGACTGCGTGCCCCGGGGTATCGACGATCTCAACGCTGTCTCCGGCCGCGACCTCTCCAGGCTCGAGCACACGCAGATACGCGCCGGGAAGGCCCGCTTCGGTGAATCTCTTCACCCAGCGCTCCTCGCCGAGCCAACGCTGAAATGTCGCGCACGGAATGCGCGGGCTTGTGACCTGCAGTAATGCCGTTCCGACACGCCACGTTTGACCGATCACCGCGCCGTTGACGTCGAGGCCGACGGTGACGAGGTTCTCGCCGAACGATCCGGGGGCGAGATCGCGACCGAGTTCACAAGCCCAGCGCTGGCGATCTTCCTGTGCGTAGGCGTAGACCGCCTGGTCGCGGCCACCATGAACGTCGACTGCCTCGACGTGATCACCGGCCACACCGGCAAGTCCAATCGCGCACAGGCCCGAGACTGGACGCTTATCGATTGCCGTGACTCCGGGTTTGCCGCCCGGGTCGTCTCGGACGGCGTGCACGACGCAGACGGCAACGACCGATGGGCTCACTTCTTCTCCTTGGCAGGAGCATCCCCATCTGACGACAGCGCGGCGATGAAGGCCTCTTGAGGCACCTCGACGCGACCCACCATCTTCATGCGCTTCTTGCCTTCCTTCTGCTTTTCTAGCAGCTTGCGCTTACGGGTGATGTCACCGCCGTAGCACTTGGCCAGAACGTCCTTGCGAATCGCGCGAATGCTCTCGCGCGCGATGATGCGCGAACCGATGGCCGCTTGAATAGGAACTTCGAACTGCTGACGAGGAATGAGTTCCTTGAGCTTGGCAGTCATCGACACCCCGTACGCATACGCCTTGTCACGGTGCACGATCGCGCTGAAAGCATCGACCGTATCTCCGTGCAACAAAATGTCGACCTTCACGAGGTCGGCGGCTTCCTCACCCGTCGTTTCATAATCGAGCGAGGCATACCCACGGGTGCGCGACTTCAATGCGTCAAAGAAGTCGAACACGATCTCGGCCAGTGGAAGCGTGTAGCGAAGTTCGACCCGGTCTTCACTGAGGTAGTCCATCCCCATCAGCGAACCGCGGCGCGTTTGGCACAGTTCCATCACGGTGCCCACGAATTCACTCGGAGCCAGAATCGTGGCCCGCACCATCGGCTCGAAGACCTCCGCGATCTTTCCGGTGGGGTATTCGCTCGGGTTGGTGACAACTTGCTCGCCCCCGTCGTCAAGCAGGACGCGGTAAACCACATTCGGCGCAGTGGAGATGAGGTCGAGATTCGACTCGCGTTCGAGTCGTTCGCGCACGATTTCTAGGTGCAGCAAACCGAGGAAGCCACAACGGAATCCGAACCCAAGCGCCGCCGACGTCTCGGGTTCGTACACCAACGCCGCGTCGTTGAGCTTGAGCTTGTCGAGTGCATCGCGCAGTTCGGGATAGTCGGACCCATCAAGGGGATACAGCCCAGAGAACACCATCGGCTTGGGATCGCGGTACCCGCCGAGCGCTTCTGTCGCTCCCTTGTGCAACGTCGTCACTGTGTCACCCACGCGCGACTGACGCACGTCTTTCACACCGGTGATGAGGTAGCCCACTTCTCCCACACCCAACCCCAGCGATGGTGCCGGGTCGGGTGAGATGACGCCGACTTCCAAGATCTCGTGTTGTGCGCGCGTACTCATCATCTCGATGCGTTCACGCGGTGCCACATGCCCATCAATGACGCGCACGTAGGTGACAACCCCGCGATAGGTGTCGTACACCGAGTCGAAGATCAGCGCACGAAGGGGTGCGTCAGCGACTCCGATGGGCGCGGGTACGAGTTGCACCACGACATCGAGAAGTTCGCGGACCCCTTCACCTGTCTTGGCACTCACTTTCAAAATGTCAGCCGGATCGCAGCCGATGATGTGCGCCAATTCGGCCGCATACTTTTCAGGTTGCGCCGCCGGCAGATCGATCTTGTTGAGTACCGGAATGATCTGCAAATCGTTCTCGAGGGCCAAGTAAAGGTTCGCGAGGGTCTGGGCCTCGATGCCCTGAGCTGCGTCGACCAGAAGCACAGCCCCTTCGCACGCAGCAAGACTGCGCGACACCTCATAGGTGAAGTCGACGTGACCGGGGGTGTCGATGAGGTTGAGCACATACGTCACGCCGTCGGAGGCCGTGTACGGCAGACGCACCGCCTGGCTCTTGATGGTGATGCCGCGCTCGCGCTCGATGTCCATGCGGTCGAGGTACTGGGCCCGCATGTGCCGCCCATCGACCACGCCGGTGAGCTGGAGCATGCGGTCAGCCAGAGTCGACTTGCCGTGGTCAATGTGAGCGATGATGCAGAAGTTACGAATCACCGCCGGATCGGTGGCCCCGGGCGGGGGCGCGCTGGCATTCCTGCTCACGACGGGTTGCTCACGGTGGCTGGAGTGTCCTCGGCTCGGTGGATCGCTGGTCCCCTATCGTCCCACGTCCTTGGTTGTGCGCGCTCCACGGCTCCCAACCGGCCTTCTGACGCTCTCAGGGGGGCCCATTTGGTCACCCAGCGTGTTCCCGGCTATCCTAAGCAGGCACATCTAGCACCATTTCCGACGCACCCAAGGGATCCCGTGGCAAACATCAAGAGCCAGATCAAGCGTAACCGTACGAACGAGATTGCTCGCCTGCGTAACAAGGCGGTCAAGTCCTCGCTCAAGACCGCGGTGCGCAAGGCAAACGATGCCATCGCTTCTGGCGATGCTGCTGCCGCTGAGGCCGCCGTGCGCGACGCCAACCGTAAGCTCGACAAGGCCGCTAGCAAGGGCGTCATTCACGCCAATCAGGCCGCCAACCGCAAGTCGTCGCTGGCTGCCCAGTCCACCAAGGTCTGACCTTCGCGTCAGCCTTCGGGCCGCTAGACCTCAGCCGGGCGTTCTCGCGCGGCAATCCTCAGTAGTGATCGCTCGAGTAGCGCGCGCTTTTGCACAGGGTCAAGGCCGCCCCCTTCGTGCCCACCTTTCATCTGCACATCGGCTTCGGCCAGCATCAATGCGGCATCGGCCAATTCCCTCGGAGTCCACCGTCGAAGTTGAGCTCGCACCATTGTGAGTTTCCACGGCGGAACCCCCACCTCGCGCGCCAACTCGCCATCGCCCATGCCAGGCGGTGCCCCGGCCAACTTGAGTAACTGACGCAGTGACGCCGCAACCGTGGCGACGACCGCTGGCCCAAAGCCCGGGTCGGCACTGAGCGCCCAGCGCAGAGTCACCAGCACCTGAATCGGCTGGGCATTCCACACGGCGTCCGACACCGCGAAACCACTGGCTCCAGCGACGCCCTCGTAATAGGCGCCCACTTCCTCTTCACCGATGACGTCACCATCGATGTCAGAACTGAGCTGAGACGCGGCCGAAGCCAGCGAGCGCAGATCATCACCGACGGCAGCCCGAAGAGCAGCGACGGCCGCCGTGCTGATCGTGCGGCCGTGACCACGGAACTCGGCCACCACGAAGTCGGTGATACCGCGGCCCTTGATTTTGTCGGCCGAAACCTCGGCGATACCTGCAGCCCGAAGTCGTTCGAGTGCCGCCTTCCCCTTCACCCCACCCGGATGAACAATAACGAGGTGCACCTCCGCTTCCGGCTCGACCACGGCTGCGACCACGGTGTCGATGACGCCCGGATCGGCCGATTCGATTCCGGTGGCGACGAGCACCACCCCTCCCCCGAACAATGTGGGTGACACTGCCTCGGCCAACGCGCCAGCGGCTCCGTCGTCGGACAGATCGAGGTCACGGCGTTCGGTGCCCGGGTCGCGCTTGCGCACCGACGCCAGCACTCGGGCCACGGCACGTTCGGAAAGGAACTGCTCCGGGCCGATCACGAGGGTGGCAGGTGCCGCTTCGGTAGACATCAACGACAGCATCCCATGACGGACTCAGCGGGCGGGTCGAACCCAGATGCTCAGAGGAATAACGAGGATTCCGGCCCAGTGAGACCACTGCGGCCAGAAGAGCGAAATCACCGCGGAGAGCATGAAGTAGACCCCGAACAGCAGTCCGCGAAAGCGGCCGATGCCACCTTCGGAGGGATCGCGACGCTCTGACGGTTCAAGTAGGCCCGGATGGTGGTGCAGGTACAGAGACATTCCAGCCGTGAGCAGACTGGTGATTCCCAGCGTTCCCCAGAAGGCGAATCCGATCGTGCCGTCAGGGGTGGCGGTGTCCCAGCCCGAGTCACCCAGCTGGGCCGACAACCACGGGAGCAACGCGATGGTGGTCAGCCACAGGGTGTTGAGCCAGAAGACCGCCCCGTCGTAGGCGCGAATTCCGTTGAGGACGCGATTGTGTACTCGCCACATGATGGCGACGAGTAAGAACGTGAAGAAGAAGACGCCCAGTTGGGCCGAGTTGTCGGCGACCACTTGCGCAAATGTTTGGCCGGGGCTTGGGCGCACATCAACGATTGGAAGGACGAGCAAGGTGATCGCTACCGCGACGACGGCATCACTAAAGTTAATGAGCCGATCGACAGCGCGCCCAGTACTCGCCCCCGGCGGAATCGCCACATCGTCAGAGGCATCACTCATGAACGCGAACCTAACAGTCCGATGCCCTCGGCAGTCTCGACCACGGCGATGTCACCGCTCTGATCGGTACGCATGAGTGGAATCCCCAGCGCCGACAGTGCGGTGAGGGTCTCGGGCGCAGGATGACCGTAGTCGTTATCGGCACCGACCGAAATGATCGCTAAACGCGCGTGAGTCCATGCTGCGAAGCGAGGATTCTGCCGCCGCGAACCGTGGTGCGCCACCTTCAGGACATCAACTGGAAGTTCACCGACGGCTGCCATCAGCCCGGCCTGAGCGGCAGGCTCAGTATCACCCGAGAGCAGTAGTCGAACCCCGTCGGCGTCAACGTAGGCGGCCAGGCTGGCGTTGTTTGGATCGCTGCCTTCACCTCGAATGAGTCTGGCCGGCCATAGCAATCGCCAGGTCACCGTGCCGGCCCGACGCACATCTCCGGCGCGACCAACTTCGACGGGTACGTGCGCTTCCGAACACCACCTCCTCACCCGGTCGGCCTCATCGGGCGGCTCGGCCAGCGGAGACACCAGCACCGTCGCAACAGACCTTCCACGCAGCACTCCCGGCACACCCTCAACGTGATCGGCATGGAAATGCGTGAGAACCAGTGCTGACACGCGACTGATGGACAGATCGCGCAGGCAGCGATCGATGGCGTCGGGTCGTGGGCCGGCATCGAACACGATCGCTGAGTCGTCATCAACTCGGATGACGATGGCATCGCCTTGTCCGACGTCGCAGGCGACGGCGCGCCATTGTGGTGGTGGCCACGCAGCGGATGCGGCCCGGGGAATCGCGATGACGCCAACGATTGCGAAGGCAACTCCGCACGCAACAGGCGCCCGCGGTAACTCCCACAGGATGGGGGCTAGCCACCGCCGATAGCGCACGATGGCCGTAGTGCCTCCCATCACCACACCCATCGACACTGCGCCGAGGGTGCCAGATGGCCATGGCAGCAGCAGTGCAGCGGAGGTTGCCACGACGTGAGCGACGTCAACAATCCACTGAGCACATGCAGCAGCAGGTACCGCAACGGCATGTGCCAGCGAGGGCGCAACCGGGGAGAGCAGCGTGGCAATGACTCCCAGAACCGTGGCAGGTGCGACCACCACCTCTGCCATCAGATTGGCTGGAACAGAACCGAGACCGACCGACGCTCCCATCAGAACCAGCAGCGGCGCAGTCGCCACCTGGGCCGCAACGGTGACAGCCAACGCCTCACTCAGCCCCGCCGGAATTCGGGTGACATGCTCGGTCAGCCAACGACGAAGTACCGGCGCGAGGAGAAGTAGACCCGCTGTCGCCACAGCCGAGAGTGCGAACCCCAGCGAGGTCGACAGCCACGGGTCAACTAACACCAACACCAGGACCGCACCTGCCAGCGCTGGCGAGCCGCGGCTCTTGCCGCCAGCAACGAGGGAGAGGACCACCACACCTCCCATCGCCGTGGCCCGAACCACACTCGGCGACGGCCGAACCAGCACGAGGAATCCGAGCAGGGCTAGCAGCGCCACGAGGGCCCGCCATCGCCCGCGAACTCGCAACACCGAAGCAATGCCGAGCGCGGCACCGAGCACGATACTGACGTTTGCACCGCTGACCGCGGTTAAGTGGGAGAGCCCGGCAGTACGCATGTCGGTCGCCACCGAATCAGGGACAGTCGACGTGTCTCCCAGCACAATGCCGGGCAGTAGCGCCGCTCCTTCGCCCGGGATATCGGCCACGGCCGCGCGCAACCCTGCGCGCAACTCCCCCGCCACTCGTTGCCATACGGGAGGTTCATCCAGCACGGTCGGTACAGCACGCATCGTAAGGGTCAGAGCGCTACCCGCCGAAGGATCGCCCGGTTGAACGGTGGCACGACCGGTAATGCGGGTTCCGGGAAGCAAAACCGCTGCATCGATGGGCGTCCATAATCGCATCGGGAGGCGCACTTCGACCGAACCACGCGGCCACGTCAGTCGGGTGGCAGTCACGGTGCTCACCACGCGCGGCGGGCCCCTTGTAATTCCGGACACCGAACCCTCAACGACGTGCGGATCGGTATCGAGAACTGCGTCAACCAGCACCGACGTGCCCGGTTCGGGAAGCAGCGAGGACTCCAGTGGCGCCACCCGCAACACCACGTTGAGGGCACCGGCAGTGCACATCAACGCCACCAAAGCCACCGCAGGAAACAGGTGGGAGCGCCGCCGAATGGCCGCGCGCAGTGACGGCACTGCCATCGCAAGTGCGGCGAGAACCCACGGTGCACCAGCGATCATGAATGGTGAAACAACGCTCGACAGAGCGAGTGCGCTCGCAATCCAGAGACCCACAGCGGCCGGCCACAGTCGAAGGTCGGCACTCATACGCGCACTCGCGCACTGAGATCGGCAAACTTGCGCTCACCCACACCCGCAACTTCGCGAAGTTCGTCGACACTGGTGAATCGCCCGTGCGCTGTTCTCCAGTCAACGATGCGGGAGGCGAGCACAGGGCCGACGCCCGGAAGCGTGTCGAGTTGTTCGACCGTCGCCGCGTTGAGATCGATGACAGCATCGGCCGATGTCGCGGAGGTAGACGAACCCGCAGCGGCCACCGGCGGATCAATACCCACCGCGATCTGCTCACCGTCAGTGAGGTGCCGCGCCAAGTTGATGGTCGGTTGCGGCACTCCGGCCAACACACCTCCTGCCGCCCGAATGGCATCGGCAACTCGAGAGCCCGCAGGTAGGCGCACAAGGCCAGGGTGATGCACTCGACCGAGAACATGCACCACCACATCTCCTACAGGAACGCTCGGCCGAAAACTCGCCGATCCTGAGGCAGCAGTCGGAGTAACGCTGAGCACTGCCCCTGCCGCCACCATGACGGGAGCGGCCGCGGGCCGAGCATGGGAGACCCACCACCAACCAATGGCAACCGCGAGGCCCATGACGGCGACCACAGCTACGACAGCGAGATGCCCTCGTGTCAGAGGCCTCGCGGCACGTGGCGGCGTCCAGCCACCACCTCGCTGGATGGGAGTGCGAACCACATGGCGACGTTAGGTCGTGACACGTCGGGCATCAGTGCGTCTGATGCGACCTGTGGACATCCCTGATCGAATCTACCTGGGGATCGGTCGGTCAGGAGTTGCCCGACACCGCCCCCCGCGCTTGAACGATCGCCGACTCGATGTTGGCCCGATGCCGCACCAGAATCAGCAGAGCGATGAGCACCGCCATGAGCCGCGCATGCCACGAGTCGGTCATGACAATGGCCGTCGGAATCAGCACAATCGCCGCTGCCACGGCTCCGAGCCCGACGCGGCGAGTCACGGCCACCGTGATGGCGAAGGCAGCAAGTACCGGCAGTGCCCACCACGCGTGAGTTCCGAGGATGGCGCCGAGCGCTGTGGCAACACCCTTTCCGCCACGCCCCTTGAGGAACGGTGACGTGATGTGTCCGAGAACGGCTGCTACTCCGGCGAGTTCACCGGCCAATTCACCGCCGAGGTGGGTGAAAACAATCGCTGGAATGAATCCTTTGAGAACATCGAGCAATCCCACCGCAATGCCCACTCCGCGGCCCATTGTGCGTGCGGCATTCGTCGCTCCGGGGTTTCCCGAGCCCTCATGACGTAGATCAACGCCACGAAGCCGCGCGATGGTGGCCGCGGGGTTGAGGGACCCGACGAGGTAACCGACGAGTGCGGCCGCGATGTACATCAGCACCGATACGTCGGTCATGGATGTCCCACGAGCGGTGGAACTGGTGCCACCACCACGGCGAGCGTTCCCGGGCCGCTGTGGGCCGCAATCACCGCCGGCAGTTCACTGATTTGCACCGAGGTACTCGGGAGCCTGTCGCGAAGTCGGGCCGCAAGATCATTGGCCCGGTCGAGTGCATCGGCGTGATGCACCGCAATCTGCGTTGCCTCGAACACTGACCGCTCAACGGCAAGGTCCTCAAGCCGGGCAACGGCGCGGGCCGTGGTGCGCACCTTTTCGAACGGGGCTACCTCGCCTCCGGTAATCGTCAACACCGGTTTAATCGCCAACGCGTTACCCCACAACGCGCGAGCTGCGCCGATACGACCTCCCCTGCGCAGTACATCAAGGTCATCAACGAAAAACCAGACGGCCACTCCCCCTGCGATCTCCTCTGCCCTCGCCGCGACCTCGTCGGCAGTGCCGCCCGCCGCCGCCACATCGGCAGCCGCTAACACCGGAAAGCCAAGGCCCATTGCCACCGATCGCGAATCAACCACCCGTACCCGCACTGGGGAATCGAGAGCGGCCAAACGCGCAGAGTTGCAGGCACCACTCAACTGAGACGACAGGTGAATCGACACAATCTCGTCGACACCGGCCCGAGCCAACTGCTGGTAGCGCTCAAGAAACGCCCCCGGCCCGGGATGTGAGGTGGTGACCGTTTCGCCAGCCCGCATCGCTTCGGACATGAGCGCAAGCAAGCCCGGCGCCCCCTCATCATGTGGCTCGCCCCGAACAATGACGGTCAACGGGACAACGGAAACCGACTTTTCGGCCGCACGCTCAACGCCGATCGACGCTGTTGAGTCGGTAACGATGGCCGTACGCATGCGTGCAGCCTAGGCCTTCTCGTCTACTCAGGCACGATGTTGACGAGCTTGGGCGGCCGAATGACAACCGTACGAATCGCTCGGCCATCCAGGACTGACTGAACGACGTCTGAAGCAAGCGCGAGTTCACGTAACTCGTCTTCGGTGACATCGGGCGACACCTCAAGCCGATCGCGTACCTTGCCGGCGATCTGCACCACACACGTCACGCTCTCTTGCACCAGCAACGCAGGATCAACGGAGGGCCAACCGGCCAGTGCCACGCTCGGTTCGTGGCCGAGTCGAGCCCACATGTCTTCGGCGGTGTAGGGAGCCACGAGCGACAACATCACTGCCACAGCTTCGGCCGCCTCACGCACGGCAGGATCGGCAGGACCGCAGCCCGAATCGATGGCCTTGCGAGTGGCATTCACCAGTTCCATGGTGCGCGCTACCGCAACGTTGAAACGGTAGGTCTCAACCGCTTGTGCAGCGTCGCTCAAGGCACGTGCCGTGACGCGACGCAACGCGACGTCACCGGTCGTGACATCGACTCCGGGCTCGCTTGTCACATCACCAGAAACTCGCCAGGCCCGAGCCAGGAACTTGCGCGCGCCTGCGGGCGACACGTCCTTCCAATCGACGTCGTCCTCGGGTGGTCCAGCGAACACCATGGCCACGCGCACGGAATCAACTCCGTGGTCGGCCAACTCATCGCTGAGGCGCACCAAGTTGCCGCGCGACTTACTCATGGCCGATCCGTCCATGACGACCATGCCCTGATTGAGCAATCGAGTGAAGGGCTCAGTGAAATCGACCATGCCCATGTCGTGCATCACCTTGGTGAAGAACCGGCTATACAGCAGGTGCAAGATCGCATGCGTCACTCCACCGACATACTGGTCGACCGCCATCCAATCGCGCGCCTGCTGCGGATCGAAAGGCGCGGTGTCCAGGTGTGGATCGAGATAGCGCAGGTAGTACCACGACGAGTCGACGAAGGTGTCCATCGTGTCGGCATCGCGTCGCGCGGGCGCACCACAATTCGGGCAGGGAACTGCTGCCCATTCCTCGGCAGCACCGAGCGGAGAGGCGCCACGGGGTTGCAGGTCGACACCGCTGAGTTCGGGAAGTTCAACGGGCAACTGGTCTTCAGGAACAGGCACTTCTCCGCATGCGTCACAGTGAATGATCGGAATCGGAGTGCCCCAGTAACGCTGACGCGAAATCAGCCAATCGCGCAGTCGGAAGTTGACCGCCGCACGACCGCGGCCGTCAGCTTCGAGTACGCCGATCATGAGTTCGATCGCCTCAGCCTTATCGAGACCGTCAAGCGGTCCGGAGTTAACGTGAGGGCCATCATCGGCCGTCGCTTCACCCGTGACTGCAGGGTCGGTTTCGGATGCAACGACGACTCTCACTGGCAGGTCGAATGCTTTGGCGAAATCAAGGTCGCGCTGGTCATGTGCTGGCACGGCCATGATCGCGCCGGTTCCGTAGTCGGCCAGCACGTAGTCGCTGGCCCAGATCGGCAACAACTCACCATTGACGGGGTTGACCGCGTACCGATGCAGGAAGACGCCGGTCTTTTCGCGGTCGGTCGCCAGCCGGTCGACTTCCGAGATGCGCTTGACCTGTTCGAGATAGGCGAGGAAGTCACCTTCGGCCTGCGTTCCTGCCGCCAGTTCTGCAGCCAAATCAGAGTCGGCCGCGACCACGAAGAAGGTTGCGCCGTACAAGGTGTCGGGGCGCGTCGTGTACACCGTGACCGGTTCGTCGCGTCCTTGAATGTCGAACGAAACCTCAGCGCCACGCGACCGGCCAATCCAGTTGCGCTGCATCTGCAGCACCTTCTCAGGCCATTGACCTTCGAGCTGCTGCATGTCGTCGAGCAAACGATCGGCGTAGTCGGTGATGCGGAAATACCACTGGGTCAGCTTCTTCTTGGTGACAACCGAGTCGCAGCGCTCACAGCGGCCTTCGACCACTTGCTCATTGGCCAACACTGTCTGACACGACGGACACCAGTTGACAGCGGACGCCTTGCGGTAGGCCAGGCCCCGCTCAAACAGTTGCAAGAACAGCCATTGGTTCCACTTGTAGTACTCGGGATCGCAGGTGTTGAGCACACGGTCCCAGTCGAACGAGCAGGCATAGCGACGCATCGAGGCTCGTTGCTGCGCAATGTTTTCGTAGGTCCAGGTACGTGGATTCTCGCCGCGTTTGATGGCCGCATTTTCGGCGGGCAGACCGAACGCATCCCAACCAATGGGATGCATCACGTTGAATCCTTGCTGCACCCAGTAGCGGGCGATCACATCACCGAGCGCGTACGCCTCGGCGTGTCCCATGTGAAGGTCGCCGGAGGGATACGGGAACATGTCGAGCACGTACTTGCGCGGCCGTGTGTCATCGGGACGGCCCGACCGGAATGGGGCAATCTCGTCCCACACCGGCAGCCAACGCTCCTGAATCGCGTCGGTGTCGTACCGGTCGGCGTCTCGCTCGTCCTGCTGGATCTGACTCATGCTCTCCGTGTCCTCACTGATCGCTGCTGCTCCTGAAATGACAAGACCCCTCGCACATGCAAGGGGTCGCCGCGTCGGATCGTGCTACCGACGCGGCCCGGTAAGGAGCAGTCGCGTGCGCATTACTACAGGTTACCCCAGCGCCTCATCCGGCGAATTCCAGCCTGCTGCCACGAAGGCGGACGACAGTGCCCGCCCTACATCTGAATGCGCCTGCCAGCCCCAGTGCAGGCCGTCTGGGTTGTTGCGTCCTTCACGAAGGTGCGTTGTCACGAGAGGGTCAATGTCAACAAAGTTCACGCCCGTACCCTGCGCCCAGAACCGCGCCGCTTTCACAGCGGGCCCATGTGGGCGCTGTGAGGGGTACATCGCCGAGTCGTACGGTGACGGACCCATCAACACCGCAGGAATGTCGGGACGGAAGGCACGCACGGCCTCAAGGCAGCGGGCCAAGTACAGGTCAGTCGCCTGCTGAGGCAGTTGCCGCATCCGGCCATCGGTCGCGCGCATCACGCGCGGCGCCAGCGATGAGTAGGTCGACTTTGCGCGCCGACGCAGTGCACCGGGGCGCACGTACGCCAAACTCTCGCGGACGTACGTAGGAACCGCGGCCGGAAGTTGGTCGAACCCACCGACGGCCAGCAGTAGTCCGTCGGCTCGACCCACGTATTCACCCCACGAATGCGGATCCTTAGTGAGCGCCCACCACGCGTCACGCGCGGTCCAACCCAACCGCGCGAGCAGGTCGATACGCACCTCGTCGCCGAGCCCAGCGGCCATCACGTTGGGGTACAGGCGTTCATCGGTCAGCGGCACCGCAGTCTGCGGGCCGTGAAATGCCAAGGAGTCTCCGAGCACCAGAACGTAGCGGGTGGGCTCGGGCATGAGCCGACACTAGCCGTCGGCCACAGCGTGCCGTGTAGCGTGGGCCCACCATGTCAGACACCTCTGCACCACCTGGCGCCCGCACTCGTCGTGGTCGCGCGGCACCGTCCATGCTGATGCTCGGAGCGCTCGGTGTCGTCTTCGGAGACATCGGAACCAGCGGACTGTATGCGCTGCAAACTGTATTCGCATCTGACAACAACCGGATCGAACCTAACCCCGTCGACGTCTACGGCGTCATCTCACTGGTGTTCTGGACCTTGGTGCTCGTCGTCAGCGTCGAGTTCGTCATTCTCATCATGCGCGCCGACAACGACGGCGAGGGCGGCATCATGGCCCTCATCGCTCTGGTGAAGAAGCTCACCATCACACGGCCGTGGGTGAAGCCTGTGCTCGTAACGGCCGGCCTCTTCGGAGTCGCACTCTTCTTTGGCGATGGCATGATTACCCCCGCCATTTCGGTGCTCTCGGCTGTTGAAGGCCTCGAAGTGGTGTCACCCGACCTGGCCAAGTGGGTCGTACCGATTGCGCTGGTCGTTCTCGTCGGGCTCTTCTCATTCCAACGTTTCGGCACGTCGGCTATCGGCCGCATCTTTGGCCCCGTCATGGTGCTGTGGTTCGTGCTCATCGCCGTGGTTGGCCTAGCACAAGTACTGAAGGATCCCGACATTCTTCGCGCGGCATCACCTCTCTACGCCGTCGACTTCATGCTCAAGCATCCGATGATCTCTTTCATCGCCCTCGGTTCCATCGTGTTGACCATCACCGGCACCGAAGCGCTCTACGCCGATATGGGTCACTTCGGTCGACCTGCCATCACGCGGGCGTGGTTCTGGATCGTCTTCCCAGCGCTGCTGCTGAACTATGCCGGCCAAGGTTCACTCATCCTTGAAAACCCCGCTGCCGTGAAGAACCCCTTCTTCTTACTCTTTCCCTCGTGGGCGCAGCTTCCGATGGTGCTGCTCGCGACGTTCGCCACCGTCATCGCTTCTCAGGCGGTGATCTCCGGCGCATTCTCGGTCACCAACCAAGCCATTCGCAGCGGGTACCTGCCACGCATGAACATCAAACACACCTCGAATACCGAAATGGGTCAGGTGTACTCGTCGGCGATTAACTGGGGCTTGTGCATCGCAGTCGTAGGTCTGGTTTTGGTGTTCCGCTCATCGACTCGATTGGCGTCTGCCTACGGAATCGCCGTCACCGGAACATTACTCATCGACACGTTGCTCTTCCTCGTGGTGATGCGCCTCTTGTGGCGCCGACCGCTGTGGAATGTGATTCTTGCCGGCACCGTCTTCCTCACCGTCAACGCACTGTTCCTCGCCGCTAACATCACCAAGATCGCGCACGGGGGTTGGTTCCCACTGGGAGTCGCCGTGATCATCTTCATCATTCTGAGCACCTGGTACGTCGGAAACCAGCGAGTCACTCGCCAGCGGCAGGAGCGAGAAGGCCCACTGACCGATTTCGTGGCGCGACTGTCGACGATGACTCCCCCTGTCGAGACGGTTCCCGGCACGGCCGTGCACCTGAGCCTCACCGGAACTACCGTGCCGCTCGCCATGCGCCTGGGTGCCGAACAGATTCACGTCACACATGAACGTGTCATCGTGCTGTCGATTCAGCCGCAGACCGAACCACACGTTCCTGACGACGAAAGCCTGTCGATCGACTGGCTCACCGAAGCAAGTCCCCGCATCGCAGTGTTGAAAGCGCGTGTGGGATTCCGAGATGTCATCAGTGCGCCTCGCATGCTCGAACTCGCGCGTGATCAGCAGCTGATTCCCGATCTCGATCCCGACTCGGTGATCTACATCGCCTCGCACATCACGGTGAAGCCCAGCAACGAACCCGGAATGGCTCGTTGGCGCAAGCACCTATTTGTCAATCTCACCAAGAACGCGACCAGCCCAATCGAGTACTTCGAACTACCACCCGAGCGCACCATCACGCTCGGAACCGAAGTCGGGGTTTAGGAGACCGGGCCGTTCGTTCCGAGTCCGCGAGGCGTGCTGCGGAACAGCGCCGCCCACGCACACGTGAACCATGCGACCAGCACGCCGAAGACCAACCACACGAGCAGAGGTCCCAGCCAACCGCCAACGAAGAATCCGCTGAGCGCAGCAAACAACCACGCGAAGCCGACGATGGCTCCCATGATCAGCACGGTGATCAGCCACCGGCCCGGGCGCGCCTTAATCGCCGCGAAGTTGTCGGCGAAGGCATCACGCTGTCCATCCATCGCCGCCACCGGAATGAACACCGTCAGTGCGGCGATGAGGATGCCCGGCAGCGTATAGAGCAGTAGGCCGAGAAAGACTCCGACTGCCACTACGGCCGTCCAGACGACGAACAGCAGCCAATACGACCGCACGCGACCCCCGACCGCGGCCCACGACACTTTCCCGTCAACCGATTCGAGGGCAGCCGCCGCCACGACGGCGTACATGCAGACAATGACCACCAGCGATACGAGCGCCCAGAGGATGGCGATGCCATCGATTCCGGGCACCGCTCCGATGGTCACGAGCAACGCCTGAGCGATCGCATTGATCACCACGACGATCAGCAGTGGCAGCCACGCGCGACCGATACCCCGCAGCCCCGCCACCAAGACCGAGCGACCATAGCGTCGCGGGACCTCAACCGTCTCACTCACAGTGACCTCCCCCGCGCTCATGGCTTCTGCCCCGCGGCTTCATCAAGAATCGGTTGAACATCGCCGCGGAACAGTTCGCGGGTTCCGACGGTGATCGTCATCGTGAGCGGCGAACCGCTCGGTGACTCGACTGTGATAGCCACCCCATCAAGGGTCGCCCCTGTACATGAGACTGCTTTCTTGGTCTCGCTGCACTGCGGCCACTGCATCACCTGCACTCGTTCGCGAATCAAGATGTCGTCGGCCGCAGCACCGACCGCGGCGGCTCGATCGCCACCCACAGCGGTGAGTGCGCCTACCTGCGACATCAACCGCCCACAACCACTGAGCGCAGCCACCGCGATCACGCCCACTGCGACGATGACGCCTGATCGGCGTAGACGCGCGCTCATTTCGGCGCCTTCTGTTCGAACGCGACAACTCGGGCGAGAGCCTCAACCTGAGCCGCTTCAACCTGGGCATCGGTGAGTGTTGAGAGATCAAAGGGTGCCGGAAGAAGAAGTTCACAGTTGCGGTCGGTTTGCGATCCAAGGCGCATCGTCGGATTCTCATTGACATCGTTGGCGGCCATTTGTCGGCTCAGCGACGCCAGCCCCACCACCGAGAAGTCACCATCGGTGTAGTCGGCGGGCGAGCGATGATCGAGCACCGTGGTGAACAGTGACAGAGTTCCGTCGCGGTTATCAACGATTTCAACCGTCTGCTGCTGTTGCGGGAAATCGATGCACGAGGCCGTCGTGATTTCCCAGAATCCGCCACCACTCTCGCGCCGGTGGGCCTGAATCGTGTTGATGTGCGTGTGACCGTTGAGCCACGCCACCACGTTCGGAAACTCCAATACCGTCGCGATGAATTCGTCGGCATGAATCAGAGGCTGCGTGGGACCTTCCGCCGCAACCGCTTCGTTTTCCAGAGTGAGGCTGTTGTGGTGCGACAACAGAATCGCCAGCTTGTTCTCACGCGCGGCGATCGCCAGTTGCTCCTTGAGCCATTCGAACTGATCCTGCGGAATCGCGCCGTCAGCACCTACGACCTGGTTGCAGGTGTCGAGACCGAAGGCGCGCACGAATGGTCCGAAGTCGGCCGTCCACCACGTCTGGCCACTGTCAATATTGGCCGGTGTGAAGCCATGTCCAACCGGACCGGGTGCTGACGGGCTGTCGAGGTGAGCCTGCATGAACTCCTGCTGATTGAACAGCCGGCGTCCGGGATCAGAGGTGATGCGACGAATACCCCACTGCGCCGAAAGTTGATCTTGGAGGCGGTTGAACAACTGCGTGAAGACGCTGGCGTCGGCCGCGAGACCCCGAAACGCCCCCACGCCCAGTGCCGGCCACAGGGCGGCCTTGCGGTCGCCAGTGGCCCAACCCTGCAGGTCGGTACCAACTGGAAATGTTCCGAGCAACAAGGTGTCGTGGTTGCCATAGACCGAGTACCACGGCGAGGCCAAGCCAACCGATGGAACGGGCTGACTCACGGCCGCACTGAGCAGTCCCGGAAGCCGCGGGAATCCCAGAATCCCGAATGGGTCGTTGGGATCTTCAGGGTGGTACGCGTAGCTTGCTTCCGCCCACGCTTGCACACCCTCATAGACGCCCACAGCACCGCTGTTGGGTGTCACGGTGACGCCATCGAGCATCGAGATGTACCACTCAAGTTCAAGGCGCGAGAGCATGTCGGCACTGTCACCGGTCACGACAGCGGCGGTCATGGCCGCGCCCGTGAGTGGACTTCTGCGCGCTTCGGTCATCGCTCCGACCATGGCCGAGGCAACGTGCACCGTGAGCGCGTCGTGCGGTCGGAATGCACCGGCCCAAAGCGACGCATCTTGGCCAAGCATGGGCTCAAGACGTGCGGGAGATTGCCCGTCGATGATGTGCATATCGCTGAAGTGGCCGACGTAACACAGCGATCGACGCGAGGCAGCCCGGCCGGCCGCCGGCGCCTTTCCGAGCAGATCAATGCGCGCGAGGAAGGATTCTCCAGGGGCATTCTGCAGCGTGCGATAGGTGCCACGAGCGATGGGACCGTAGCGAATGGTCTGCAGCAGTGTCGTGAGTACATCGGCAGGAATTGTTGGAGCCGCGAGTGCAGAACCCAGGGCGCCGGTAGGAAGGGCCACCGCTCCGGCAAGAACTCCGGTCAGGGCCAAGAAGTCTCTGCGTGATAACCCGCTCACCATTCACCGTCCCCTACCGCGTGGAAGCAATGCGTCTTAATCTTCTGCGAGAGTACATGTCCGCATCCGCCGATGAGACCATTGCCGCGAGGTCGCACCCAACCGCAGCAGTGTGTGCTTTGCCCATCGAGACAACTCCCGCCCATTCCGACGGGGCAGGGTTACGGCCGCGGATATCGTCGGCGAGCATCGCCTCGAGCCGGTCCAGATGGGGTCCATCGCCGATTCCGACCACCACGAACTCGTCTCCACCCCAGCGAACGACCAGATCGCTTTGCCGAGACAGGCGGCGCAATTCCTCGGCGACAACACCGATCACGGCGTCCCCCACCTCATGGCCCATCGTGTCGTTGACTCTCTTAAGCCCATCGACATCGACGAATACCGCGAACATCGGCAGTCGCAAACGCTCTGCCTGCGCCCGCATGGTCGGGAAGGCACGCTCGAGGTGGCTGCGAGTCGACAGTCCCGTTGCGGCATCCTCATTTGCCGCAATGGTCAGTTCAATCTGAACGTCGGCCAAGTGGCTCAGGCCTCGCATGCGAGCGAAGTGCAGGTTCATACTTCCCACGGCGGCTACCGCAACCACCATCAACCACGGTTGAATCGATGCGTCAGATGGCATGTCGAGACTGAATAGTCCGAGCACCGTCAGCGCGACTACCGCCGCGAACATGGCGAAGTATTCACGGTTCGAGACGGCAATGGCGCCGAGTAACACCAGCAGCACAATCATGCTGCCGATGTCGGCTTGATTAGCGGTTTGGCGAACAGTGAAGTAGACCGAGACCTGCAACGCCAGAATCGGAAATACGAACAATGCCCCTGACCACTTCTTGTCGACCGCTGGCTGCATCGACAGCAGAGCGACTGCCCCGCACACCGTGGCAGGCATGGCACTCGACCACAAGCGCCATCCAGCCGAACCGTCGTCGAGATGGGTCGCCGTATCGACGAGCGCGTAGGCCACGAGGAGAGCAAACATCGTGACGCTTACCCAGCGCAATTCGCGCAATCCGGCAGTTCTGAGAACTTCCCGGCGACTCGCGTTCCTTGTGGTCATGCCGCAACAGTAGAGAAGGCACACCGCCGCGTCTGTCACGCGGATGACACGGCCGGTACGTGCTGAGCGAATGCTTCAAGCCAGGGTCGACCAAGGGCTACACGTTCAAAAAATAAGGAAGTCCCGAGACATCCCATCAGGATGTCCCGAGACTTCACAGTGTGGAGCTGAGGGTGTGGTGTTCGGGGACATATTTATAGGCTGTCTCGAGACATCCTTATAACGAGCAAATCGGACATCCTTCACCGCATGTCCAAGCA
>CAIYMF010000315.1 GCA_903927265.1 uncultured bacterium | reverse complement strand
TCCGCGGGTCGATTCCTTCGCCACGCGATGTGACTTGATGTCGGCTGGTAGGTAGCCGTTAGCTCCGTCGGAGCGTGTGCGGGTGGAGATGAGGAGGTCGGGGCGTCCGCGACGTCCGCCCGCAATGTCATCGGGAAGCGCGCCGCCAATGATGACGCGAATTCCGTCGTTCATCGCGGCAGTTGCCGCGGTTGTTGCATCCGCGTGATGTAGGTCGGTGAGATCGACGCATTGGTCTCCGAGAACGTCGCGAAGACGAGCCCGGACTTCGATCTCGAAGGCGATGCCGAGTTCTGTCCAGCGGGTGGCTTCAACTACAACCCAGTGTGAGTCGTCAAGATTCGGATCGTGATCGTTGTGTGTACGTCGTGCACAACGTATGGCCGCGCGTGAGTTGAGCAGTGGCAGATCGCTTGCGCTCATCCGTCCCCCTCGGTAGCCCCGGCGAGCAATCTCGCGAAATCCTCCGCGGTCATGGTGGGAATCCCGAGTTGCGTCGCCTTCTCTGCCTTACTGCCAGCGCCTTCACCGATTACGACTAAGTCCGTGGCAGACGACACGCTTCCTGAAGACTGGCCGCCAAGTCGCTCGACGGCCTCCTGCGCCTCGGTACGAGTCAACCCCGGAACAGCACCTGTGACGACGACCTTCTTGCCTGCGAGTGGAAGGTCGGCGGCGACTGGGGACGTCTCGATCGCAGTGCCTGTCTCGATGCCGAGTGCGACGAGTCGGTCGATCATGGGCGAACGATCTCGTAAGCCCGCGTAGATCATGCGCGCCTTTTCGACACCAATACCCTCAACGTCAGCCAGATCCGTTTCGCTTGCGGATCGCAGTGCGTCGAGAGTGCCGAAGTGCGCAGCCAATCTGCGGCCGATCGTTCGTCCGACCATGCGGATGTTCCACGAAGTGATCTGACGTGCAAGGGGCTGGCCTTTGGCGCGTTCAATGCCGCTCACGATTTTCGTGGCGTTCTTGGCACCAATTTCGCGATCGTCACCCGCAGGTAGCGCCGCGACTTGGTCGACGGTCAAGGTGAACAGATCGGCCAGATCATTCACAAGGCCGGCGTCGACGACAGCTTCCGAGAACGAAACACTTGCCCCCTCAACGTCGAGAACGTCACGAGAGAGCGCGAAGTCGATCCACGAGGTGAGCGAACACTCAGGGCTCGAACAACGCCACAGCACCGATGACTTGTTCCATTCGCCTCCGCAGTTGGGACACGTTGACGGAGCCTCCCACACCTTCGCCGACTTCGGTCGTTTGCTGCGATCGACCGCGTTAACGCGCGGGATGACGTCTCCGGCGCGGTAGACATACACGGTGTCACCGATTCGGAAGTCGGCGTCGTGAACGAACGCGGGGTTGTGCAACGTGGCGTAAGTGACGGTGGTGCCGCCGACGAAGACGGGATCGAGTACCGCTCGCAAACTGATGCGCCCGGTGCGTCCCACTGCAATTTCGATGTCACGCAAGACCGTCGTTGCGGTGTCGGCGGCGTACTTGTAGGCAGCGGCCCACTTGGGCGTGCGGCTCACAGTGCCGATGACATCGCGGCCATCAATGGCGTCGGTCTTGACGACTGCTCCGTCAATAGGAAACCCGAGTCCGGCACGACGATCGCCTAGCGTCTCGATGCGCCGAACGACTTCGTCCGCGTCGTCGGTGGGGGCCAGGTCTGACACACCGACAACGAGTGCGCGTGCGGCCCCGATTCCCCAACTATTCAGAAGGTTCATGCGCTCGGTGTAGGACGAAGTCTTCTCAAGTGCTGGGCCGCTCGCGTCGTAGGAAGCAAACGACATGGGAGTGTCGTAGTTGCGATCGCTGTTACGCAGTGACCCGGCGACTGCGTTGCGAGAGTTCACGAACGCTGATTTGCCAGTGTGTACTCGATTGTCGTTGGCTGCGTCGAAATCGGTGTCGGTCATGTAGACCTCACCGCGCACCTCAAGCGTGAGCTGCTTCTTCAATTTCGTGGGAAGTCCGCGAATTTCCGAGGCTCTGGCCGTGACGTCTTCGCCGGTCGTTCCATCGCCGCGCGTAGCGATGAGAACCAGAAGTCCCTTGTTGTATTCGGCGCGCACGGCGAGCCCATCAAGTTTGGGTTCAACCGCGACGAGTTGACCGACGCGCCCAACGAATTCGCGTACGTCGTCGAGGGTCTTCACTTTGCCCAGACTGAGCATTGGTACCGGGTGAGTTACTTCGCCGCCTGTCGATGCACCGGCCGCGACCTCGTCAAGAACTCCGCGAGTGTCCCAGTCAGAATGCTGAGCGGCTGCACCCTCAATTTGCTCGATCAGAGTGTCGTACTCGAAATCGGTCATGCGGAGCTCGGCGCTGTCGTAGTAGGCAGACGCGGCGCCGAGGGCGCGTTCAACGGCATCGTCGAACTGTTTACGTGTCGTCAGTGCCTTGCTTGTTGGAGCGGCCATTCGTCCCCCTTGACGTCACACCTGATGGTTCGGACTGTAGTGCAGTGGCCACTGCGCTAGCCTCACGTGGTGAGGGGGATTCATGCTGAATCGAGATGACTACATCGCCACGGCCGAGGCGCTGCATGCGTGTGTTGAGGCGCGGGTGCCGGTGATTCTGTGGGGTCCACCTGGCCAAGGCAAGACGTCTGTCATTCGCGACCTTGCGGTGCGCCAGCAACGTCACATTGAGATCTTGTTGGCGAGTATCCGCGAACCACAAGACTTCGCCGGCCTTCCTTCCATCCACGACGGTGCCATGTCGCTCATTCCCCCGAACTGGGCGGCTCGACTACGCGACGACGGCAACGGCATTCTCTTCACCGACGAGGTCAACACCGCGCCTCCCGCTGTTCAGGCCGCTCTTCTGCGTGTGTGTCTCGACAAGGTCGCCGGCGACTGCGAACTTGGCGAGCGCACGAGCATCATCGCCGCGGCGAATCCGCCCGAGCAGGCAGCCGATGGTTGGGATCTCGCGCCGCCTCTCGCCAACAGGTTCTGTCACCTCGACTGGTCGCTACCGAGTGACGTCGTGAGAGACGGTCTCGCGGGTCAGTGGCCTGTGATCGAAATGGCACCCGCGAAGCCCGCAGCCGTTGAGGCTGCACTCGGGCGAGAACGCATCATGGTGGCTGGTTTCCTCACTGGCCGGCCCGATCTGACCACCGTGCTTCCGAAAGCGACCTCCGAGCAGGGCCGCGCGTTTCCGACGCCACGCTCGTGGGAAATGGCGATCACCGTGGGCGGCTGGTCGGAAGCGCTGGGCCTGGACGCCACGTCACTGCGCATGTTGATTCGCGGCTGCGTGGGTCAGGGAGCGTCAGCCGAGTACCTCACCTATCGCGACAACCTTGACTTGCCCGATCCTGAATCGCTGCTGGCAGCGCCCACGAAGTTCAAGCCACCTAAGCGGGCCGATCAGGTGTACGTGATCGGAGCTGGAGTACTCGCCGTCGTGCGTAACAACACCACCGAGGAGCGTTGGCACGCAGC
>CAIYMF010000314.1 GCA_903927265.1 uncultured bacterium | reverse complement strand
GGGCGGCTCGGCGTGCCCGGCGCCCAGAGCCCCGACGTGTTCGCTTCTGCCCTCGAACAGGCGCGCGACTCCGACCCCACTCGCTAGGCTCCTCGGCATGGACCTGCTGCTGCGCAATGCTCTCCTGCTCGGCTCGAACACGCCCTCTGATATCGCGATCACGGGTGACCGCATCACGTCACTCACCCCCACCAAGGGCAAGGGGGCCGCGGCCACCAAGGTGATCGACCTTGAAGGTCGCCTCGTCACGGGACCGCTCGTCGAGCCGCACCTTCACATGGATGCAGTGCTCACGGTGGGCCAACCGCGCAACAACGTGTCGGGCACCCTGTTCGAGGGCATCGCTGTCTGGGGCGAGCGCGTCAAGACGCTCACGGTCGACGACGTGATCGAGCGCGGTCGCGAGGTCATGGCCTGGCAGCTCGCCTGTGGCGTGCAGCACGTACGCAGTCACGTCGATGTGTGCGATCCCGAATTGACCGCCCTGGAGGGGCTCAAGGTGCTGCGAGACGAGATGCGCGGCCTCGTCGATCTTCAACTGGTCGCCTTCCCGCAGCAGGGAATTTACGGCTTCAAGAATGGCCCCGAGCTGATGCGCACCGCGGTCGAACGCGGCGTCGACGTCGTCGGGGGCATTCCCCACTTCGAACTCACTCGCGATGAAGGCGTCGAATCGGTGAAGTTTATCTTCGACCTCGCCGAAGAGGCCGGCCTGCCGATTGACATCCACTGCGATGAAACCGACGACGATCACTCGCGCTTCGTTGAAGTCATGGTCTCTGAAACCATCCGCCGGGGAATGTCGGGGCGAGTCACCGCGAGCCACACCACGGCCATGCACTCCTACAACAACGCCTACGCCAACCGACTCATCACCAATATCAAGCGGGCGGGCTTGCACATGATTACCAACCCGCTTGATAGTTCAGTCCTTCAGGGCCGCTTCGACAGCGGACCTATCCGACGCGGTCACACCCGATTCAAGGAAATGTGGGCCGCCGGCGTGAACGTCTCGATCGGGCATGACTCGATCATGGATCCGTGGTACCCGCTCGGTTACGGCGATCCTCTGCAAGCGGCTTTCGTTCTGGTGCACTACGGACAAATGAGCGGTGCCAAGGAAATGCCCTACCTGTTCGAGATGATCACGACGAACCCGGCGAAGGCTCTGGGCGTTGACTCACGAGGTATTCGCAAGGGTGGGCCCGCCGACATCGTGGTATTCGACGCACCCACTCCCGAAGATGCCCTGCGTCGAGTAACTCCTCGATTCCTCGTGCTGCGCGATGGCAAAATCGTCGCCCGCACCAAGCCTTCGGAAACGACCGTCACCATCAATGGAAAGACGCGGCCCGTTACCTTTCTCAGGCCGTAACGAAAGCGATTCCACCCCTCACGCTGAGGTCCCCACCGCGCACGTGGCGCAGCGGGGACCTCAGATGACGCTTGGTACTTAGACGGTCTCACCTACTGCATCAGGGATGATCAGGATTTCGTCGGTCGGCTGCTTTTGGAGCTTGAAGAAGATCAAGTAGAGAACGGCCGCGAGGACGAAACCGACGTAGGCCGCAATGTCTCCAAGTTCCGGAACCTGTGTTGGCACAAGTCCCGTGAACTTCGTCTGGTTCGAGAAGAGCCAGATCGAGACCACCATGGCAACGATCATCGCCACCACACCACCCCAGGGGTTGTGCTTCCGGTCGAAGAGGAATCCGTCGATGCGGTGACCACGGCGCAGAATCCAGTCCATGAACACCACACCCAACCATGGGCCCACCCAGTAGGCGATGACCAAGAGGAAGCCTTCGTAACTCGACACATTGTCAAGGCCCCAGACAGCCACAAGTCCACCGAGCACACCAAACACCACCGCGACGATCGCCCGCACGAGGTGGGCGTTGAGCTTGACACCCATCGCGAGAAACGACATCGATGCGCTGTAGAGGTTGATGGCGTTGGCGCAGACTGACCCAATCACAATGGCCAGCAACACGAACTTGGCGACAAGAGTCGGCATCGGCGCAGTGAACGCTGAGGTCGGGTTGTCAGGGCTGAATGCGACGGTCGCCGCAAAGGCACCAAGGCTTTCGAGCAAGACGCACGAGACGAAGATGCCAAGACCTGCCGCCAGACCTGCAGCCTTGCGGTCAGTGGTCGGAGGTAGGTAGCGGGTGTAGTCAGATGCGAACGGGTTCCAGCCGGAGGCGTAGCCAAAGGCAGCGCCCATCGCGATCAGGAATCCGCCCATTCCACCCGGCTTGTCAGGCGTGTACCCAGCATTAGCGGCGGGTAGCACCCAGACGGCAGCGAGGACGAATGCCAATGCCAGAACGGGGAATGCCCAACGCTCAACCGAGTGCAAGAAGTTGTGGCCCATGAAGGCAATGACGATTTCCAGTGCCACCACGATCACGAGGCTGACTTTCAGGTCAAGACCGGTGAGCGTAGTGAGCGCGAAGGTGCCACTCACAGTGTTCACTGCGAACCAGCCGAGGGCCGCGACGATCGCGTTGACTCCGGCAGGGAACAGGTTTCCGATGAAGCCGAACGGAATACGCGAGATGACCATCTCAGGCACGCCGAAGAGCGGACCACGTGAACTCAAGAACCCATGTGAGAGCGCGCCAAGTCCGGTACCAATGACACAGGCAAGAATCGCCTGCGGCACGCTCAGGCCAAAGAACCAGACCGAGATGACACCGATGAAGACGGTGGCGAACTCAAGGTTGGGCGACATCCACGTACGGAACAGACCCCACGGCTTGCCGTGTCGATCTTCCAGCGGAATGAATTCGGCGCCGCCCGGTTCGATAGTGCTGACTTTCGCGCCGTACTCGCCCTCACGAACATCGGCGACAATGACGCCGGCTTCTCCCCCTGGATTGTCACTACCTGACATCTCCCATTCCTTCCCTGCACGCTGAGTAATGAGTCCGGCCAATCAGCTGATCTGCCGGTTGATGAACGGGGAAAGTCGGGGAAGTGAACAGCAGTGTGTCAGATCATCGTGATCGCGTCATACCTTTCGCGAATGAAGTCGCCGGCACGCACAGCCGACAATCCCGAGGTGCGCCCCACCGGCGGTTGCATCGGTTCAACAAGCGCTGCGGGATCGGCTTCGTAGAAGTACACGAGTGACATCAATTCCTCGTGGGGAGCATTGGCCGCGGGTGGCAGCACGCGATGACGGTTCGACCGCCAACGCTGCCCTGTCCAGCGCGCGAGCAGATCACCGGTGTTCACAATCAGTGCACCGGGGATATGCGGAGCGTCAACCCAGCCTTCTCCCTCGATGTCGACTTGAAGCCCTCCGCTTCCGGGCTGGCGGTCGAGCAGTGTCAGCGTGCCGAAATCGGTGTGCGGGCCGATGCGGTACTGGCCTTCCTCGGGGTCCGAGCCCAGCTGGTCGCGGGAGGGGTACCAGTTGAACTGGTAGGCCCAACTGGGGTGGTGGGTGTACGCGGCGAAGTAGTCGTCGGGCAGGCCGAGGGCGCGAGCACACAGCGCGAGGAGCGCATCGGCGAGCTCCCGCATCTTGCTGAGGTACTCCCCAACGAGCGGCTCGAAGTCGGGCAACTCCGCAGGCCACACAT
>CAIYMF010000313.1 GCA_903927265.1 uncultured bacterium | reverse complement strand
GTTCAGTGCCACGAGTTGACCACCAATGTGGGCAGTCACCACACCCGGTGAACGAGTCACAACCGACACGAACGAAACCGCCTCATATGCGTAGGTGGAGAAAACTACGACGTACTCAGGCGCCGCTGTCGTAAATGGACAGGTCGGCGCCTGATCCCGCGAAGGAACTGGCAGACATCTCAACTGACCCGACGAGAACAGGCTCAGCCGGCTTGTTGTAGGCCTCACGCTCGTTCATGACACTCCTCGGTTGACAAGGTGGAATTCTGGCTTAACCGGATGTGCTGCTGTAGATCGACAGATCTGAACCAGACCCGCTGTAGGTCACTTCGGACATCTCAACTGAACCGACGAGAACAGGCTCGGCCGGCTTGCTGTAAGGCTCACGCTCAGTCATCAAATCTCCTCAGTGAGAAATTGTCGGGACTTACAGCAGGCTGCTGTAAATGCTCAGGTCAGAACCAGAACCGGAGTACGTCACCTCGGACATCTCGACCGATCCGACGAGAACAGGCTCGGCAGGCTTGGCGTAAGGCTCACGCTCAGTCATCAAGGCTCCTAGATTGACAGTGCGAAGTTTACGCGACGCTGCTGTAGATACCAAAGTCCCCACCGGAGCCCGAGAAATTGTTCTCGGCCAATCCAACCGATCCAACAAGAACGGGTTCGGCGGGCTTGCTGTAGGGCTCACGCTCAGTCATGAAGGCTCCTCAGGCGGGCAGCGTCGGCATTTACACCAAGCTGGTGTAAATACTCAGGTCTGAACCAGATCCGCTGTAGGTCACTTCGGACATTTCAACCGATCCCACAAGAACGGGTTCGGCAGGCTTGCTGTAAGGCTCACGCTCAGTCATGGAAGCTCCTTGGATGCGGTTGTTGGGGATCAGTCAACCCGACCTGCGGGGACTTGTCCAGCGTCGAGCGCTCCATTACTCCGAGTAAGTCACGCACGACACTGGCCAGTAGGTCGATCGAGTCTGGGAGCCTTGCCCGCAGCACCGAAATCCGCTCGACCAGCGCGGCCGCAGTCGCGAAGTCCCCTGCCACCACGGGCACCGGTCCACGGCCGCTGTAGCGCTGACCGAGAAGCGCGTTCACGGCGTCAATTCCCGTGATCGGGGTGAGTTCGCTCTCGGTCGCGCCATCGAGTCGAGGACCGAGCAGCACCACGGCGGCCACGGGAACGGGCGGGGAAGCGACCCTTTCACTCTCGGTCGGAGTTCCACCGACCTTGTCGCGGCTGAGCACGATGGGCCGACCAAGGTCGGTGAGCAGGTTCAACGCCGGTGACCCTTCATGCACCCGCAGGAGCAACGTGCTCTGGCACGCGGTCACCGAGTCGGCCACGAGATCGAGCACGATGGGTTCGTCGCCGATCAGACGGCCGCCGGCAGCAAGCAGACCCACCGTCAGCGTGGACTTACCGACCCCCGACTCACCACACACAACGAGAGCACGGCCGTCAAACTCCACGGCCGTCGCGTGCAATGGAAGAGCGCCACGCGAGAGCCTGGCGGCCACAGGCAGTACCCGACTGGCCAGCAGGAATTCGACCCCGTCGTTCGTCTCAGGTCGGTGGACGGCCCACGACACGTCAATCGAGCGCTTCACCAGATCGACCGCGAAGACCGACGCAACGCCACCCTCCGGTCCGGTGACCGTGTAGGCCACCTGCTCTGGCACCGTTCCCGAGCCCGTCACCAAGCTCCACTTGCCCCGGTAGGAGTCGTCGTCAGGAAGGGGGCCGTCGGGGACTCCGTCGCCCGGCTGCAGGGTCAACGACCACGCGGTCTCGGACGAGGTGTCTTCGGTCGGCGACACGATGGGCCAAGTGGTGAAGGTGTTCTCGGTTGTTAAGAGAAGTCCGTGGAGTCGGTAACGACAGGTACCGCCGCCCTGATTACTGTGGGCGTCAGGAACCTCGGAATCAGCCCGCTCGCTCACTGCCACGGCCACATCATGTCAAGACCTCGGAAGGCACCTCATGGACCACTCCCCGGACACCCAGATCGCCATCAATCGCGACACCGTAGTTGAGGTTCATGATGGTGAGGCAATCATCGTCAACATGAGCACCTTCGACTACATCGAACTCGATCGAGTCGGAACTGCGATGTGGAACGCGCTGCTCGACGGCGGAACGCTGAACGCAGCGCTCGACACTCTGCTGGCGCGCTTCGACACCGACCGCGCCACACTCGAGACCGACCTCAGCGAGTTCATCGGCCAACTCGCGGCGGTAGGTCTCATCGACGCCGAGCCAATTGCCCCCCGCAACGACGCAACTCCCCTCGCCCCGCGCAGCGCGATCGACCTCTACCTCGATTTGCTGATTCGAACGGTTGGCGGATTCACCATTCGTGACGACGCCCGCAACCGCCGAGGCGTTTTCCCCTATCACGTGGGCAACCGGGTGCAGGGACGCGATATGCCCGGCGAGGCGATGTCAATGATCGGGCTGATCCGGCTCAACAATGTGCGGGCGCTCGCTGAACGCGCGCTCACCGACGGCGTGGCTGGCGATTTCGTCGAAACCGGGGTGTGGCGCGGAGGCACCACCATCTTGATGCGCGGAATTCTTGCTGCCCACCAAATCACCGACCGCAGCGTGTGGGTCGTTGATTCATTCGAAGGTCTGCCCGCACCCGACGTCGAGCAGTTCCCCCTCGACGCGATGTGGCCCGCCGAGCAGGGCTACCTCAAGGTGAGCCTCGACGATGTGCGCGCCAATTTCGATTCACTGCAATTGCTAGATGACCAGGTCGTGTTCCTCAAGGGCTGGTTCAGCGAGACCTTACCGACTGCACCCATCGAACAAATCGCACTGCTGCGGCTCGACGGCGACTTGTACGAATCAACGATGGACACGCTCAATAACCTCTACGCCAAGGTCTCCCCCGGCGGCTACGTGATCATCGATGACTACAACCTCGAATCGTGCCGGGTCGCTGTCGATGAATTCCGCGAGAAGCGCGCCATCGCCTCACCGCTGCAGGTTATTGACTGGGCTGGGGTGTGGTGGCAGGTTCCGACCGCTTAGCGGCCATCTCGCGCACCTGATTCACCCGCTGCACGTGATCGATCTCAATCCATTCACGATCATCGTCGGACAGGTGGCGTTGTGCCAGCGACCACGCGAGCAACTCGTCGCACACCTGCTCGGCCGCCTCGGCAACGGCATCATCCGGCGACGGACCACCCACAGCAGCGATGACTGCCTTCAAGTCAATGGCGCGCTCAAGGCGGCTCATCATGATCGACCGACGCAAGAGGGCCACCTGCATCGCCTGACGCCCGCGTGCTGTTGAAGACACCTGCTTGGAGTGCAAGCGGTACGTCGACATCGTGTCGTGCAGCATGAGGAACCCGCCTGCCTCGGTCAACCTCCAAATAGTTCCGTAGTCGTCGCACAGCGGATGCGTTTCATCAAAGCCGCCCACCGCTCGCAGTACCTCGGTGCGCGCGGTGAGGGTTGAACTCAAGGTGGGTGAGCGGAACGGCAGTAGCCAGTGAACACGCTCGTGAGTGTCAGGAACGCGGCCGTCGCCTGGGTTCTTGGTCTTGATCCACGCCAAGCCATTTTCGTCAACGGTCGCCATACCGCCGCCCACAGCAACGACGCCGGGTTCATCGGCGAGCACCTGCAGTTGACGCTCTAGGCGATTTGGAACCATGACGTCGTCGCTGTCGAGCACGGCGACAACCGGTGCTCGCGCCACCGCCAGGGCCGCATTGCGTGCCTGCGCTGAGTCGAGACGGGTTGGGCTCACGATCAACTGAAAGCGCGGATCAGCTCCGATGAATCCGTTGACCACGCTCGACACTGGCTCGGTTGAGCCTGCATCAACCAAGATCACCTCGAAGTCAGTACACGTCTGGCGATGGATGCTCGCGAGCGATGCTCCAAGGAATTCGACCCGGTTGTAGATCGGCATGATGACCGAAACCACTGGCACACGCTCACTCATGTTCGCGTCGCCACTCGATCGTCATACCACGCAACGAAGAGCCCGAAGCCGAGCGTGCGACCCTCGTGTAACTGCCACGACACTGACTCGCGCCCTTCTGTCGGAACGCCGTTCGTCATCGACTCGCGGAGCTCACCGAGATCAAGAACCGCCGAAGCCGTCGGCGAGGCCTCAACGCGTTCCAACGCCTCGCGGTACTGACTCTGCTTGCGTGCAATCGCCGGGCCTGCATCAAGGCCTTGAAGACCACGCGCGGTGCGTAGTCTGACCTCATCGGGCACTAGTCCGGCCATGGTGCGTCGCGCTAAGGCACGATCACGACCATCGCCCAACCACGCACTGGCTGGACGCGAGAACAACAGCCGACTGACTTCGCCGTCACTGAGCGGATCACTGAACCACGAGCGCATCGCGGGGTATTGCATCGTGGTGGGTCCGACAGGATCACTGACCACAGCCTCCTGCCATGCCGCGCGCGCGAGCGGTTTCCAGCGAACCGCACCCGATCGAGGCGTGCCCCGAAGGCGCCGAACTCCATCGACCAATGCCGGCGACAAGTCGTTGAGCACATCGTGAGCGATCAGCGACCGACCATCACCGAGTGATCGCCGCGCTTTCACATCACGGGCGACAAGCCTCACCTCACCGCCGAGTAGAGCCCGTCGGTACTGCGTCGCGCGGGAGATGGAATACGCGATGCTGCCGTGGGCGCCAGTGAGGGTGAGCCCGAGATCACGATCTACCGACCACTCATCGAAGGCGCGAATCCACGGAGTGTTCGCCGGATTGAGAAACGGATACCCGGTGCGGTCGAACATCCACAGCAATCCGTCGACCGGGGTCTGGTCAGAGTTGTAGATGACAGTGGACTCCACGCCCGGAACCTGCTCGGCCATGATGCGCACACTCTGCGCATCATCGGTCTCTGCGGGTATCCACGTTGGCCATTGACCGGGTGCTGTTAGGTGGCTCAAGGTGCGCACGGTGCGCCCCTGCGGGTGCAGGATGCTCGCAGCGGTGGCAACGATGGTGGTCGAATCAAGCCCACCCGAAAGGTGCGCCGCCACATCACCAGTCGACGGAAGCGAGGCCTCAACGGCGTCGCGAATGATCTGGCGCAGCACGTCGGCTTCATCCCCATCACGGCGACGATCGAAGGACTCGACATCGTGGGGCCGGAACCAGCGGCGCACCCGCGCCTGCGAACCTGGTCGCCACGTGGCCTGGTGACCCACGGGAAGTCGTTCAATACCGACGTACACCGTCGCTCGAGACGCATCACTCACGGCACCAAGCCCCGACAACGCATCAAGGTTCAACGTGGGCGGCGTCGACATCTCGTCGAACACGTCAAGAACAAAGGAACTGAGCAACAGCGAACTACTCGACTGCGAGTAGAAGATCGTCACCTCGTTGCGTGGACTCGCCACCATCGTCACTTCGCCACTGCGGGGGTCAATCAGGCACGCCGCGAAACCCTGCCTCACGGGCGC
>CAIYMF010000312.1 GCA_903927265.1 uncultured bacterium | reverse complement strand
CTAGGGTGGAGCGATGCGATCACGGTGGGCTGAGCGACTTGCTCCCATCGCGTTTGTTCTCGTGTGGAGTACCGGGTTCATTGGTGCTCGCTACGGACTGCCCTATGCGCCGCCCTTCACCTTGCTCGCCATCAGACTCTCGCTGGCCGCGGCGGCGCTCGCCCTACTCGCACTCGTGATGCGCTCCTCATGGCCGCGCAAACGAGTCGCGTACGAGCGCTCCACCATCATCGGGATCCTCCTCCACACCTGCTATCTCGGCGGAGTCTTCGTCTCGATCGACCATGGACTTCCGGTTGCAGTCTCGGCGCTGATCGTTTGTCTGCAACCTGTCTGTGTCGCCGCTCTCGCCGGCCCGCTACTCGGTGAACGACTCATGCCACGCCAATGGACGGGTATCGCGCTGGGCCTCGCGGGTGCGCTCATCGTTCTTGAGCCCGGGCTCAGATCGACCGGAGATTCCGCCTACCAACCCATCGCTGTGGCTGCGGCCATCATCGCGCTGATCGCATCCACCATCGCCACTCTGTTGCAGAAGAAGTGGGGCGGCGGAATTGCGATGCTGCCCGGTACTGCCGTGCAGTACGCCGCCGCAACCGTGGTGCTGGTGGTGCTTGCTGCGACCTTCGATCACCGCCCCGTCGACTGGACACCCCAACTCATCGGCGCTCTCATCTGGATGGTGTTCGCACTCTCCATCGGCGCCGTGCTGCTGATGTTCTGGCTTCTACGCCGCGGTACTGCGTCGGGATTCTCCAGTCTCTACTTCCTCGTGCCACCCGTGACGTTGCTCATGGGCTTCATCCTGTTCGGACAGACTCTTCCACCACTCGCGCTCGTCGGCTTCGCGATTAGTTCACTCGGCGTGCTGCTCGTTCGCGAGTCACGCTGAACCCCTCAACCCCGAACTGTTCCTCACAGCGAAAACCCCCTTCTGTGAGCAAATACGACCCGAATCGGGCGCTTTTCGCTCCTAGAAGAGGGTCCCGCTTCAGGCAGTTACGCGATGTGCTGATTCCAGAGCAGAGCTGCCCCGGCCGCGAGGGAGGCCAGTAGAAACGCCAGACCCGCGAACGCGACCGTGAGTTCGACCGTCTGCGTGTCATACCCGACGCTGCCGCCGATCTCGTCGTAGACCGAGCCGAGTTCCGATGCCGTCTGCGCAGTAAAGGTGCTTCCACCCGTGGCCTCAGCAATCGACGCCATGGCGGCAGGGTCGTAAGGAACCGGAATCGTGCGGCCGTCGACCGTCACCGTTCCGTTGTCGGTTCCGAACGCGATCGTGGTGACAGGAACACCGGCATCCTTGGCTCGCGTCGCTGACTCCTGTACAGATTGATCGGGATCGAGATTTCCCGATCCCACTGTCGGCGTGCCGTCGCTCATCAGCACGATGGCCGCAGGGGCCTTGGTGCCGTCGGCTGCCGGCGGTACACCCGCTATGGCCTGCAGCGCCAGATCCAGTCCTGATCCAGTGGCCGTTCCGGTTCCCATCGCCATCGCATCGATCGCTGACGTGAGAGCTGCTCGGTCGGTCGTGGGCGGAAGGGCCAGCTTGGCATTGCGATCGAAGGTCACCAGTCCGACCTGAAGAGTCGTCGGAAGTTGCGACACGAAATTGCGCGCGGCCTGTTGTGCTGCCGCCAAGCGACTCGGCGACACGTCATCTGATGACATCGACGCCGAGGTGTCGAGCGTGAGCATGATCGTGGCGCGCTCCTTCGGCACCTTCATCGCCCACGCGGGCTGCGCAAACGCAATCGCACAAACTCCGACCGCGGCAAGTAGTGCCACCCACGGAATGTGTCGTTGCCACCCACTGCGCTTGGGTGCGACCGATGCCAACAAGTCAACACTGGTGAATCGCGCCGACACTTCCTGGCGACGACGCAACATGAAGAAGTACCCGACAGCCAAGGCGATCGGAATGACGAGCAGCAAAAGCCGCCACGAGGAAAGGAAGGTCACAGGGTTACTCCACGGTTTCGGTGGGACACCAAGGCCGCTCGTCGATCGCCCGTGGTGAAGGCAATGACGTCACCGAGCCAGTCACGGTCAGTTGAGACGGCAAGGTACTCGCCACCGCCTGCGCGAATGGACGAGGCAATTTCGGCGGAACGAACGCGCGCCGCTTCTGCATAGCGTGCACGCAACTGCGCAGATCGTGTCTGCACGTGCAGCACACGACCCGTTTCAGGGTCGACGAGACCGAGCATGCCCACATCGGGAAGTTCGAGTTCGCGCGGGTCGGTGACGTGAACGGCGATCACTTGGTGGCGAACAGCAAGTGCACGCAGTGCACGAGGCCAGTCAGATCCGTCGAGGAAATCAGACACCACCACTACCTGCCCGCGACGAGGTTGCAGCCTCGGAAGGATGGTGAGAGCAGCAGTGAGATCGGTCGAGGCTTCCGGTCCTCCCGCGTAGCGCGGAGTGTCGTACAACGCCGACAGAGCGGCGAGCATGGCGCTACGCCCGCTCGCTGGTGGTCGACGGATCAACGTCGGACCACCGCACGCCAACACTCCGAAACGATTTCCGGCGCGCCCGGTCATCACTCCAATTGCTGCCGCCGTTGCCAGTACGACGTCACGCTTTTCGCGCATCGCCGTTCCAAAATCGAGGCTGGCCGATCGGTCTGCCACCACCCATGTTTCGAGTTCGCGATCGGCTTCGGTGGTGCGCACATGCGTCGCGTGCGACCGCGCTGTCAAACTCCAGTCGATACGACGTGCATCGTCACCTGGCTGGTATTCGCGAGCACCGGCGCGCTCACTTCCCGGACCAAGCGCCGTCGTGTGATGGTCACCCGACACACGACCATCGAGCCGACGAATCACTTCGAGCTCGAGCGTGCGCAGTACCGCGGCCCGGCCGACCTGATCAGCGACCGGTTCGGACATACGAGGAGTGTCGGCACTCATCCGACGGCCAACACTGCGGTGTCGCCACCTGCGATATCGGGCTGCGAACGCACGGTAGGTGCTGTCACCGTCGAAAGGATGCGCGTCAGCACGCTGTCGGCGGTGACTCCCTCAGCAAGTGCCTCGTACGACAACATGACACGGTGACGCAGCACTTCCGGTGCCACGTCGAAGATGTCTTGCGGTACAAGGAAGCGACGCCCACGAAGTACAGCAAGCGCCCGACCGGCGGCAAGCAGGCCGAGGGTGCCACGCGGGCTTGCGCCCAGCGCAATGAAGGGTGCGAGATCGGGCATGCCGTGCACGGCCGGCTCGCGGGTGGCCATGACAAGACGTACCGCGTAGTCCTGCACCGCGTGGTGCACGAACACGGCGTCAACTTCGGCCTGCAGCGTCTGCAACTGCTCCAGGCTGAGCACCTGCTCGGCCTTCGGCGGATGCACACTCATCCGAGATGCGATAGCAGTCTCTTCCTGATAGCTCGGGTGGGTCACCACCACCTGCATCAAGAACCGGTCGCGCTGCGCCTCGGGCAAGGCATACACGCCTTCACTCTCGATGGGGTTCTGCGTGGCCAGCACGAGGAACGGTGTCGGCACTGGCCGAGTATGCCCACCGATGGACACCTGGCGCTCGGCCATCACCTCAAGCAGTGCCGCCTGCACCTTCGCTGGTGCACGGTTGATTTCGTCGGCCAACACAATGTTGGCGAATACCGGACCCCACTCAATGTCGAACTCTTCGCGTGACGGACGCCAAATGCGGGTGCCCACCACGTCGGCGGGAACGAGGTCGGGGGTGAACTGCAAACGCGAGAACTGCCCACCCACGACAGTGGCCAGCGTCGACACGGTGAGTGTCTTGGCAAGGCCGGGCACACCTTCAATGAGGCAGTGGCCATTGGCTAGGAGGCACAGGAAGGCACGTTCAACGAGCCGGTCCTGCCCGACAACCACTCGCTTCACCTGGAAAAGGGCGTCCTCAAGGAGCGCCGCATGTTCGGCCGTAGCGGCGCGCGGTGCGTTGAGATCGCGAGGGGCACCCGTGGGGGGCGCGGGGGTCGTGGCGTCTGATTGCATCTGCATTACTCCTGGGGTACGAGGGTGGTCACTGACACAATCTCACTTGTTTGTCAGAACCACGCACGGTGGTGGTAATGGATTGACGAGTTCGCGCCCCTCGTTGTTCCATGAAACCCGAACCCGTGGTCTGATGAATGACGCAGGGTTAGAGAATCCTCTAGCAGGGCACAAGGTTGGTCCACAACACGCGTGAGGATGGACAATGACCGAGCAGGTTCCCGGAAGTACCCCGCCGGGCTGGCACCCCGATCCTTGGTTCAGCGGACAACACCGCTGGTACTCCGGGTCCGAGTGGACAGCCGACACCTTTGGTGACGCTTCTGGCCCCATCACGGCCCGCGGAACATACGGACCGCCGCCCACCGATCACGCCACGACTCCCCCGCCGCCACCTGAGTGGGGGTCAGCAGCCACTCCGCCCCCACCACCGCCGGTGGTCGCCTGGCCCGTCGCCCAAGAAACCGTCGCCACTCCCGCTCGCAACACCAAGCGTTTAGTCATCGGCGCCATCGCGGCAGCCGTTGTCGTGGCCTTGCTTGCCGCAGTCATCTTGCGACCCCACAGCGACGACTCACCGGCAGCTAAGCCAACGCCCACCCCGTCGGCATCGCCCACTCCCAGCGCCCCCTCGCCGTCACCGAATTCGCCGCAACCGACGCCCTCACCCTCGGGATCCACTCCCCAGACACCGGTCAATCCCACCGACGCTCTGCTGGCAAACCTCGTGGTGCGACAGAAAGACGTGCCGGAGTCGTATTTCGTCGGGCCCATTCCCGGCGGCGGTGAAGTTGATGGCCAGGTCACTCTCGACCTCTGCAACGGTGCGACGTATCCCAGCGAGGCATTGCGCGCCGAGCGACTGCAGGTTGCGGCTCTCGATGTGCAGAGCACACTTGATGCGCTGAGCACCGAAGCCGTGCGCTACAAGTCGGCCGAAGCCACGGCGCAAGTATTTGACGAATTGAAGTCAACAGCAGCGTCCTGTTCGACAGACCCGGTGACAGACCCGGTGTCAGGCACGACGTCCACCACCCGCATCACTCCCGACGCGGATGCTTCATGGGACAAGACCAACGGCGTTGACCGACTTGCCTACCGCATTGAGCGCACCGACAGCACCGGCAAAACGTCATCGTCGGTTGTGGTGTACCTCAAGCGAGGCCCGCTATTCATCGGCGTGTACTTCCCGCAACCCGATGGCGCCCAGATTCCGGTGGAGGGTAAGACCACAGTTCCCGCGATTGTGAAGATCTTCGAAGAACGACTGCTCAATCCGCCGACCGACGCACCCGACTCGGGCGGAAGCAGTGGCGGAGGAGGACTGTCGGCTTAAGCCAGCGACATGAAGAGCTTCACCATGTCGTCTTGATCCATCCCAGCTTCCGGATCGAGCAGACACTGGCGCATACCGCTCGCGATGATCTGAAACCCGGCCTTGTCGAGCGCGCGTGACGCGGCTGCGAGTTGGGTCACCACCTCGCGACAGTCGCGCCCTTCTTGAAGCATACGAACGACTCCGGCAATCTGACCCTCAGCGCGTCGTAAGCGGCGAATTGCGGTGGCGGTGGCTTCGTCTTCAAGTTGCATGACTCGAGAGTACCCCGCGGGGTATTGATTCATTGGGGATTCTCAGTGGGGATCGGCAGCGGGAAGTTCCACCCAGAAGATGCTTCCGCCACCGGGCGGACTCTGCACACCGATTCGCCCCGCATGGGCGGTCACTAAAGCCGAGGCGATCGCAAGACCCAGCCCACTTCCCCCCGTGGCGCGAGTGCGCGCCGACTCGGCGCGATAGAAGCGGTCGAATACGTGAGCGGCATCAGCGGCCTGCAGCCCCGGTCCGTGGTCGACGACCTCGACCCGCCAGTTTGCGCTGGTGACTCCGATCCTCACCTCAATCGGTGAGCCTTCCGGCGTGTGTTTACGAGCGTTATCGAGAAGGATTCCAACGATCTGAGTCAGGCGATCTGAATCACCCGTCACCACTGCCGAAGCAGGTAATTCCAAGCCGATCACGCGACTGGGAGACAGCACTCGGGCATCGGCAACCAGCCCCGCAACGACGGGCACTAGATCGACAGGTTCGCGTCGTGGCTCAAGGCCGCGATCTGCTTCGGCTAAGAGCAATAAGTCGTCAACTAGCGAATTCATCCGCTGCGCTTCCTGCCGTATTCGACGCATCGCATCGCCGACGGCTTCGTCAGTTGTCAGTCCGCCTGCTGCATGAAGCGAGGTGTAGCCGGTGAGCGTGGCCAACGGAGTCCGCAATTCATGCGATGCATCGGCCACGAATTGGCGTAGTCGTGCTTCTGCAGCGATGTTGCTGTCGACCAAGACATTGAAGGACTGACCCAATTCCTGCGCTTCTGTTCCGGCGGGAAAATCAGGAACCCGCTGTTCACGATCTCCCGCGCGCACCGCGCGAGCGACGGCCGCCACTTGAGTAATCGGACCAACGCCCAACCTCATCACCCACCACGTCACGATCGCGATCACGGCAAGCAGCAGCGCTGCCATGAGCAGCAGATTACGAGCGAGTTGAGTGAGGGCCCCATCAATGTCATTGAGAGGTTGGCCGATTACCGCAACCTCTCTACCAGGAGCCGCGTACGCGATGACGCGCATGCGTGCCCCATCGCCACCGATCGTTGCCACCGTGGCAGGAACTCCGTACGCAATGGGCAGGTCGAGGACTGGCTTGGCGTCGGGACCTGCATCAACGGCGAGCGTCGTGACCAACTCACCGCTCGTGGTGACCCTTCCGACGTACAGGCCGTCGAGAGTGCGTCGGCCGCGTATGTTCGTGGGATCGGCGGGAACAGCTGCCGCCGCAGCGAGGGCGGGCTGCCGCAACGATTCCAAGCGCACATCGACTTGGCCAAGGAGGGTCGCCGCCTGAGCGCGGAAGACGCCAAATCCCGCAACCACGAGCAGCGCCACAATCGCACCCATACCCAACAGAATGCGGGCACGAAGGGACATCAGGATTCCCGGACGCTGTAGCCGACCCCGCGCACGGTGTGAATCAATTTCGGTTCACCGCTGTCAACCTTGCGCCGCAGGTTGCTAATGAACGATTCGATGATGGTGGAATCGCCATTGAAGTCGTACTGCCACACCGTGTCGAGAATCTGAGCACGCGACACCACGCGGCCGGCGTTGGTCATGAGGTAGCGCAACAGGTTGAATTCGGTGGGCGACAGCAGGGCCTCCTGACCACCACGCCAGACACGATGGGAATCGAGATCGAGTTCAAGGTCAGCCACGACGAGTCTCGACGAGGTCGTTCCGGCGCCGGTGCGACGCAGTGCCACTTGCACCCGCGCCACCAGTTCTTCCAAAGCAAACGGTTTGGTGATGTAGTCGTCACCGCCGATGGTGAGTCCGCGGACACGATCTGCCGTGTCGTGCCGTGCGGTGACAAAGAGGATCGGCGCACGGCACCCACTGTTGCGGAGCCGAGTGAGTAACTCGAAGCCGTCGAGGTCAGGCAGGTTGACGTCGAGCACGACGACATCGGGGGCGAAGCGATCGGCTTCCTCCAGCGCTTCGGCACCGTTCGCAGCTGAGCGAGTTTCGTAGTCAGAGAGCCGCAGCGCCGACGTGATCAGGAACGACAGGTTCTCTTCATCATCAACAACAAGGACTCGGGGTCTCTGCGACATGCCACCATCGTGGCACTCGGCCCTGTAGCCAACCTGACCGGATCCTGAAGGTTTCCTGAATACGGTCTCCAGTTAATCCACAGGTTATCTTGCACGTCGCTGCAACTGCGGTGTCAACAGTGAGAATGGAACCGAGACCTCGACTTCCACACTCACCCCGAGGAGCATTTGATCATGACAACTCGAAACAAGACGGTGTTCGCCGCCACAGGCCTCGCCGTCGCCACTAGTGCCCTGCTTTTTGGCGTCACGAGCGCCCAAGCAGCCAACACCACCCCCGCCCCCTCATCAACCGCGGCGACCGAATGCCGCGGACCTGCCGCCTCACTGTCGGCCGAACAGTGCGCCTCCTTCCAGACCGACATGAAGGCCGCACGCGACGGCGTCTTCACCAAGTACGGGCTCACGCCTCCCACGGGCGATGGCCCCCAGCGTGGGGGCCACAAGGGTGGCGGCCAGGGTCCTGACCTCTCCAGTCTGACCGCCGACCAGAAGGCAGCATTCACGACCGACATGGAGGCTGTACACACTCAGCGCGATGCCGTGCTGGCCAAGTACGGCATCACCGCGTCGGCCGATGGCAAGGGTCGCGAGGCCATCCGCGAGCAGGTGTCCACACTCTCAACCGACCAGCAGGCGGCGCTCAAGGCTGACATGCAGACGGTTCATGACGCCCGCGATGCCGTCTTCTCGAAGTACGGACTCACTGCACCGACCAAGGGTGGGCCTGGCGCCTGAGTCTTTCCTCGACACCCGAATGGAAGAGCCCCCGCCACGTCGGCTGGGGGCTCTTCTGTCGTACTAAACGTTCAGCGATGCGAGAGCGACCCGCACCGCCTCCACTGTCTGGTCGAACGGGCCTGACACGGTCACAGCAGTTCCGTAGGTCATGGCTGACTCCTCGATTGTGCGAGTAGCAGTTTCGCGACAACCTCATTCATGATCTCGGTCGTACCGCCGCCGATTCCGAGAATGCGGCTATCGCGGTAGTGACGTTCGACTTCAGCTTCGCGCATGTAACCCATTCCACCGTGCAGTTGCACCGCCCGATCGACGACGCGTTCGCATGCGACCACGGCGGTGTTTTTGGCCATCGCGACGCGCATCAGCACGTCACGACCCGCAAGCCAGTCTTCGGTTACGGCACGCGTGTACGTGCGCGCCACGTCAACTTCCCGAGCCATGTCGGCGAGTTGATGCTGTACGAGTTGTCGACTCACGAGCGGTCGTCCAAACGTTTCGCGTTCGCGTACCCACGCGATGCTGAGGTCGAGGCAGCGTTGGGCCGTGGCGTACGCCGACACCGCCAGACTCAGTCGCTCGGCCGCGAACTGCACCATGATCTGCAGGAAGCCTGAATTCTCAGCGCCCACAAGGTATTCGGCCGGAACGCGCACCGCGTCGAAGGCCACTTCCGCGGTGTCGGAACACTGCCACCCCATCTTCCGAAGGGGCGGCGAAACGGTGACACCTGGCAGCGACGTATCGATGACGAGTAGTGAAATTCCACCACCACCCTCGTCACCGGTGCGCACTGCCGTCGTGATGAAGTCGGCGCGCGTTGCCGAGGTGATGTAGAGCTTGGAACCCGTGACAACGTAGTGATCACCGTCGCGAACCGCGCGCGTACGCAATCCCGCCACGTCAGATCCTCCACCGGGTTCGGTCACGCCGAGCGACACGATGCGTTCACCTGCGAGAACCGGGCGTACCACGCGGTCGATGAGTAGGGGGTCACCAGAGGCCACGATGTGCGGCAGCCCAATTCCGTGGGTGAAGAGTGCGGCGACCAGACCCGACGATCCGCCAGCAAGAATGATCTCTTCGGCCACGATGAACGCGTCAATGGGCGAGCCCCCACAGCCGCCCACATCTTGCGGAAAGCCAACGCCCAGCAGTCCCGCTTCCGCCGTGAGACGGTGAACCTCACGCGGGATGACTCCCTCGTCTTCCCAGCGCGGCAGGTTGGGCACGAGTTCCTTCAGCGCGAAACGGCGCACGCTGTCGCGCAGCATGAGGCGTTCCTGCGTACCCCAGTCGTCGGACATACCACCAGCCTACGGTCGGCGAGCGTGAGTCACGCAGGTGCTGGGTAACGAAAACTGGGTCGAGGCGCGCTTACTGACCATTCATGCAGAGACCAGCACGGACGAAGTCGGCGGCGGCGGCGATTTCCGGAGCTTGGAAGCGGTCGGGGCCAGGACCTGCAACCGTCTGCCTGAACGCAGCAATCACGGCGCCGGTGATGGGGGCTGGAGTAAGCGGGGCGCGCAAATCCACGGCGCGTGACGCGGCAATCAACTCGATGCCGAGAATCGCGGTCAGGTTGTCAACACTGCGACGCAATTTGCGGGCCGCGTGCCACCCCATCGAGACGTGGTCTTCTTGCATTGCTGAACTGGGAATCGAGTCAACGCTGGCAGGCACGGCCAGTCGCTTGTTCTCGGAAACCAGTCCGGCCTGCGTGTACTGATCGATCATGAGTCCCGAGTCGACACCTGCGTCGTCAGCCAAGAACGGCGGCAGTCCGTGCGAACGGTGCGTGTCGAGCATGCGGTCGGTGCGCCGCTCGCTCATCGACCCGAGGTCGGCTGAGGCGATGGCGAGGAAATCGAGCACATACCCAACAGGCGCACCATGGAAGTTGCCGTTGCTCGTCACTTCACCGTTAGGTAGCACCACCGGATTGTCGATACGAGCCGCCAATTCACGCTGGGCCACCATGCGCGCGTGCGTCACGGTGTCGCGCACCGCTCCCGTGACTTGCGGTGCGCAGCGTAGTGAGTACGCATCCTGAACTCGACCGTCACCTTCACGATGGGAGGCAACGATCGCCGATCCTTCGAGGGCCGCGAACATGTTGGCGGCGCTCGCCGCCTGTCCCGGATGCGGTCGCAACGGAAGGTGGAGTTCAGGTCGGAACACCTGATCGGTACCGAGCAGACCCTCAACACTCATCGCCGCAATGACATCGGCACTGTCGCACAGCATCTCAAGATCGGCGATCGCCATGATCAGCATTCCGAGCATGCCGTCCGTGCCATTAATGAGTGCAAGGCCTTCTTTCTCCTGCAACTCAATGGCTGTGATGCCGGCTGAGGCCAGCAACTCGGGTACCGGCTTCTCAGTTCCTTCCGAATCGACCGCCCGACCCTCACCCATCAGCACCAGGGCGCAGTGCGAGAGCGGGGCGAGGTCGCCGCTGCAGCCGAGCGAGCCGAACTCATGAACCACCGGGGTGATTCCAGCATTGAGAAGCGCCGCCATCGTCTGCGCCACCACGGGTCGAACACCGGTTGAACCCGAGGCGAGTGTCTTGAGTCGCAGCAACATCAGCGCGCGCACGACCTCACGTTCAACGGGCTCACCCCAACCGGCAGCATGTGAGCGAATCAGTGACCGCTGCAATTGGGTGCGCAACTCGTGCGGAATGTGACGGGTTGCAAGTGCGCCGAACCCCGTGGAGATTCCGTACACCGGCTGCGCTGCTGACGCCAGCGCTTCGATGCGTTGGCGCGAGTGTTCCATCGCGGCAAGCGACTCGGGCGAGATCTCGACCCGCGCACCTTGACGCGCCACCGCGATGACGTCGTCGGTGGTCATGCCTTCGGTGCCGATGATGACCGTGCTGCTGCTCATGCGGATTCCTTGATCTGCTGGCCGCCAACCCACACCCGGTCGACAAGATCGACGCCGGGGCGGTAAGCGAGGTGGACATGATGAGGTGCACGCAAAGAAACGAGATCGGCCCGACTACCTACACGAATGACACCTACATCATCGCGCCGCAGTGCTGCGGCTCCACCCGCGGTGGCCGACCACACTGCTTCATCCGGCGACATGCGCATCTCGCGCACGGCCAGCGCAATCATGAGCGGCATCGATGTGGTGAAACTCGACCCAGGATTGCAGTCGGTCGCCAACGCCACGGTGGCGCCAGCATCAATCAGCGCCCGCGCATCGGGGTAGGGAGAGCGAGTCGAGAACTCAGCTCCTGGCAGCAGGGTTGCCACCGTCGAACTCGAGGCAAGGGCCTCGACATCCTGCGCCGACAAGTGCGTGACGTGATCGGCGGACGCGGCATTGAGCTGCACTGCCAGTTGAGCACCGGGGCCTTGCTGCAGTTGATTGGCGTGCAGGCGCGGCTGCATTCCCGCAGCAATACCGGCTTCAAGAATCGCCCGCGCCTGATCGGCATCGAAGGCACCGCGATCGCAGAACACGTCAATCCAACGCGCGAGGGGCGCACACGCCGGAATCATCTCGTCGATGACCAGGCGCACGTAGTCGTCTGGACGATCGGCGTACTCAGCAGGAACCACATGGGCACCGAGGAATGTCGTTTCCGGGGTGACTTCGCCAGCGATGCGCAAACTTCGCGCTTCATCGGCCCGGGTAAGCCCGTATCCGCTCTTACTTTCGAAGGTAGTGACGCCGCTGGCGGCCAACTCAGCGGCCAGACGCGCAAGATTCGCTCGCAGATCGTCGTCGGAGGCAGCGCGCGTGGCCGACACCGTGGTGCGAATTCCCCCGGCGGTGTAAGGCTCACCCGTCATGCGCGCTTCAAACTCGGGCCAGCGGTCACCAGCGAAGATCAGGTGCGCGTGCGAATCGACGAAGCCCGGAAGTACGGCCGCTCCCCCAAGATCAACGACCGCATCGGTGCCTTCCGGAATCATGTTCGCCGACCCGACCCACGCAACCAACCCGTCCTCGCTCACGACAGCAGCGTCCGTGAGCATGCCGAGCGGACCCTGGCCCACCGCGGGGTCGTTGGTAACCAGCGAACCGATACCAGTGAGCGCTACTGACGACATGGAGTACAGCGTCTCAGCCTTCGAGCATGGGAACGCGCACATCGCGCTCTTCTGCCACCTCAACGGCTCGGTCGTACCCAGCATCAACGTGACGAATCACGCCCATTCCCGGATCATTCGTGAGCACCCGGGCAAGTTTGGCAGCCGCCAATGGAGTTCCGTCGGCCACGCTGACTTGGCCAGAGTGAATCGATCGACCGATGCCAACTCCCCCGCCATGATGAATCGACACCCACGATGCTCCCGAAGCGACATTGACCATGGCGTTCAGGAGCGGCCAGTCGGCGATCGCGTCAGACCCGTCGAGCATCGATTCGGTTTCGCGATACGGCGACGCCACCGAACCACAGTCGAGGTGATCGCGTCCGATGACGATAGGCGCCTTCACCTCGCCACTGGCAACCAGATCGTTGAACGCCAGACCAGCCTTGTCACGTTCTCCGTAGCCAAGCCAACAAATGCGTGCAGGCAAACCTTGGAAGGCGACGCGGTCCTGAGCCATGGTGATCCAGCGACGCAGGTGGTCGTTGTCTGGGAAGAGGTCGAGCACCGCCTTGTCGGTGCGGGCAATGTCTGCGGGATCACCCGACAGCGCCACCCACCGGAATGGGCCTTTGCCTTCGCAAAAAAGCGGGCGAATATAGGCAGGAATGAATCCGGGGAACTCGAAAGCCCGGCCGTAGCCACCCTTGCGCGCCTCGTCGCGAATCGAGTTTCCGTAGTCGAACACCTCAGCGCCGGCATCCATAAAGCCGACCATGGCCTCGACATGCTTGGCCATCGACTCCTGGGCCCGGTCGGTGAACTCCTCGGGCTTCTTGTCGGCGTAGTCGCGGGCATCGCCGAGATCGATGTCCTCGGGAATGTAGAACAGCGGGTCGTGTGCCGACGTTTGGTCGGTGACGATGTCCACTGGAACACCACGGCGCAGGATTTCAGGAAGCAGGGTGGCAGCGTTGCCGACGAGTCCCACTGACACTGCCTTGCGCTGCGACTTGTAACGCACCACACGGTCAATGGCATCGTCGAGATTGTCAGCAATCTCGTCGAGGTAGCGCGTTTCAACCCGACGACGCAGTCTCGTTCCGTCGATGTCGATGATCAGACAGGTTCCCTCGTTCATCGTGACGGCCAACGGCTGGGCACCGCCCATGCCACCACAACCGGCGGTCAAGGTCAGGGTGCCCGACAACGTTCCGCCGAAACGCTTGGCGGCAATCGCGGCAAATGTTTCGTAGGTGCCTTGCAGGATTCCCTGGGTGCCGATGTAGATCCACGAACCAGCGGTCATTTGCCCGTACATCGTCAGACCGAGTTGCTCGAGACGACGGAACTCGGGCCAGGTGGCCCAGTCACCCACCAAGTTCGAATTGGCGATGAGTACACGCGGTGCCCACTCGTGCGTTTGCATCACGCCGACGGGCTTACCCGACTGAACGAGCAAGGTTTCGTCTTCGCGCAGATCGGTGAGGGTGCGCACGATGGCGTCAAAGCTGGCCCAGTTGCGGGCCGCCTTCCCAGTGCCGCCATAGACAACCAACTCATCGGGGTGCTCGGCCACATCCGGGTCGAGGTTGTTGCTCAGCATGCGCAGTGCGGCCTCCGTGGGCCACGAACGTGCGGTGAGGGAGGTTCCGGTGGCTGCGTGCACGGGGCGGGGTCCTGAAGTCATGGGCACATTCGAGCACTCACAAGGACCTTGACAACATAGGCTGATCCCAATTGTTGTCTCGTATCCGAGATTTGGAGTGCCGTGTCGAATGTCCCTGCGGCCACTCGCACCCTGGTGGTGTTGCGGGCGCTCGCCGGCGCAACGGGACCTCTGACTGCCGCCGGACTGGCCCGCGATCTGGGTCTTCCGCGCTCCTCGGTCTACCACCTGCTCAGCGCGATGGAAGCCGAGGGATTCGTGGTGCACTACCCCGAAGATGAACGCTGGGGTCTCGGCCTGGCCGCTTTCGAAATCGGCACTGCCTATCTGCGTCAGGAACCACTCGAGCGGCTGGCTCGGCCCCTGCTTGCCGGCCTGGCTCAGCGGGCCAGCGAGACCGCCCCGTGCGTTGCCCACGTCGGCGTTCTCCACGGACGCGAGACCCTGTACCTCGCTCTGCATGAAATCGCCACCAGCCCAGTGACGGTGGTCGCAGACGTCGGAGTTCGACTACCGGCCTCCCTGACCGCCTCGGGTCGAGCCATGCTGGCCGCACTACCGGCAGCCCAGGTTCGCGCACTCTTTCCCAGCCGGGACGCATTCGTCGATCGCACCGGACGTGGACCGATGACGCTGCGCAGCCTCACGGCCTTAGTGCGCACCGAGTCAGCACGCGGCTGGGCCGAGGAAGATGGCTTCATCACCGATGGATTCGCGAGCGTCGCCGCTGCCGCACTGGATCGCAACGGACGCCCGGTCGCGTCCATCGGTCTGACCTTCCGCTCCCCCCTCTTTCCGCATGGGGGGACACTCAGCACGCATAGAGGCAGTTTTTCTACCCCATCAACCGATGCCGAGGCCCGCCACGTACTCGCTGAACTCGTGCGCACCTACGCACGCGAACTCTCGCGCCGCCTGCGCTGACCGATCACCGCGAGGAACGAGCAGCCAACACAGTCGTGACATCGTCGATGAAGCGGTCGACGTCATCGTCAGTCACGGCCAGGCTCAGAGCGATGAACCCGCGGAGCGCCGGGCGCCACCCACGTTCAAGCAGATCGAGGAACAGCAGTTCACGTCGTCCCGGATCAGCATCGGCAAGGTCCGCTGGCCGCGTGATCGGACCCGTCACCGGATGGAATCCGACCATCGATCCACTACCCGAAGCCGTCCATCCGTACGGCGCCATCAACGAACGCAGGGTCATTCGCAAGCGATCACCCCGCGCGTTCAGTTCATTGAGTGCGTCGTCGGTCAGCAGGTGGGTGAGGCCGGCAATGCCTGCCGCCATGGTGAGCACGTTGTTGTTGAAGGTGCCCGCGTGTGGAAGGGCACCGGGCTTCGACGGGTCGAACGCCGCCATGACATCGGCGCGCCCGCCAAAGGCCCCGAATGTCAGCCCCCCACCGAGGTACTTGCCAAGCGTGATGAGGTCGGGTTCGAGACCAAGCCCTGGCGCAGATCCGTGCGGCCCCAGACGCGAGGTCATGACCTCGTCAAGGATGAACAATGCGCCTGCCGCCCGCGCCTCGTCTTGCAGCATGCGCAGGTATTCAGGGCTTCCCGGAATACAGCCGCCTGAACCCAGAGTCGACTCCACCACGACGGCAGCAATGCGGTCAGCCGAGGCACGCAGGGCCGCACGACTGGACTCGATGTCGTTGTACGTCAACAGCACCGTTTCGTACGGCGCATTCACGGGGGAACCCTCACCTCCGCCGAACGTCAGCAATCCACCGTGATACCCACCATCGATCACCGCAATCGCGGGGCGCCCGGTAGCGGCCCGCGCGAGCGAGACCGCCATGAGATTGGCCTCGGTTCCTGAGTTGGTGAACCGCACCAATTCAAGCGCCGGGAATCGTTCGACAAGTAACCGGGCAAGAACGAGTTCGCGCGTGTTATGCGCGCCGAAGCCCAAGCCATCGTTGAGTGCCTCGCGCACCGCGTCCAAGATGACCGGGTCGTTGTGGCCGTACAGTCCGGCCGTGTATTCGCCGAGCAGATCGACGTACTCGAATCCGTCGACGTCGACGATCATCGATCCGTAGGCGCGTGCGATGCGTAAAGGAAAGGGCGGGTGATACAGGACGGACCGTGTATTGCCACCTGGCATTACCTCGCGCGCCTGCTCATCTAGAGCCGCGCCTACCGGCCGCGCAACTCGGTATCGCTCGCGCGCCTCCGCGAGTTCTCGCGCAAGAGCCGATGCATCGGTCGCCGTGCTTCCCATGACCGAAAGGCTACTCCGCCTTCGATGGTTCCAGTCGCTCGCACGGTGCCCAGATGGGGCCGGGATGGGCTGCCTCGAGGCGAAGCATCACCGCATTGAGCGCGTCAGGGGTAACCGTCGGGCCGATGGGAGTAAACGGGCTGGCGAATGTCGTCAGGGCCGCCATCACCGCGAGGGTCAGCACAGTCATCGACGTGATCATGGCGACTGCGAGGCGAGGTCGGTCGAGCAGACTCAACGCCATCAAGAACGACAGCACCGCGGTTCCGACCCAAATCACCAGCAGAGCCACGAACGGCAAATTCCCCTTGGCGTTGAACAGCAGGCCCTGACCTGCGGTTTCGGCCGCAGTCAGGTAGGAACTAATCGACGACGTGGCGCTTTCTTCCAGCCCCGTTGTGCCCTCAATCTTCGACAAATCTTTGACGACCCTGTGATGCCATGCCAGCACATTGGCATCGCCGGTGAGATCTCCACGCTCGGCAGCCGCCCAAAAATCGGTCGCGGTCGCGCGCATGACGCACACCAAACCTCGCTGAACACTCTCTGCCTTGGCAGGTTCAAGAACCTCGGTCTCATCAAATGCGGCGGCGTAACTGACCGCCTGTTCCTTGGCGAGGGTGGCGGTGTCGGTGTAATGCTGCACGGTGAACAACAGCAGGAGGCCAAACAGAATGCCGATCACACCCGAGACGTAGGTCAACGCATCGGTGAATCGACTTCCGTCATCTTGGGTTGGACCACCACTCGGCCGAATATAGAAACGACGCACGACGATAGCGAGGCCGACTCCGATTCCGACGCAGAGCAGAATCCACACCTGCGACTCAATCAAATCCGCCATTCCGACCTCGATTCCATGCCGTGAGGCTACCCGTTCCTCGGAAGATAGAGTCCATCCCATGCTTCGTTTTCGGGGAGTAATCCTCGCGGCGCTCTTCATGCTGCCCGCCGTAGTCGTGCGAATTTCCGGGATGAATTCCGATCCACTGGTCTCGCTCGCTGTCTTTGGAAGCGCCGTTGTCGCCTCGTCGTTCCTCTTGGCGTGGGCCGCCGAAGCCGCGCAAATGGACATCTCCGGCGGCCTTGCCATCGCCGTGTTGGCCTTCATCGCGGTTCTTCCCGAGTACGCCGTCGACCTCTACTTTGCCTACACAGCCGGCTCCGACCCCACCTACACCGCGTACGCCGCTGCCAATATGACCGGCTCGAACCGATTGCTGATGGGTTTGGGCTGGCCCGTCGTCGTTTTACTTGGCCTGATGGTGGCTCGTCGCCAAGGCAACCCCATGAAAGCCCTCCCCCTCGAAACGGGAACGCGCGTCGAACTCGGTTTCCTTCTCATTGCAGGAATCATCGCGTTCATGGCCCCGGCCACCGCCGTCATCTCAATGCCTCTGGCCATCGTGCTGCTCGCGTGGTTTGGCTACTACCTCTACCGCGTCACGCGGCAGGAAGTTGAACAGCCGCACCTCATCGGAACGGCCGCAGTTATTGGCGCGCTGGCGCCACGCGCCCGCCGCATCATGGTCACCTCGATGTTCCTCGCCGCTGCCGTGGTGATTCTCCTCTGCGCCAAGCCCTTCGCTGACAGCTTGGTCCAATCGGGTCACGAACTCCGAATCGACGAGTTCCTTCTCGTGCAGTGGCTCGCACCACTCGCATCCGAAGCCCCAGAATTCATCGTCGCGATCATCTTCGCCCTTCGTGGAAACGCGCAAGACGGTATCGCCACCCTCATCTCCAGCAAGGTCAACCAGTGGACCCTGCTCGTCGGGTCGATTCCGATCGCGTACTGGGTCGGAGGCGGCGGAGCTGCGGGAATTCCACTCGACTCGCGCCAAGTCGAAGAGATGCTTCTGACGGCGACCCAGACACTGATGGGGGTCGCCATTCTGCTGGCGCTGCGATTCCCTCGATGGGGAGCATGGGCATTACTAGCCCTGTTCGCGGTGCAATTCGCCGTCACTGGAACGAGCGGTCGCCTGACGTTGTGCGTGATCTATGCCGTCATTGCTCTTGTCATGTTCGTCATCAACCGACGACATATTCTGCCGACGCTTCGCGCGCCGTTTGTGGGGGTTGACGACGACGAACTCGAACCTGCCTGACCCTGCGAGTCACGGCCGCTGAGCACTCTCGGTCGCCGACCGTCTTTCAGTCAGCGTGAGGAGGGTAGGTCGGAGTCAGGGGGAGTTGCATTTCTGGCGCGGAGGGCTTCCTTCTTCGCCTGAAGATCCTTGAAGAAGTCTGATTCAGTGATCGCACCAGACTCCTCGGCCACCTTCTGCCGATCGACAACCACGGTCAGAGTTCTCACCTGCTCTCGTAGTTTGCGCTCACGTGCGACGACCTCGGCTCCCATACGTTGGAAGGCGCGCGCCAAGAGCCCCACCTCATCCTTGCGAGCGGCCGCCTCGTCGAGCATTTCTGGTTCGAAGGAGTCAGCCTCCAACGCCGCGGCCGCCTTGGTCATGGTGGCCACAGGTCGAACGAGACGACGACTGGCCGCCAGTCCGATGATCAGGCCGAGGAGCAGCACGCTCAGGCTGATCAGGCCTTGACGCAGTGCCTGACTGTTGCCCGGTGCCTGAATCTCCGACTGGGGGACCGCAGAAACGAGAGTCCAGCCGAGTTCAGGGAAGGTCGATACATCCATCACCCACGGCTCACTGGTACCGGTGAGCGCTGCATCAAGGTTTGTCAGCACGATCTCCTTCGACGACTTCGGCGCTGACGCCACCAGACTGGTCGTCAGATTGCGTCCCCAGTCGGTGGTGCCCAACTCTGAGAGGTCACGGTTCGAAGGCGAGACGACGACCTTCCCATCCTTGTCGAGCACGAAGAGCAGTCCACTGTCTGCGAGCGCCACCCGACTGAATGAGTCCCCCAGTGCCTGCTTAGTCGCTTCGAGACGAGCGGCCGCCTCCTTATCGATGTCGTCGACGTAGACGCCAGTGCCGATGATCCAGTTCCACGGGGCATAGCGGTAGACGTAGCCGACCTTGGGCGATGGCTCGGTCTCGTTCAACTTGATCCATGAATACTCGAGATAGCCACTGCCTTTCTCGTCGGCCATTTTCAGCAGTTCGCGGACGGTAAAGATGCCGCTCGGGTCCTGCTGCTTCATCAAGTTCTTACCCTCGAACTGCCGGTTGGGATTGGCGATCGAGGTGCCATCTGAGTCGAAGGCGAAGAAGAAGTCGCTCTTGTTGAAGCGCACAGAGCGAATGATCGCGAGGCCAGCAAGCTTTGCTTCAGGCAGGGTCAACTCACCCTTCGCCACTCGCGCACGCAATTCATCGAGCGCTGAGGCGATCGGGGCCCCGATGTTCTTGAGTTCGGCTTTCCTCGTTTCCATTGCAGTAGTTCGTGCTCGTTGAGTGTCGGCGTACGCCTGCTCAATCAGAAGTCCCGTTGCCTTGTGGGCATTCGCCGTGGAGTCCTCAGATGCCGACGCTGCGGCGCTACGCGTTGATGCGGCTGAGTAGATCGCCGTGATCAAACCACTCAGGACCAGCACGATTGCCATCAGCAGCGCGAGGCGAAGTGACAGCGACGACCAGCGTGACGCCTTCTGAATGGGCGCCAGATCAGCCGTCGGTGTGGGAGAAGACGGGGGCGTGCGTGAAGTAGTAATGCGCCATCATCGCATGCGAAACCTGCACACGATAAGGAGATGTACCTCCAGAGCAACCTGCCGAGTTCATGCCTCATTGCGCTCACTAGTGTGTAGCGGGTGCCATTACCTACCACGATCGACGGTTTCCACAGGGCGTTCGCGCTTGTACAGCCCGAAGGACTCGTGGGCTACATCAACGGCGGCGCTAGCGAGGGTCTCACCGTTGGACGCAATACCGACGCATGGCAGGGCATCTCAGTGCGCCCGCGAATGCTTGCAACGGCGGGAGCGGTCGACACCTCGGTAACGCTGCTCGGCCAGCCTGAAGCTCACCCCATCATGATCGCGCCGATGGGATTTCAAGAACTGCTCCATCCCGGGGGTGGGCGACTCGTTGCCCAGGCGGCGGCTGCTACTCAGACGCTCTACTGCCACTCAACGTTCGCGTCCGCCGGATTCGCCGAACTCGAATCTGTGGACGGCCTGCACTGGTGGTTCCAGTTGTACGCCTTCGCCGACTGGGGTTTTACATTGGCACTCGTCGACCGAGCCATCGCGGCCGGCGCCGGTGCGATCGTCCTCACTGTCGACCTCGCGACGCTGGGCCTACGTCAGCGTGACGTCGACTCCGGATTCACCCTTCGCGGCAAGCAAGTGGTCCCCTGTCTAGCCGAGGCCGGTGCGCCCGACCCCCGACTGGCACCAATGTGGGCCTCGCTTCATCATGACCTCACATGGGACTCATTGGCCGAAATCGTCGCACACTCAACCGTGCCGGTTGTTGTGAAAGGTCTGCTCCGCGGCGACGACGCCCTGCTCGCAGTTGAGCACGGCGCATCCGGCATCATCGTGTCGAATCACGGGGGGCGCCAATTGGATACCGCCCTGCCCACCGCGTACGCCCTTCCCGAGATCGTTGAAGCCGTCAACGGCACCGCATCGGTGATGGTCGATAGTGGAATCCGCTCAGGGCTCGATGTAGTCAAGGCCATTGCCCTGGGCGCCGACGCGGCATTCATCGGGCGACCGGTGCAATGGGGCCTGGGCCTCGCAGGAGCCGAAGGTGTTCAGCGGGTAATGTCGCTGCTCCTTGATGACTTCACCAGATCGCTCGTGCTCGTGGGTGCGCGGAGTGTGAGCCGTCTCGATCGCTCAATCGTGGCAATGCCTAGCCACGCGGCATTCCGGAATTGAAGAAGACTTCGAACCTGCGTGACAGTCACGAAGTCTGTGGTTTGCGCGGCGCATCGAGCAACTCGATCCAGGTACGACCCGGCTTCACGCCCACTTCCGCACCGGATGCATCGGTGAGTACGAACGGGTCATCCACGGTCGGCCGACTCCATGTCACCTTGATTCCGGTGCCATCACGGTAGAGCCAGGCAGTTCCGGTGCCCGTCGTTGTCGGAAGCGGAGTCGGCGTCCCGAGCACATCGTGAATCGACGAGTCGTAGCGCACGGGCACCGAGATCACGAGCACCGTGTCGGCGTCGAGTTGACCCTTTTCCGCATCGTCGTGTTCGCGACCGTTCTGAGAACGCAACCAGACTTCCGCCTTCGAATCCCAGTCCCACCGAACCCGTGTGTCACCGAAGTCGAGCGAGATTTCCTTGACCGGTGTGGCTCCCGGCGCAGCCACTGGCGTGAAAGTCAGTGGCGCGTTCGGAGGGCCGGTCTTCGCGCCGTGCGCGAGCCCAAACTTCCACGCCTTCGCGGTATCTCCGTAGAGGTTGTGTTCTCCCGACTTATCTGAATGCCGCTCGAAGGTGCCCGGGGCGGTGGCCCAGTCGTCGGCGATGAGCAGCGCGTGACTGTCTGCCTTGACCGGAGCAATTTCGTAGGGGCTAGCACCAGAGAACAGCAGAATGGTCGGACCCAACATGCGCGTGATCTGCGCATCAACTGGTCTGGCCGAACGAATAGGCCCCACGATGCCAGGTTCTTGTGACTGGAAGATCGCCATGAATCGCGTGAGCCCGCCTTCCATCGGCTGCTCAACCACGATGTCGGCTTGAGGAAGACCAGTCTGCGGAAGGGCGCCACCCACGTCATCGATCTTCACCATCAGCGCCGGTCGGTTCGACACGACGCCGCCGACCGCGGGAAGTCCGGTGAGGGGATTCACCACAACCGGAGTGGGCGTGGGTGTGGGGGTCGGAATGGGGGTCGGAGTCGGTGAGGCCGTCGTCGGCGAGGGGGTCGGCACCGGTGCCGGCGGAGCAGCCTGCGAGCACGCGGCCAGACCCACAGTGAGCACTACAGTTCCGAGCAGCAGGCGTCGCATCCCCACAGCATGCCACGCGCCGAGGTACTCCTCTGACATGCTGGACACGCCGCAACCGGGAGGAGCCGACTCGATGGATCCACGTCACGCGATCCTCTTCGAACCCCTCACGATCGGCCCCACAACCCTGCCGAACCGCTTCTACCAAGTCCCGCACGCCTCGGGTTTCGGCTCGGCACAACCTCGCACTCACGCGGCCTTTCGAGGGGTCAAGGCCGAAGGTGGTTGGGGTGGCGTCTGCATTGACTACGCCCCCGTCTCCCCTGATTCCGATGAACTGCCGGCACCGGCCGCAGACTGTTGGAATCTCGAGGACATGCAACGTCTCGGAGTGGTCGCCGACGCCATCCATGCTCACGGTTCGCTTGCAGGAATCGAGCTCTACCACGGCGGCGGCGAATCATTCAATGGCGAATCACGAGCCCGTCGCATCGCCCCCAGCCAGATCGGCTCGCAATGGCGACACTCAAATCTCGCCAAGGAAATGACACTCGACGACATCGAACGCGTGCAGAGCGACTTCGTCACTGCAGCCATCCGCGCTCGCGATGTCGGATTCGACATCATCTATGTCTACGGTGCACACGGTTACCTCATGGGTCAGTGGCTTTCAACCGCAACCAACCGACGCACTGATGGCTACGGCGGCTCACTCGCGAACCGCGCACGGTTTCAAACGGAGACACTTGAACGAGTTCGCGCTGCCGTCGGCGACGAGTGCGCGATCGCCGTGCGGATGACCATTGATGGGCGCGAGGAATTACCCGGCATCAGCATCGACGAGATGCTGGAGGTCGTGCGCATGAGCGATTCGCTCGTCGACCTCTTTGACGTCAATGTCGGAAGTTGGCCGGAAGATTCAGGAACGTCCCGTTACTACCCCGAGGGACACCAGCGCCCATGGACCTCACGCGTGCGCGAGGCCACCGGCAAACCCATCGTCGGCGTCGGTCGCTACACCAGCCCCGACCTGATGGCCTCACTCATCCGCAGCGGTGAACTCGACCTCATCGGAGCTGCGCGTCCAGCGATCGCCGATCCTTTCCTTCCCACCAAGATTCGCGAGGGCCGCATCGGCGATGTACGCGAATGCACCGGATCGAATGTCTGCATCCTGCGTGAGGAGACTTTTTCGCATGTGGGGTGCCTGCAAAATCCAACGGCGGGCGAGGAGTACCGACGCTCGTGGCATCCCGAACGATTTGAACAAACGACGCGACCGGAGCGTTCCATTCTCATCGTCGGCGGCGGTGCCGCAGGCATGGAATGCGCACTCGTGTTGGGAAAGCGCGGGTACCACGCGGTACATCTGGTCGAAGCCGACGACGCACTCGGCGGAAAGTTGAGGTGGACCCGTCAACTTCCAACCCTCGGTGACTGGGGACGAGTCATCGACCACCGCGTGATCGCCCTCGATGCGCTTACGAACGTCTCAGTCATCACTGGAAGGCGGCTCACCCCCGATGAGGTACGCGACTACGGTGCCGACATCGTGATCATCGCGACCGGATCGGCATGGACAGGCGAGGGTCATCAACCGAATCGCTTCGAACCCATCACAGGCGCATCACTCGCACTGACACCCGAGGAAGTGATGACCGGTGCCCGACCGGGCGATGGCGACGTGGTCGTCTACGACACCGATGGCTACTACGTGGCGCCTGGAATCGCCGAGTTACTCGCCCTCGAGGGTCGCACGGTTCATCTGGTCACCCCCACAGCGACGATCTCTCCGATCTCTGACGAGTCACTCGAAGGCGACATGCTGCGCAGCCACCTGCACAACGTGGGAGTTCAGTTTCATCCCGGCATCACGATCACTGACATTGCCGCGGGCGAGGTCAGCGGCCACACCACGTACGAGGATCCGTGGTCGATGACGGTCGGTGGAGTCATTCTGGTGACTCAGCAGGTGTCCGATGACGCGCTCTACCGCGAACTCATGGCTCATCCCGAATCGCTTGCGCACGCAGGCATCACGGCGGTCTATGCCATCGGCGACGCCGTTGCGCCCGGAATGCCATCGGAAGCAGTGTTCGACGGCCATCGGTTGGCGCGCGAACTCGAATCGGAGAACCCGATGGTTCCACTTCCGTGGTTGCGCGAGCGGCCGTCGGTGTAGCGCGCTGACGCAGAACTACTTTCGACCGAGAGCGAGATAGGCGATCGGCCCCACGGGCTGCACCACGCATCCCACTGCCCACGCCAGTTTGGGCCCACGTACGAGAGCGCTGGGACGGCGCGCAAGGTCAATCAACGCCATCGTGGTGAGCGCTACTTCGACGACGCCCAACACAACAACGGCAGTTTGCTGTGGTCGGGTCAGTTCATTCCACGATCGCTTGGACATACCTCAATCTTATGCGCCAGGGTCGTCAACGGGACCGACGTGATCGGCCAACCACTCCAATAGCGGCATCATCAAGCGCCAGTCTTTACGTACGGTGGTGAGCACCTTGCGCGTGCTCAACCACGGTTCAACCGGGTAGCGTCGCGCCACAGTGAGCCGACGGTTACGGAGCAAATCGATACGTGGGTGATCAACGTCGTACCCCTTGGGACGCGTGGCCAACTGATTGCCATCGATATCCCACGTACGCGGTAAGGCCTTCACCAACGTGTCAAGAACCACACCTCCAGCGCCCGCCACGGCTTCGCGATAACGGCGCACCTGATCGCCCGCCGGCGCAAACCATCCGCCCGCGACCATGAGTCCTTCGGCCGACACCTGCACGTAGAGTCCCACCGCGTCCTCGAGCATCACCGTCGCACCCTGATGGGTCTTGAGTGGCGCGCCCTTACTGAAGCGTTGGTCGTTATAGGGCCGGAAGAGTTTGGGCGTACCAAATTCGGGCTCAAGTTCATCGGTGAGAGCCACGAGGGGTGCCTTGACTGACGTTTCATAGGTGCCGCGATGCTCGGTCCACCACGCCTTGTTGTTGTTGGCCTCGAGCTGCTCGTAGAGGTCGAAGGCTTCGACAGGGAATCCCGTGAACTGGTCGCTCATGCCCCCAGTGTCTCAGCCTCGGAATTTTCAAGTGGCGGGGAACCGACAGACGTGGTGTGATAGGCCCTCGCATTGCCCGATGGAGGTAGTCATGTTGCCAGAAGAAGAGCAAGCAGTCTTCGAAGACATCGTGGCGCGCATGGGCCCATTGCGCTCTGCACCAGAGCACGAGTACCTCATGCCCTGGTGGATGCCGCCCGCCCTCCTGATGTTCTACGCCGTGTTGATCACCGTGGCCGCTGTGGTGTACACCATCAATGAGTGCGTGGTTGTGGGCCTCATGCTGCAGGTGGCATCAGTCGCGTGGGCGTGGCACCGATGGAATCGGCGCCCCCACGAGTCCGCTGACCTGTCGAGGGCCACACCCTTCATTAGCTGGAACGACTGAAGCTTTCGGCGCTGCCGCTGCTCCGCTGACCAGGCTCAGCGCTTGAGTTCCAACACGGTGGTGATCAGGGCCAGCAACGCCAACGCGATCGGCGCAGCAGTTTCCTTCAGTCCCTGCTTGGCACGCAGGTGAGCGATGAGTGCGCCAAGGAAATAGAGGGTCAGGCAGGCGGCCGCGAGTACGCCGAGCCATGGCAGCCAGATGCCGAGCAACAGTCCGAGCGCACCCAGAATCTCGAGCACCGCAAGGCCGCGCATCTGGGGGTCGGTGACTCCCACGCTGTGCATGCTTTCAACGACCTTGGGATTGCGACTGAGTTTGCCGAACGCCGAACCGATTGCGGCGATTCCGAGTAACACAGCGGCGATGACCAGAACGATACTCACGAGACTCCTCAATAGTTACTTATTGTTCCTACAGGTACTTTGGGTAACAATAGAGGCATCCCCGCGGGGACAGCAACGTGCCTCAGGCACATGGAGGTGACCATGGCACAGCCCACCTACTCCCACGCTCAGTTGGGTGACAGCGAACACTGTCGCGTCGTTCGCCTGACCTTTGACCGGCTGGGCGATAAATGGAGTTTGCTGGTCATCGCGATCCTGAGTGGGGGACCGCAACGGTTCACCGCTCTCAAATCCGCCGTTGATGGAATCAGCCAACGGATGCTCACACTCACCCTGCGCAAGCTTGAACGCGACGGCCTTGTGCAGCGCACCGCCTATGCTGAGATTCCACCGCGCGTCGAATACGAATTGACCGACCTCGGGCACACGATGATCGGCCCGGTGACGGCGCTTGCCGACTGGGCGGTCGAGCATCACGACCAGATCGATTCAAGCCAACGTCGCTACGACCAAGGAGTCTGACCCCATGACCGACCACACCTCCGAGCAACCGTCGCAGCAGCCCCGTTGGGGCCGTCGCATCGCTGTCTTGGCGCTCGCAGTGGTGGTCGTCGTTGCCGCAGTGATCGCTATCGCCGGATTCACGCCGCTGCTCGATGGCGATCTGACCAGCCACGCTGACCCCGCGGCGGCACACGATCAGGCAGTAACCCTCGCCACTGCACTCACCGAAGCAGACGGTTCAGACGTCAACCCCGACTGTCGATCGATTGTGATCGACTCGGGCAAGAAGGAAGCGAGATCGGTCGTCCTGCTGCACGGATTCACGAGTTGCCCAGCACAATTCCGATCGGTCGCGAAAGCGTACGCGGCCGCGGGATACAACGTCGTGGTGCCACGCCTTCCCGGCCACGGACTTGCCGACCGGCTCACCACGACCCCGACTGACGTCACACCTCAAGATCTTGCGCGAGCCACCGACAACGCGATCAACATTGCCGCCGGGCTTGGTGACCGAATCACGGTGGCGGGCCTGTCGGCCGGCGGCGCTTTGGCTGCATGGGCAGGAGCACACCGCAATGACGTGGCCGAGGCAGACGTCATCGCGCCTCTCATGATGCCGAAAGCGATCCCTGCGCTCGCAGTTGCGCCGATCGCCCGCGTTGCTCGTTACGTCCCTGACTATTATTTGTGGTGGGACGGTGAGCAGAAAGAGAAACTGGCAACTCCTGCGTACGCCTATCCGCGGTATTCATTGCGTTCGCTCGGGGCCTTCCTCGCACTCGGCCGTGACGCCCAGATCGATGTCACTCGTACCGTTCCACTCGAGCGACTGCTCATCGTCACCAACGCAAACGACGGAGCGGTCAGCAACGCGCCGATTGACTCCTATGAGAAGGCGATGTCATCTGTAACAACACAGATCGACACCTACGAGTTTCCGAGCGACCTTGCCATCAAGCATGACCTGGTGACTGTTGACGGAGAAAACGCCGATCACATCGGTGAAATCTACGCAACCCTCGGCCAGCAACTCGGCATTCCTACCCTCACGCCCACCCGCTAACGCGCCGAAGGATCGAGTTCCCAGGGCCGACCGAATCCCAGAATCAACGTCACGCTCAATGTCGACGAGTGATCCAAGTCTCGGGCATCACCAGACCCTAGCGATCAGAACGCGGCGTTGCCCGTCAGTTGGACAGCGGGTTTTAGCGACCCGACAAGTTGTTGACCTGCACGGCACGTCGCTCAGCCACCATCACTTTGACGTAGTCCTCGACGAACACTTGATGCAGCGGATGATCGAGGTAGACGTCGACCAACTCGGACCCCTCAAGTTCAGCCACGACGCCATAGTCGTAGTTGCCGTTGCGGATGCCAAGGTCGCGGCCAAACCGGAACGAGAGCAGCATCGGCATCTGTGCCTTCAAGGCAATCAAGCCGTCAGTGAACCACTCAACCTGTTCGTCGGTAACTCCCTCGTTGAAGCGGAAGATGGCAACGTGAAGAACGGACAACGTAACTCCTAGCGAGTGAGCGAGTGGTGATCAGAACAGAATCTTGCGGGGTGCATCAGCAACCATGTAGCGCACTTCATCTTCGGTGAAGCCTTGCTCGAGCATTCCGACCATGAACAAGCGCAGTGCTTCAACGGGAACAGGATTGATCTTCTGACCACCGTCGGTCGCGAGGTAGCAATTGTCGACTCCCACCGCACGAATGGTCTCGGCGATGTATTCCATCGTCTGCGGCGGGTTGATGATGGCAGTGACAAAGGCGTAGTGCATTTCATTCATAGCGCCCAGTGCCGCCAGCGTCTTCATCTGCTCGACCTCAGCACCCACGAAGAGGGCATGCGGGTGCGTGACGACCAAACGAGTGATGCCGATTTCCTTCGCTCGCGCGAAAGCAGCAATCGCATCGCCCGGAGTGACGTGACCCGAGCACAGCACCATGTCGTATTCGAGTACGAGCTGGAGCACGTCTTCGATTTCGGGGCGAAGCGTGCCATCGTCGTTGGTCAGCGTGAGTCCCGGACTTCCGACGGGTGACTTCTCGCGCAGTACCGGCACATTTTCGGCATGGGCCAAGAAGTGGGTCGCGCAGAGTGTCGGGAACCAGACGACCCGACCACCCTGTCGCGCCGACTCCAGCACCGCATACGGGTTCAGCCCACCGACCGGATAGTTGAGTGACACCCCGCCATAGACCTGCATCCCGGTGTGCGTTGCCGCCAACTCTGCACGCGCAGCCGTATCGGTGGAATGACTCTTGAGCACGATCGCTTCCATCCCCGCATCTTTGGCCTGCCGCGCTGCCTCGATCGCGTCGACCGACCGCGGGAATATGTCGGGTGCTGAGTGAATGTGCATATCGATTGCGCCGCGGAGCATGCTGCGCGTCAGATCGTCGTACTTACTGGCAGTCATCGCATGTCCTTCAGTGAAGTAGCCGAACGCAACAAACGGCTAGCGCATGATCTGCGGGTTGACGGGAGAACCGACCGAACCGGTGATCGTGAGCGGTGGCGCCACGAGCAGGAAGTCGTAGGTGCCTTCAGCCGCACAATCTTCGGCAAGTTCCTCCATATCCCACATCTCACCCAGGATGATTCCTGCGTTCACGAGCATGATGCAGTGCAGGGGCTGGAAAACATCCGGTGTCTCGTTCGGAAGTACCTCGGTGCCCCAGGTGTCGGTCGCGACCGCAGCAACATTGCGAGGGCAGAAGTAGTCGGCGCAGGTGATGCCCATTCCAGGTGCCGGGCCACCGGCGTAATCACCCCACGAACCAGCCGCGCGCCGCTCGGCCATCTGACCGGTGCGCAACAGCACGAAGTCACCCTCACCAACCTCAACACCTTGCTTCTGAGCACAGCCCTCGAGGTCTTCCTTGGTGATCGCGTAACTTGTCGGAAGCCAGGGCAACTCCTTGTAGCGCGCGATGTCGAGCAGCACCCCGCGGCCTACCGCCTTGTCGCGCACGTTGGTCATGCTGTTGACCGACGCCCCGCGACTCGACACCTTCTCAGGACCGTGCCCGTTGTACATCTGACCGTCGAAGAAGATGTGAGCGAGCGAATCCCATTGGGTCGAACTTTGCAGCACGAGGAACACGGCATCATCGGTGTAACGCATCGCGGAGATGAAGTCCTGTGCGCCCGCCTCGAAATCGCCGCCGTCCCAAATCATGAAGTGATAGGGGTTAACGCGGCCGTGCGCGCCGACCATCGGGCCGTTGACATCAAGGGGCAACGCGAGAGAGAACACCTTCCCACGGCGCGGCAATGTCATCGCGTGCGCGCGCATCTCATCGGTGACAAAGTTGAGCGAACCGAGCTGGTCGTCAGCACCCCATCGTCCCCAGTTGCGGTACTTCAGCGCCATCTCGCGCACCAACTCGATATTGATTTCCTGCGTCATTGCGCCCTTCCTTCCCGCCGGCAATCGCCTGACGTCTCGTTCGCGAACCGATCACACATCAATCGCGGAATGCTCAGCTGTCAACGCGCGGTACGTCGCTGCATTGTCGAGGATTCCCTCACGTTCTTCTGCCGTTGTCTCACGCCGCACCTTGCCCGGCACACCCGCTACTAACGAATTCGGCGGAATGACAGCGCCTTCGAGTACCACGGCTCCAGCCGCCACGATCGTTCCTGTTCCGATGGAGGCGCCATTGAGCACCACCGCGCCCATACCGATCAGGCACGCGTCTTCAACGGTGCAACCGTGAAGCACCACTCGATGCCCCACCGACACGTCGTTTCCCACCACCACAGGAAGTTCAGGATCGGCATGCACCACGCAGCCGTCTTGAATGTTGGTTCCCGCTCCAATGGTGATCGTGTCACTGTCAGCGCGCATCACCGTGGTGTACCAAATGCTGCTCGCTGCACCGACCGTGACGCTCCCGATGCACAGGGCACCAGGAGCGATCCACGCGGTCGCGTCGATGGCCGGAGCTCGATCGCCGAGGGCGATCAACCGGCCTGCCGTCGAACTAGAAATCGGTGTCCTCCGAACCCTTGAGGCCGAGCACCGCGCGAGCCTCCGCTGGAGTCGCAGGCGTGCGGTCGAACATGGCTGCCAGTGCCACAGCCTTCTCAACCAACTCAACGTTCGACTTGGCCGCGGCAGTACGGCGCACGCGCAGATTGTCTTCGAGGCCAACGCGTACGTTGCCGCCCATCATCAGACCCAGTGCCACCAATTGGAACTCACCGGGGTAGCCCACGCCCGCCGCCGACCAGGTGAAGTTACCGGAACCGAAGAGCCGCTCGGCTGTACGCAGCATATGAATCAGTTGATCGGGTTCGACCATGTTGGCGCCGAGAACACCGAGCACAAACTGAAGATTGAAGGGCGGGGTGACCACACCTTCCTTGATCAGCTGGCGAAGGTTGAACAGGTGACCAACGTCGTAGATCTCGATCTCGGGTTTCGTACCCGCTTCGTCCATGAGCCCCTTGAGGTACGTGACATCAGCGAAGGTGTTTTTGAAGATGTAGTCGCGGGTACCTTCGAGGTAGTCGACCTCCCACTCCTGGAAATTCAAGTCGCGCTGCAGGATCGGGTAGAGCCCGAAGTTGAAACTACCCGCGTTGAGCGTCGCCATTTCCGGACGGAATCGAGGCACGATAGCGCCGCGCTCAATGACGGTCATTCCGCGGCCGCCGCCGGTGGTTGGCTGCAACACGGCGTCAGTTTGTGCCTTGAGTCGCGACAACACGGCGTCGAACAGTTCGAGGTCAGCCACGGGGCGTCCTGTGGCTTCTTCGCGCACGTGAATGTGTAGCACCGAGGCACCTGCCTCGGCGGCACGCAGGCCATCTTCAACGATCTGATCGACCGTGACAGGAATTGCCGCGCTCTGGGCCGGCACTGTCATGCCGCCGGTGAGGGCGCAGGTGATGATGACCTTGTCATCCATGGGAATGCCTCATTTCTGGTTGCGTACTTTGACGTACTAGTGAGTGTGTGTCTGTTTGAGGAGGGCGCGCAAATCGTCAAGATTGTCGGGCCCCGGTGTTCGAGTACCGGCTTCGCATGCGTGCACGATGTCGACGATGCACTGGTTCAGCGGCGCGGGTACGCCCACGTCGTGTGCTTCGCGCACGACTCCCCCATTGATGACGTCAACCTCTGTCGATGCGCCGCGCTCGAGATCTTGAAGCATGGACGCCTTCGTCGGCCCAAGCCGTGCCATCAATTGGGTGAGCGCTTCCTCAGCTCCCGCGACATCACCGGGGCGCCGAACGACGAGTCGATCGGCGTGCACCCCCGCGACATCGTCGAGTTCGACTCCCAACGCCGTCGCTACTGCGTGGCCTTCAGTCCACATCGCGAATGCGATGTCGTGGCCATCGGGTTGCTCCATGACGTCGGCGTACACCATGCCAGTCACAGCGCCAAGGCCCGAGAACGTGCTGTTGAGCAGCAACTTGGCCCATACCTGCCCATAAATTGCCGAGGAGAGGCGGACATCAGCAGCGTTTTCGAGCACCTCACCGAGCTTCACCAGACGGTCTGTGATCGTGCCGTCGACTTCACCGATGACAAAGGGCGCGACGGTTGTCTGTCGCACATGACCGGGTCCGAGGTTGGTTGCGCCCCACTCGACAATTCCAATGATGAGTCGCTCGGGGCCCACCACGTCGGTCACTGACTGCTGTACCAGACCATTGCCGAATGAGACGTAGTTCGTCACGAGGTTTCGTTCGAGCAACGGGGTCAATGCAACCTCGATGAACGGCGCCTTGAGGTAGACCAAGGCGTAGTCGAAGGTGCCTGTGAGTTGATCGGCACTCGACACCGCATCGATCACAATCTGCGACTCGGTACCGAGTTCGTCGAAACGAAGTCCGGGCGAACACATGAGGCGCACATGTTCGGCATGCGCATCAAGAACGGTGACATTGCATCCTGCGCGACTCAACCGCGCTGCGGTAACGCCACCGATGGCGCCCGCTCCCACAATCAGGACCCTGGTTGTCATCCTGCGGTCCCCCCGCTGCCACAGGTCCCCGGGAGATAATCCGCCGGTATCACTGAGCCTCCACGAATTCGGCTGCCGCGGCGAAGGAAAAGCCTCTTTGTCGACAGAGACGTGCGTGTTGAGCATTTCATAGGCCCCCCACCTTGGCAACGACGGGTGAACGGTCTAGCGTCCATCTCATGAAGACGATCGTGCGGCAAATTTTCGTCATGAGTAGCGGCACTCTCACCGTTGAGGGAAGCACGCTCGTGCCGGGCACAAGTTTCGGTCAGCCCAAGACAATTCCGGTGCAGTACTTCCTGCTCGAAACGTCGAAAGGCTACATCCTCGTTGATACCGGTAACGATCCGGACGTCATCACCGACGCCGTGGCGGCGTGGGGCGCTGACCTCGCCGGAGCGTCTAATCCGGTGATGAACGCCGAGCACCATCCCTACGCGCAACTCGGTTTGTGCGGCGTTGATGCCAAAGACGTGCGCATGGTGATTTACACACACTTGCACCATGACCACGCCGGAGCCGCTCGCTTCTTCCCCGACGCCCTGCACGTGGTGCAGAAGGCCGAGCATCGATGGGCGTTCACTCCCGATCGCTACTTCGGAGCGCCCTACAATCAGTCCGATTTTCGGCACGACACGCTCAACTGGCAACTTGCCGAAGGCGACTGGGTCATTCAGCCCGGTATTCACCTGGTGTCGACCCCCGGACACACTCCCGGCCATCAGTCGATCGTGCTGTGGGACACCCCTGACTGTGGAACCGTGATCCTCGCCGGAGACGCCATCAACTGCCGCGAAAACATCGAGAAAGACATCCCTGGGGGCCTGACTTCCGATACCGCCGCTGCGGTGTCGTCGCTGCACCGACTCTCGGCGCTTGCCAGCGTCTCCGATGCCAGCATGCTGGTCAGTCACGAAGCAGGCTTCTTCGAACTGCTGCCGAAGGCTCCTCACGCACTCAAGTTGCTCGATCCCGAAGTGCGTCGGTACTACGAAGCGGGCATCCGCCACATCTACCACGATGCTGCTGATCCCGACCACCTGCTCTGAGACTGTCACGGAGTGTGGCCTTCGTCGCCACCGCGACGACCGGGTACCGGTCCGAGTTCAGCACGTAGTGCCGAGAGTGCTGCGTACGCGCGGTTTCGATAGCGAACGATGTCCGCGATTTTCGACGCGTCCATTCCGGTGAATCCCCCACCTGACTTCAGTCCCGTGTCGCCCGCTGAGACGCGATCGAGTAGCAGGGCGGGTGGCGCGAACCGATCGCCGTACGCTTCGTGGAAGCTTTCGTAGGCACCGACGTACACATCAAGGCCGGCCATGTCGGCTGTAGCGAACGGTCCGAAGAAGGGCAGTCGGAATCCGAACGAGTTACTGACTACCTCGTCAATCTCTGTGGGGGTCGCAGTACCTTCTTCGACCATGCGCACTGCTTCATGAAAGAGCGCGTATTGAAGGCGATTGGCAACGAATCCCGCCTGGTCGCTGACGCGCGACGGTGACTTACCCACTGATCGAATGAGCGCCTCGGCCCCTTCGACCACATCAGGACGCGTCATGGACGCAGGAATGATTTCAACACCCGGAACGAAGGGCGCGGGATTCATCCAATGCACTCCGAGGAATCGGTCTGGTCCGGTGACGAGGCTGGCAAGCTTCTCGATCGGCATTGCCGATGTGTTTGAAGCAATAATGGCGTCGGGTCGCGCTGCCGCACTAGCGCGTCCCAGTGCATCCGCCTTGATATCCAAGCGTTCAGGGACGGCCTCAACGATGTAATCCGCATCGGCAACGGCTTGTTCGATACTGTCTGCGGCGCGAATTCCTTGCGTGATGACCTGGGTGCTACCTGGCGCGAAGAGTCCTTGTTCCTCAAAGATACGAGCCTCTTCGATGAGGCGCGCCAACGACGATTGCGCCGCCTCTGCTGTTGCGTCGGCGATCACGCACGGGTATCCGGCCAGGACGCACACCTGAGCAATGCCGCCACCCATGTAGCCGCCACCAACGACAGTGATCGATGAAATCGTGGTCATTACTTAGTGTCCCGTCCATTCCGGAGTCCGCTTTTCGACAAAGGCCAGCGCACCTTCTCGCGCGTCATCTGAGGATTCAATCGCCACGACGTACTCGTGCTGACGAGCCCACGCCTCGGAGTCGGGCCAGTCAGCGGAGTCGTTGATGACCCGCTTGCTGACGGCTAATGCCATGGGCCCGTTCACGATGATTTCTCCCGCTAACTCTACGGCGACATCAAGGGCGGTACCCGACGGGGCGAGTCGGTTGACCAGCCCCATGTCGTGAGCACGAATGGCACTGATCGGACGGCCAGTCAGTGCCATTTCCATCGCGACGTTGCGCGGGATGCGAGCGGGGAGGCGCAGTAGACCTCCCGCTGCAGCGACGAGCCCACGACTGACTTCAGGAATGCCGAAGCGCGAATCATCAGCGGCCACAATCAGATCGCAGGCAAGTGCGAGTTCGAATCCGCCCGCCAGAGCAAATCCCTCGACCGCAGCAATCAACGGCTTCGCTGGTGGCTTCTGCGTGAATCCGCCGAAACCTCCCGGTTCGACATGGGGGTCTTCGCCACGGCCGAAGGCCTTGAGATCCATGCCCGCACTGAACCCACCACCGGCTCCGGTGAGGATGGCGACGGTGAGATCGTCTCGCTCATCGAGGTCGTGCATCGCCGCCGCAAGGCCCTCCGATGTCGCGCGGTTGATCGCGTTACGCACCTCGGGCCGGTTGATGGTGATGATGCGCACCGGACCGCGATCCTCAACCAGGACGGAGTCGCTCATGACATTTCCCTTCTACAGCGTTCGACACAGTGGACATTCGTATTCATGAATCTCGCCTCACAAGTGCGCGAATGGCATCGGAAATCGACGACGAGGTCGGTAGCCACTCGGCTTCCAGCACCGGCGCGTAGGGAGCCGGGGTGAACGGCGGCGCAACCCGCACCACCGGAGCTCGAAGACTGTCGAAGCCCTCGCCTGCCGCCAGTGCCGCCAGTTCGGCGCCAACTCCGAAATCACGCACTGCCTCATGAACAATCACCAGACGATGCGTGCGCTCAAGCGATGCAAGCACTGTTGCCCGATCGAGTGGCGCAATGGTGCGCAGGTCAATGACCTCAGCATTGATACCTTCGCCGGCTAGACTCTCGGCGGCTTCAACCGCGGCGTGCAGCATGCGCGACCAACTCACCACGGTGACGTCTGTTCCGGGTCGCACGATAGCGGCGCGACCGATCGGAACGAGGTAATCGACCGGGGGTCGGTCACCCGCCATTCCGTAGAGCAGCCGGTTCTCGATGAACACCACCGGATTGGGGTCGCGAATCGCTGAACGTAGCAGTCCGTAGGCATCAGCAGGGTTGGACGGCATCACCACACGCAAGCCGGGAATGTGCGCCAGCATGGCTTCCAGGCTCTGCGAGTGCTGACTTCCTGAGGATCGCCCTGCACCCATCTGAGTACGAATGACCAGTGACATCTGCGCACGACCGCCGGTCATGTACCGCAGCTTGGCCGCCTGGTTCATGATCTGGTCAAGGCACACGCCGATGAAGTCGAGGTACATCACTTCAACGATTGGTTTCATACCCGCCATCGCCGCACCGACGGCCGTGCCAACGATCGCGGTCTCAGAAATGGGGGTGTCGCGCACACGACCAGGAAACTCTTCGTGCATTCCGCGGAAAAGTCCGAAGACACTGCCACCGAGTCCGATATCTATTCCGGCCATAAACACATCCGGATCGGCGCGCATTTCACTTTCGATGGCCTCACGCACTGCGTGCATCATCTTGAACGTGCCATTCGGCTCGAATGCTTCGGGCTCAACGCCGCCATCACCGGAGGTATCGACGACAAAGTCCATCAAACTCGACACCGGCGGGGACGGAGCCTGCCTCGCTTGCTCAATGGCACTCTCGATCTCGTTCTCAACCTCGGAGTGAATGAGTTCAATGACTGTGGAGTCAACACCGAGAGACATGAGAACCTCGGCACAGCCGACCAAGGGGTCACGTTCTTTCCACTCAGCCACTTCGTCACGATCGCGATACCTCTCGGGGTCGCCTTCGTAGTGACCGTGCCAGCGGTACGTGAGCGCCTCGACGATCACGGGGACTCCACCAGCGCGCACCGACTCAATCGCCCTCCCCGTCGCTTCGCTCACAGCGCGCACGTCGTTTCCATCGACGGCAATGAACTCAAGGCCGTAACCACGTGCGCGTTCAGCCAGACTCACACGATGCTGCGAAGCTGTGCTCGAGAACTCGGCGTAGTGGTTGTTCTCGCACACAAACACGATGGGCAGGTTCCAGACGGCGGCGAGGTTGACACCTTCATGAAACGCACCCTGGGCCACTGCCCCATCACCGAAGAACGACAACGCAACGCTGCCGTTGTTGCGCAGCCGCATTGAGGTGGCAGCACCGACAGCAATTGGAATGCCAGCGCCAACGATGCCATTGGCCCCGAATACTCCGATGTCTGGATCGGCAATGTGCATCGATCCACCACGGCCATGGCAGGTTCCGGAATCCTTACCCATGAGTTCGGCAAACATAGGCCCCGGCTGCATCCCCTTGGCCAGACAGTGGCCGTGACCGCGATGGTTCGACGTGATGACGTCGGTCGTCTCAAGATGCCAACAGGCACCAACAGCCGTCGCCTCCTGACCGATCGATGTGTGCACGAAGCCGGGAACTTCGGTGGCGCGATACAACTCGGCCGTTCGCTGCTCGAATCGACGAATGACCAGCATGCGTCGATACATCTCTAGCAGTTGTTCTGCCGAGTACTCGCCAACGGTGCTCATGGAAGCAGCCACTCACACAATCGCAACGGGAGCGATCATCGAACCGGTGGATCCTTGCGCGCGAATCGGAGACATCATGTACAGGAACTCTGAGTGCCCGCCGCGAGCAAGTTCGGCCGTATTCACATTCTCAGCGATGTACGTTCCGGTCTCGGTGATCCAGTGTTGGTGCGCCACAAAGACGCGCAACGGGTCAACCGTGGGGAACACTTCGACACCCCAGGTGTCGGCGCCCACCAACGACACGCGCCGATCGGTAATCCAGTGAGCAGCATCCCAGCCAGGACCCGGCTCGGCCGAGGTGAATCGCTTGGCATCGACATTCCAGAGCGCACCCCAGCCGGTGTGAATCAGGAGTGCGTCTCCTGCACGCACCTCAACTGATTGACGGTCACATGCCTGCTCAAGGTGTTGGGGGGTGACTTCGAACGTGGGCTCGAGCATCTCGACGCCCATCAAGCCGGCAATATCGAGACACACTCCTCGCGTGACACACGACGGAACCGTCTCAGGGCCGAACTTGAGCAACTTCGTTGGCGTATAGAAGTCGGTGAAATGAATGCCGTTGTAGAAGCGCCCATCGATGCCGATGTGACCCAGTAGATCGAGGTGCGATCCAATCTGGAAAGTCGTTGTCACCGATTCTTCGAAACAGGTCAGCCGAGACCCCTCCGGACAGATCGGCATCGCGGTCTCGTGCGCCAAAATCACCTGCTTGAAGAACCTCTGCCCGTAACCTGGCGACTGGTCAGTGAGCATCTGTCCGAGCTGCAGCACACGCCCCTGCTTTGGAATCGATAACGCGGCCAGTGTGCGTTCAGCAGTGAGCTCATTGGCAGAACCAAGTTCGTCGTCAGCTCCGTAACGCGATGGCCACCACTGCGGACTGTTGGCGCCTGTACCGTCGTAAGCGTTGGTCATTGTGCGTCTCCCTTGGCTCAGACCGCGTCGATAACGCCGGCGTCGGACATGGTCGTAATTTCGGTGTCAGTGAATCCGCATTCGCGAAGCACCGCGACGGTGTCGACACCTGACGCGGGTCGTCTAGTGGGGACTGTCGGGGGGTGACCGTTGAACCGCGGCGCGGGCGCGGGTTGAAGGTCATTGCCCTCGACCACAAAAGTTGCACGCGCGACGTGATGGGGGTGCCGCGCCACTTCTTCCATCGCCAACACCGGCGCATAACAGGCGTCAGAGCCAGAGAAGATCACGTCGAGTTCATCGCGAGTGTGTTGCCGCACCGCCGCAGCGATTCGTTCGGAAAACTCGGGCCAGCGCACGAGGTCGTACTGCGCATTGCGAATCTCATCATCGAGACCGAGCAGATCGCACAACTGCACGTAGAACTGAGGTTCAAGTGCGCCGATGCTAACGAAGCGACCATCTGCCGTCTCGTAGACGTCGTAGAAATGCGCGCCCCCATCGAGAGTGTGCGTTCCACGTTCATCGTCGAACAGTCCTTCGGACCGTAGCCCGTGGAACATCGCCATCAGCGCCGATGCGCCATCAATCATGGCCGCGTCAATCACGGTTCCGCGACCGTCTGCGCGGGCGCTGAGTACACCTGCGAGAACCCCGAATGCCAAGAGCATCCCTCCCCCACCAAAATCACCAATGAGGTTCAGCGGAACCGTCGGCCGCTGCCCTTCATGACCGATCGCATGCAGTGCGCCCGTGAGGGCGATGTAATTGAGGTCGTGCCCGGCGGTGCGCGCAAGCGGGCCTTCTTGCCCCCACCCGGTAATGCGGCCGTACACGAGGGCGGGGTTGCGGGCCATGCACTCGTTCGGCCCGATACCCAGACGCTCAGCGACACCGGGTCGAAAGCCTTCGATCAACGCATCCGACTTCTCACACAGTCGAAGCAGCGCCTCCACACCGTGCGGTGACTTCAAATCAATGGTCACCGAGCGACGACTGCGAAACAGAATGCTGTGGCCAATCGTGGCCGACGGATTGCCACCGAGGCGATCGACGGTGATGACCTCAGCTCCGAGATCGGCCAGCATCATGCCGGCGAACGGTCCCGGCCCGATACCAGCCAACTCGATGACCCGCAGGCCAGCGAGTGGTGGACGTCGCGATGCGTCGGTCACGACGGGTCGTCCTCGATTCCAGCGAGGGCCCGTGCGAGTGCCCGCTTAGTGTCGAGGTCCATCCCGCGCATGATCTGAATTCGTTGTCCCTGCGGCGATCCGGCCCCATGCATTGACTCGGTGAGATAGCCCACGGCGTTGCGGCCGAGAGTGAGGTTCTCAATCAAACGCATAATGCGCATACGGTGCTCAGTTGACACACCCTCTCGTCCCGCGAGCAATGCCGTGATCAACTCGCCCACTTCCTCCGAACGGAAATCAGCCTCTGACGGCATCGTCACCATGAGTCCGCCCGCGAGATCCTGGGCAAGTCGAGCAATCTCGTACGGGAAGCGGGTGACATTGTGCTTGCAGACATTGGCCAGCATTTCGTCATTCATCCAGATACCCGAATCGAGTTGATTCGCTTTGGCGGCCGAGGCAATCGACGACGACGCGATGGTCTCGTTCAAATGCGTCATCTCAACGAGTTTGTCGCGCACATGTGCCGCCTTCGAGACACCATTGGCATCGGCGACCTCGCCGGCCGCACCGATCAGCACATCGCCGAGACCGGTCTTACAGATGTAACTCGCGCGGTGATAGGAGGTGAAGCGCGAAACGAGGGTCTGAGCCATCGACCATTCACCATCGAGAAGCACGTGCTCGTACGGAATGAACACGTCGTCGAAGTGCACGAGCACTTCCTGGCCACCGTATTCGGCATTGCCCTTGTCCATGGTTCCCGGCTCAAGTGCCCGGGTGTCAGAGGATTGGCGCCCATAGATGTAGGTGATTCCGTCGGCATCGCCCGGCACCATCACACCTACCGCGTAGTCAGCATCAGACTCGCGTAGGTTCATCGTCGGCAGCACACAGATCCAGTGCTGGTTCCACCCGCCAGTCATATGCGCTTTCGCACCACGAATGAAGATGCCCTCGTCGTTGCGGCCGGACACATGCAGGAACAGGTCGGGATTGGCCTGCTCGGATGGCGCCTTTGATCGGTCACCCTTCGGGTCGGTCATTCCGGCGGCGATGAGAATGTTGTGGCGCTGAGCCTCGCGCAAGAACGCTAGGAAACGCTCGTGATACGGGGTTCCGTTAGCCGCGTCCAGGTCGTAAGTAATCGAATGCATCACCGAGATCGAGTCAAGGCCGGTGCACCGCTGGAAGCAGGTGCCGGTGATCTGGCCCAGCCTGCGCTGCATCGAATGCTTCTTCTGCAGATCCTCAGGACCCTCAACGATGTGTAGGAAACGGTTGACGGTGTCGTCGATGAGCGGTGAGTGCGCCGAAGCCAACTCGGGCTCGTCGATCGCGAGGTCATACGTGGCACGCAATGCGTTGATCGAGGGCGTGATGATCGGGTGATCAGCCGGCTCGTCGATGCGCTCGCCGAACATGAACAGTGAAGTGCCCCTGTTACGTAAGGACTCGAGGTAGTCGCCACCGTTGCGGATGTAGGGCATGCGAGCCCAGATCTCGTCGGCTGATTCAACGCGTCGTTCCTGACCGTTCGGTGCGATTGTTGTGCGCGCCTGCGCATCGGCAACAGTCATCTGATCCTCCTTGTGGATGTGGTGCTCACAGTGCTTCGATGATCATGGCGTTAGCCGTTCCGAGTCCTTCGCAGATCGCAATTAGTCCGTAGCGATCACCGCGTCGACGCAGTTCGTGCACGAGGGTGGCGATCAACTTGGTTCCGGTGGCGCCGAGTGGGTGACCCAGCGATTGCGCCCCACCATTGACATTGAGTTTGACGAGATCCGCACCCAGAGCCTTGGCCCACGCCAGCGGCACAGTTCCGAACGCCTCATTCACCTCGTACAAATCAATGTCGTCGATAGTGAGCCCGGCTCGCGTGAGCATGCGCTCTGTGGCGGGGATCGGTCCTTCCAACACCATGACGGGGTCCGAGCCATAGGCCTCCATCGCCACGATGCGCGCAAGCGGAACCAGTCCGTGCTGCTGCAGAGCCGCCTCGCTGGAGACGAGCACCGCGGACGCGCCATCGCATACTTGACTGGCCATAGCGGCATTAATCAGTCCATCAGGAAGTAGCGACGGAAGCGTCTCCATCTTCTCGCGATTGGGCGTGCGCACACCTTCATCAGTCGCGTGCAGAATGGTCGTTCCATCGGCCATCTGTATCGGCACCGGAAGCATTTCGTCGTCGAAGCGGCCGGCATCTCGGGCCGCGATGGCTCGCTCGTGGCTACTCACAGCGAAATCAAGAAGTTCGTCGCGAGTAACGCCGTACTTCTCGCCTACCCGTTCCGCGCCCACGAACTGGCTGAATCCTTCATCCGGATAACGCGCACTGATGCGAGTGCCCTCAAAGGGGCTCTGCATTCCGGCGGCCTGGGCCACCACCATGGCGGACATGATCGGAACGGCACTCATAATCTCGACACCACCCGCGATGATGAGATCCTGAGTTCCTGACATCACCGCTTGGGCCGCGAACTGCGTTGCCTGCAGTGACGAGCCGCACTGGCGATCGATGGAGACGCCAGGCACTGAATCAGGCAGCCGCGAACTCATCACACTTGTGCGCGCGATGTTGAAGGTCTGCGGTCCGATCTGAGATACACATCCGAAGATGACGTCGTCGATTGCGGCGGGGTCTACACCCGACCGATCGAGAATCCCGTCAATGACGAACCCGCCGAGGTCGGCCGGATGCCAGCCCGAGAGTTGACCGTCGCGGCGGCCTCCCGGAGTGCGAAGGGCGGTCGTAATGTACGCGTGCGTCATGAGTGATCCGTTTCGTGAGACGAAGTCCGAGCAGTGCCTAGCATTTCCAACAACCTGCCGCGCTGCTGTCGCGCACTGCCGAGGTAGGGGCCCAGCATGGACGCGCGTTTGAACAACCAGTGCAGATTGGCTTCCCAGGTAAAGCCGATGCCGCCGTGTGCGTGAATAGCCGAGCCGGTAACCGTTCGCGACGCCTCCGCAAGCCACGACTTGGCACGCGCGGCCGCGGCCGACGACTCGCTGTCGCCCACCTCAACAGCCCAGGCCGCCTGGTACACCAACGAGCGCGCGGCAGTGAGTTCAACGTGGGCCTGAGCAAGCCGATGTGACACTGCTTGGAAGGTCGCAACCGGCACACCGAACTGCTCGCGTACCGAGGTGTAGGCGACACTCAAATCGAGCGCACGCTGCGCAAGGCCAAGTTGATGCGCGGACACGACGACTAACGCCGAGTCGTAGGCGATTGACGACTGGTTCAAGGGCTCACCGGCAGATGGATCGACAACGCGGCCGTATCGCAGTGTGGGGTCGATCGTCTCAACGGGCTGCGCCGGTTGCAGGCTCACATGTCCGCCCGAGCCCTCAAGAACAACGATCAGTCCCGCTTCACCGGCGTCGGGCACCGGCGTGGTGTCCGCCATGAGTGCCACAGCGCCACTGAATTCGCCCGCCGCGAGTGACGGCAAGTACCTCTCGCACTGTTCGTTGGAAGCGGCACCCGCTAGTGAAGTCGCCGCAAGGATAGTGCCGAGCAACGGCGTGGAAGCGCACGCGTAGCCGCACTCTTCTGAGATGACAGACAACTCAACCAAACCGAGCCCCTGCCCACCCCACCGTTCGGATACTGCAACACCTGGCCAGCCCATCGATCGCTGCAGCGCCCACAATTCGCTGTCGTACTGACGCGCCTCGCCAGCGATACGCACTCGTTCAAAAGTCGACTCGGCGGCAAGTACCTCGCGTGCCATATCTCGAATGGCGGCCTGTTCTTCAGACAGCGTGAATCTCATGACAATCACCTGGCTCGCGGTAGGCCGAGAATGCGGTCAGCAACGATGTTGCGCAAGATGTCGGAAGTTCCACCTTCGATTGTTGAGGCACGCGAGCGCAGGTACTCCCACGCCCATCCACTTCCGTCTTCCAGCGCATCTGGGCCAACCGTCTCAATGGCAAACTCAGCCAGACGTGAGTAGGTTTCGGACCACATTAGTTTGAGGATCGACCCTTCCGAGCCCACACTCCCGCGTGCTTGCGCTTCGGAGATTTGGCGCAGAGCCGACAGTTCTAGTGCTCGGGTGCGAATTTCAAGATCGGCGAACCGATCGGCAACTACAGGATCGCTCAGCAGTCCGTGTGCTCGCAAATGCTCCTCGACGACTGTCAGGTAATTGCGCAATCGAATTCCGTATCCGGCGCCAATCATCGATCGCTCATGCATCAATGTGGTCATGGCCACTCGCCAGCCGTTTCCGACCTCCCCGACGACAGAACTGGCCGGGATGCGCACATTGTCGAAGAACAACTCGTTGAACTCTGATTCACCGGTCAGCTGCCGCAACGGACGACGCGTGATGCCGGGGCTCGACATATCAAGGATGAAATAGGTCAGGCCCTTGTGCTGCGCCACCGAGCGATCGGTGCGAGTAACCAGGAGACAGAAATGCGCGTACTGCGCTTCCGAGGTCCACACCTTCTGCCCATTCACGACGAACTCATCGCCGTCGCGCGCAGCGAATGTCGCAACCGCAGCAAGATCGGATCCGGCCCCCGGCTCACTGAACCCTTGGCACCACACGTTGTCAGCGCGCAGCATCGGGGCGAGGTAACGCTCTTTTTGTTCGACAGTTCCCCACTGCATGATCGTGGGGCCAGCCATGAATGTCGCAATGTGATTGGCCGGAATGGGTGCACCCGCCCGCGCAAGCTCTATGAAAAACACCGCGTTGAGCATCGCGGTGGCCCCGCGGCCACCAAACTCACTGGGCCAATGCATCGCCGCGAATCCACCACGGTTGAGTTCACGCAGCCATTCCAAGCGCCAGTAGTAGCGCTCCTCGACGTTGCTCGGAGGCGAGCCTGGGTGATGATCGGCGATCCACGCGCGAAATTCGTCGCGGAATGCCAATTCGTCGGCGCTGAGCGTGAGGTCCATAACTACTGCGGCTCGGCCGACCCCGTGATCTGCTCCTGCGCCCATGGGCCCAACTCGCGTTTGAGCAATTTGCCGTTGGGAGTACGCGGGAATGGCTCGGCGCGCACAATCACACGCTTGGGTCGCTTGTACGAAGACAATTGTTCCTCGCACACCCTCATCACGTCGTTGGCCGAACCGGCGGCGCTTTCGAGCAGCACCACCACGGGCACTTCACCCCACCGATCGTCCTGAACACCGACGACGGCCACATCGCGGATACCGAGCTGAGCGATGATGACGTCCTCAATCTCACGCGGGTAGATGTTCATGCCGCCTGAAATGATCATGTCCTTCTGACGACCGGTGACCGCGAGGAAGCCCTCTTCATCAAGGCGACCTGTGTCACCCGTGTGGAACCACCCATCACGGAATGCCTCTTCTGTCGCTTCGGCCATTCCGTGGTATCCCAGCATGGCTGCGGGCGATCGCGTGAGGATTTCACCCTCACCGACATCGGTGATCTGGCCATCGGATGTCTGCACCATGATCGACGTAATCGACGTGGGGCGACCAGCCTTGCCGGCGTGCTCGACAGCTTCTTCCGGACGCAGCAGCGAGGCAATGAGCGGGAACTCCGACATGCCGTAGCCCTGCACTACATCGCACGCGGGCAGTTCGGCGTTGAGTTCGTTAGTCAGAGTCGCAGGTACCGGCTCAGCACCCGTGAGAACCCAGCGCAACTCGCTGTCTCTCAGTCGAGCAAGCAACGACGGGTTCGCCGCAAGTTCGCGCAACAAGACTGGCACCAGCAGCGTGTGCGTGATGCGATTCTCGACCACCTGATCGATGATCGTCTCGATGGTGGCCGCGCCGGTCGGCATCAACACATTGGTGCCGCCATTCCACATCAACGCCATCGTCACGTCGTGGAATCCAGCTGCCCACGACAGCGACGGCACCACAAGGTACCGATCGTTGGAACGCACGGACAGGTCGTGCACCTGCGACATCGTGTTCCAATTGATGCCCTGATGCGAGTGCGTGGCACCTTTCGAGCGCCCCGTGGTGCCCGACGTGTAGTAGGTCATGACGGCGTCCTCGACGCCAATTTGCACACTGGGGTACACAGCAGCGCCTGACTCAATCACAGACTCGAACGTGCGCACGTTGGCTCCCACCGGCACCACGACATCGCCCACCGTAATGATCGTGGAAGGAAGTCGAGGAAGTTCGGCGAGTGGCTGCTCGCCACGTTCATCGACTATCAGAATCTCAACGTCGCTGTCGTCAATGATGTAGCCCGCCTCGAGCCCGCGCAGCAGCACGTTGATCGGCACGCAGACGCCGCCGCTCGCCGCGACTGCGAACAACGCCTCGGTCCACTCATGCCGATTGCTCATCAGCACACCGACTCGCGATCCAGGTCGCACCCCGAGTCCGATCAATCCATTGGCAAGCCGCAGTGCGCGGTCGCGAAGCTCAGCGAAGGACTGGTCTCGCCCACCGGCAGTGATAGCCACGGTTGAGGCTGCACGATGAGTGCGTCCGGTGCGGTCGAGAGTGTCGAAGAGTCGGTACTTTGACGCGCCCTGCATGAGTCCTCCCACTGAACTAACGAACGTGAGTTTGGTCAAGCCTAGGGGCCTTGCCGAAGAGGTGTCAACCGTTTCGGTGGCACCCGTCTATTGGCTGGTGCAGTGAGGAATCCCACCATTTCCCAGCGCACATCGAGGCTGGACGGGCAGGCTACCGTTCGTTAGTCTCGAGGAGAATTCCCTGTGACGGACGACCGCTCACGACGTTGAAAGGAACCTTCGGTGACCGAGCCCTCGCGTGCACGCGAGATCCGCGAGGCGGCGACCGAACTGTTCTACGAACGGGGTTATCACGGCACCAGCATGCGTGAGATCGCTGCGCGGCTGAACATGCGCGCGCCAAGTTTGTATAACCATCTTGAGTCCAAACAGCAGTTGCTCGTCGACATCATCGAAGACGATGTCGCACTCATCACGCGCGAATTCGAGGATGCCACCGCAACCACCGATGACGTGATCGAGAAGTTCCGCCGCGGCTTTGAGGTGCATGTACGCCATCACACGCGCTATGCCCACGAATCGAAGATCGCGATGACCGAAGTCGCCGCTCTGGAGGAGCCAGGGCAATCTGAAGTCAAGGAAATGCGCCGCCACTACACCGAACTCTGGCGCACCTTGATCGAACAGGCCGTCGCCGAAGGCCGCGCCAGCACCCAATCGACGAACCTCGCGGCCTACGCGATCATCGACATGGGCATCGGCATCGCCCGATGGTTCCGCCCTGATGGCCCACTGAGCGAGGGAACTCTCGCTGGCACCTACTGCGATTTCGCGCTCAGCGTGATCGGCGCCGATTCCTCACCTCCCCGATCCCGAACCTAACGACAAACCCGTCGCTCACCACACATCTTCCGTGGAGGACTCACCATGACTGCACCCCTGCGCATCGAACACGACGGCGGACTAGCCATCCTCACCTTCGATTTCCCACCGCTCAACTTGTGGGGTGACCAGATGTGGGCGGCACTGCCAGCTGCGATGACCGAGATCGCCGCTTCTCCCCCGCGCGCACTTCTAATCCGTGCCGAAGGGCGCGTCGTGTCAGCAGGCGTCAACGTCGCACACTTTCAACGCCTCGACGAGCAGGGCGCCCTTACTGTGTGGCGCGAACAGCTGGTCATGCTCGAGACCCTTGAGTCACTTCCATGCCCGACGATCTTCGCGGCCCATGCCCTCACTTTGACGGCCGCATTTGAGGTGGCTTTGGGCTGCGACGTCATTTTGTCGGCACGGTCAGCGAAGTTCGGCCTCGTTGAGCGCCGCGTTGGTCTCACACCCGCCAACGGCGGAGTGCAGCGACTCGCCGCACTTGCCGGTGCCAATCGCGCGCGTGACTTGGTGTTCTCGGGCGAACTGTTCGACGCCGAGACCATGCATGCCTGGGGTGTGGTGACTCGCGTCTTCGACGATGAGGGCTTCAACGACGCCGCCCTCGCCTACGCCCGCGACCTCGCGGGCGGTCCGACCCTCGGTTACGGCGCGGTGAAGGAACTCATTCGACAATTCACCCGCGGTGGAGTGCCGGCAGCCGACGCGATCATGCCCGAACTCGCAGCCGGGCTGTTCACCACATCCGATCTTCAGGCCGCACTTGCTGGGTTCATCGAGCATGGTCCCCACCACGAGACACCATTCGAAGGTCGCTAACAACCACCCTCACCAAGGAGTACACCGATGGAACTTCGTGCAACCGCTGCGATCGTCACTGGCGGAGCATCCGGGCTCGGAGCTGCCAGCGCTGCCGCCCTTACCGAGCGTGGCGCCAGTGTGTTCGCGCTCGACTTGCCGGCAAGTATTGAGTCGGCCGCGCAATTTCCTGGCGTGACGTATCTCGCCACCGATGTGACCAAGCCCGACGACGTTCGCAACGCAGTGACCATTGCCTCGCACTCAGGCGTGCCGCTACGCACCGTCATTAACTGCGCAGGCATCGGTCCGTCGATGCGCATCGTTGGCCGCAAGGGTGCGCACGACTTGGACATGTACGCCACGGTCATTGGCGTCAACCTCATCGGTACTTTCAATGTGTTGGCCACCGCCGCGGAAGCCATCGCCGCAACCGAAGCCGATTCCGACGGTCAGCGGGGTGTCATCATCAACACGGCATCGGTCGCCGCGTATGACGGTCAAATCGGCCAGGCCGCGTACGCGTCGTCAAAGGGTGGAATCGTGGCACTCACCCTGCCTGCGGCCCGCGATCTTGCGCAGTACGGAATTCGCGTGTGCACGATCGCGCCTGGAATTGTTGAAACACCCATGCTCGCAACGGTTTCCGAGGAATTCCGTGCAGGCCTCGCCGCCGGAATTCCTTTCCCGCAGCGACTAGGTCGACCCGACGAGTACTCACAACTCGCGCTTGCGATCATCGATCACGATTACCTCAATGGCGAGGTCATCCGGATGGATGGCGCATTGAGAATGGCGCCACGCTAATCGCTTGCGTTTGATCAGTTGACCGAGTTACTCAGTTTCGACACGATCGCGCGCGCATCCGCCATGATCGTCTCAACGACCTCGCGGCAACTGGCGACTTCATGAATGAGTCCCTGTGCCTGACTGGCCCACCACATGCCTTCTTCCATATTGCCGTCACGCAACACCTCGGAGCGACCTCGCTCGCCAGATGCCAAGTGGGCAATGTCGGCAAACGTTGCCCCCGGCTGCTTGCTGATTTCGGCGATCTCCAAAGAGATTGAGTTCTTCGCCACTCGAGCTGAGTTGTGGAACTCGCGGAAGACAACGAGGGTGTCTGTTTCGTTGTTCTCGACGATTTGACGCTTGACCGACTCGTGCACCGGAGCCTCGGTGGTGGCAATGAATCGCGTTCCCATGTTCACCGCACTCGCACCGAGCGCGAGCGCTGCGACCAACCCTGCACCATCCGCGATTCCTCCGCTGGCGATGACCGGAATCTTCAAAACCCGTGCGGCTGCCGGGATGAGAACAAGACCACCGATGTCATCTTCTCCGGGATGGCCCGCGCACTCGAATCCATCGATGCTGACAGCGTCGACACCCAGCGACTCGGCTTTGAGCGAGTGTCGCACCGTGGTGGCCTTGTGAATGACCTTCACACCAGCCTCCTTGAACGCAGGCAGATGCGGTGCGGGGTTACTTCCCGCAGTCTCGACGATCTTGATACCGCTCTCGATAATCGCCTGTCGGTACTCGTCATACGGAACCGGATTGATCGTCGGAAGGATCGTGAGGTTCACGCCGAAGGGACGATCGGTCATCTCACGGCAGCGCTGAATCTCAGCAACCAACGCTTCCGGAGTGGGCTGCGTGAGCGCTGTCAGGAAACCCAGCGCCCCCGCATTTGCCACCGCCGCAATGAGATCGGCCGTACCAACAGCAGTCATGCCGCCACACACAATCGGATGTTCGATGCCGAACATCTCAGTAAACGACGTCGTGAACATGGCGTTGACCCTTCTGACAATGACCGCTAACGGCCGCGGAAGTTCGGAGCCCGCTTTTCACGGAACGCCGCAAGCGCTTCGACCATATCTTCGGTCTGCACGCTGAGTACCTGATTGCGATTCTCGAGTGCGATGGCCGCCTCGAGCGAATTGGCATCAACATTGAGCTGCACGACCTGCTTGGTCAGTTCAATACCGATGGGACTGTTGCCACAAATCGTTGCGGCCACAGCCAACGCACGAGCCAGCAGTTCATCGGGCTCGGTGACTTCGGTCACCATGCCGATGCGCAGCGCTTCTTCGGCCTCAACGAAGCGACCTGTCAGCAGGATCTCGTACGCGCGACCGAGACCGACAAGGCGCGGCAGCAACCACGAGGTTCCGACATCGCCACCGGTAAGTCCAATACGAATGAACGCTGCATTGAACTTCGCTGTGGTTGATGCCAGACGAATGTCGGCAGCAAGAGCAATACCCATACCTGCTCCGGCAGCCGCACCATTGACTGCAGCGATCACAGGCTTGCGCATAAGACGGAAGCCGGCCACCGACTTGGCCCAGACTTCTTGACCCTTGAGCATCTCAATGGGGGTCATGCCGGGAAGTGTCGCCGCCTCATCGAGGTCGAGGCCGGCCGAGAATGCTCGGCCGACCCCCGTGATGACAAGAACCCGTGCGTCGGGATCAGCATCGACTTCCTGCTGCAACTCGATGAACTCATCGAACATCTCAAACGTGATGGCGTTGAGACGATCCGGACGATTCATCCGCGCCAACACCACACCCGGCTGGGGGTGTTCGATGAGCATCGTGTTGTACGAGCTCATCACATCACCTTGAGAAGCGGCACACGCTTAAGTTCGGCACGCGCGAGTGAACGGCGGTGCACCTCGTCGGGTCCGTCGGCCACCTGCAAGTAACGAGCAGTGACGTACAGGTAAGCAAGCGGGAAGTCACTCGAAATTCCGGCACCACCGAACGTCTGGATGGCACGGTCAATCACATCCCGCGCAACCTGCGGCACCATGATCTTGGCTGCGGCAATCTCGTGGCGAGCTTCCTTATTGCCGATCGTGTCCATCTTGAAGGCTGCGTTCAGCACCACGAGGCGGGCGGCGTTGATCTGGATGCGAGCGTCTGCCAGCCACGTCTGGAATACGCCCTGGTCGGCAACCGGCTCACCCCAGGTGACGCGGGTCTTGGCGCGCTCAGTCATCATCGCCACCGCACGCTCCGCCATTCCGATCAAGCGCATGCAGTGGTGGATGCGTCCTGGGCCGAGGCGTGATTGAGCGACAGCGAAGCCTCCACCGCGTGGCCCGAGCAACGCTGACTTCGGAACGCGAACGTCAACGTAGTCGAGAACTCCGTGACCACCTTCGTGGCGGTCGTCGAAGCCGAACACGGTCGTCGAGCGCAGGATCGTCAACCCGGGTGCGTCAATCGGAACGCACACCAGACTGTGACGCTTTCCAACCTCTGCTTCAGGGTCGGTGACGCCCATCACCAACGCAACCTTGGTTTCACGACGCAGGGCCGATGACGACCACCACTTGCGGCCGTTGAGAACCCATGAGTCACCGTCGTCTTCGATGCGCAGTGCGATGTTGTTGGCGTCAGAACTCGCGACGGCCGGCTCGGTCATGGAGAAACACGAGCGAATATCGCCGGCGAGCAAGGGCTTGAGCCACTCTTCTTGCTGTTCGGGTGATCCGTAGCGCGAGAGGATTTCCATGTTGCCGGTGTCGGGAGCCGAGCAGTTGAGTGCCTCGGGGCCGATCGTCGGGCTCCAGCCTGTGATCTCAGCCAGCGGCGCATACTCGAGGTTCGACAAACCGGCTCCGCGCGAGTCTTCCGGCAGGAAGAGATTCCACAGTCCCTGCTTCTTGGCCTCCGCCTTGAGGTCGTCCATCATCGGAGCCGCGCCCCACTCATCGCGGTTCTCAGCGAACCAGGTGCTGATTGGCTCTTCTGACGGAATGACGTAGTCCTGCATGAACGCGGTCACGCGACCCTGCAGATCCTTCACCTTGTCGGTGTAGTCGAAATCCACTTCGTTCTCCTTCGTTGGGGTCGCGAGCGACCAGCTGACTACAAGCGGAGACCGACGACCGAAGTGGTCGCCGCAATCTCCATAGCGCGATCAAGCAGTGGGTCCACCATGTCACCGGCATCGTCGAAACCGGTTCCGATAGTGAGCCCCTTGACGTGCCGGGTGTGTATCTGTTCCACGATGACCGCGACCTTGACGAACGCGAGCACGACGTACCAGTCCGTGTTGGGAAGTTCGATGCCGCGAATTGCCGCGTAGCGTTGCACCGCTTGAGCACGCGTCGGGAATCCGGGATGCGCTGTCGTACCTGCCGATACCGGATTGAAGGGATGACCAGGCTCGTCCCACAGGCTCATGAAGACACCGAGATCTGCCATCGTGTCGCCGAGTGCGGACATCTCCCAGTCAAGTACTCCGGTAATGCGTCCCTCGTCGAGGCTGTTGAGCATCATGTTGTCGAGTTTGAAATCGCCGTGAATGATGCCGGGAAAACTTTGCTGGGGCACTGACGCACCGAGTCGATCGAGCAAGAGGTCAAGGTTGGGACGATGCAGGATGTGCGCGCCTTCCCACTGCTTGCGCCACCTGCGTACCTGTCGTTCAAGAAAACCATCGGGTCGCCCGAAATCACCGAGGCCGACCGACTCAGGATCGATCTCGTGCAGATTCGCCAATATTTCAATCATTTGGCTGCCCACATGCTCCTGAACGATGTCCGAGAGCTCGCCGGTTTCAGCGTTGTTGCGCAGAGTGATTCCTTCAAGGTCGATCATGATGTAGAACGGCGAGCCGATGACCGTCGGATCCTGGCAGAGCGCAACTGTTTCAGGAACCGGTACGGCTGTGTCTCGCAGCGCGGTCATCACCCGGAATTCGCGGCCCATATCGTGAGCGCTTTCCAGAACTTGACCAAAGGGCTGGCGGCGGAGAATCCAGTGCCGCGTGCCATCGGTGACCCGAAATGTGGGGTTTGAGCGGCCGCCGGATACTAGGTCGATCTCCAGATCGGCGTCGATTCCACCGACGACAGGAGCCAGGAAGTCGCGTAGGCGGTCAGCATCGACCACTCCCAGCGTCGACTCGCTCACGGTGCCCTCCCCGGCGTTGTTCCACAAACCAAGCGATCGTTCGTTTGTCTGAGTTTGGCCCCCGATTCTCGTCATTGTCAAGAGGCACCCCAGGCCCTTCCCGAGCGCGCGGTTGATGTGTTTCACTTACCCCAGCCGAACGTTCGTTCGGGAGTCCAGCGAGGAGGATCCATGGCCGACCACGGAATTCCCACCGACAATGCTCAGGTGGTCGGCGATATCTACGCGGCCTGGGCTGCCTGGACACCGCACGCCTCGGCCGTCACCTCGGCCAGCGCCTACGGCGGCACGAAGACCCTCACCTACGCTGACCTGGACACTCTGACCACAACCGTTGCCGCGAACTTGGTGCGGCGAGGAATCGAACGCGGGCAGCGAGTGGCCTTCCTCACTTCGAACAACGCTGGAATCGAGGGCGTACTCACCTACGCCGGAACCCACAAAGCCGCGGCCGTTGCCCTTCCGATCAACGGCCGACTCACTCCCGCCGAAGTCGTTCCGCTCGCCGTGCATGCCGAAATCAGCGCGTTGGTCGTTGAGGGTGCCTATATCGAACACGCTCTCGCGGTACTCGACCAGTTGGACGACCCTCCCCTGATCTTCGTCGCCGCGAACGAGATTCCCGAGGGCACACTCGACTTCCGTGTTCTTCTCGAGCCGATCGAAGGACTCACAGCAGCAGACCTGCCGAAGGTCGAGCCGTCCGACATGGCCGACTGGCTGTTCACTTCTGGAACGACTGCGGCTCCCAAGTGCGTGATGCTCACACACGACAACTGCGTCGCGGCCGCTCACATTCTGTCGCGGTTCCCGGGCACTCGGCACGAAGACATCCTGCTCAGCCCCTTCCCCTTCTTCACCAGTTCAGGTGTGCACACCTGCCTGTTCACCACAGCAGTCGCGGGCGCTCACTACGTGATCTCAGTGAACGTCGAGGCCGAAGCGCTGATGCGTGAGATCGAGGAAGTGGGCGCAACGATCGTGGGCGCCGTGCCGTCGATCTTTGGCTTCATGGCCAAGTCGCCGGTCGCCGACGAAGTCGATCTCAGTTGCGTGCGACTCGCGTTCCACGGCGGGGCGCCGGTGTCGCCGCACCAGGTCGCGCAGTACCAGAAACTGTTCCCACGCGCCGAAATCATGAATGTCTTCGGACAAACCGAAAGCGGAAATCCGGGTACGACGTTGCCCGGCAAGTACGCACTCTCCAAAGCCGGATCCATTGGTCGCACTGGAAAACCGGGAGTTCGTATTCGCGTGGTCGACGACGAGAGTCGCGACATCATCTTCCCCGGCGTCGGTGAATTGCTGCTGAAGTCGAAGGCCGTCATGGTGGGCTACTACCGCAATGACGAAGAGACTGCACGCACCATTCGCGATGGCTGGCTTTACACCGGCGATCTCGTGCGAGTCGATGAGGAAGGTTTCATGTGGGTGCACGATCGTAAGAAAGACATCATCATTCGCGGCGGAAACAACATCGCCTCGATCGAGGTCGAAAATGCATTGTCCTCGCATCCTGCCATTCATGAAGCCGCTGTCGTTAGCAAGCCGCATCCAGACCTCGGCGAAGACCTCATCGCCTTCCTCGTGGCTGACGGAGACGAGCGTCCCACGATCGACGAACTGCGTGCCTACTGCGCACCGCTCATCGCTGACTACAAGATCCCGCGCGACATGCGCTACATCGACGCTCTGCCACGCAACCCAACTGGCAAGATTCTCAAGCGTGAACTCCGTGAGCACAACTGAAACCGCGTCCCCCATGAGGGGGCGCGAAGCAATCGTCGCTGCAGCCACTGAAAGTTTCCAGCGGCTGGGATACCACGGCACGTCGATGCGAGATATTGCGCGGGCATGCGACATCACCGTGGCGTCGATCTACCATCACTTCACGTCGAAGCAGGAGATCCTGCAAGACATCATGGTGCGCGCTCTGACCGATCACCTGGCAGATACGACAGCCGCCTCCGCAGCCGCGGGCGACTCACCGCGCGATCAACTCACTGCGGTCGTTAACGCGTGGATCATGTTTCACACCACTCGACAGGCCGAGGCGTTCGTCGGTTCAACGGAACTACGCAGCCTCGACCCTGATGGACGCACCACCGTCGTCGCGCTTCGTGATCAACAGGAACTGGTGTTTCGCACGGTCATTGAACGAGGCCAAGCGCTCGGTGAATTCCACACCGCCTATCCACGCGAAGCAACGCGCGCCATCGTGAACATGGGTTCTTCTGTTGCCTCGTGGTACGACGCCAGTGGCGAACTCTCGCCGCAGGAACTCGCAGACCGATACATCGCACTCGCACTCGCCACCGTGGAGGCACGCACATGAAGGCACTACAGATCACCGAACTCAACGGACCGTCAGCACTCGAGGTTGCAGACATTCCCGAGCCCGTAGCCGGCCCCGACGAGGTCATGATCGAGGTGCATCGCACCGGTATCGCGTTCCCCGACCTACTCATGACGCGCGGTCTGTACCAGGTCAAGCCCGAACTTCCGTTCGTGCCGGGTACCGAGGTGGGTGGCATCGTCGTGTCGGCTCCGGCCGGCAGTTGGGCCGTTCCGGGTACGCGCGTGGCCGCGTACGTGCACACCGGCGGTTGCCAGGAGTTAGTGGCCACCGACCCCAACAGAGTGTTCCCGCTTCCTGATCGGCTGTCGTTTGCGGAGGGTTCAGCGACCCCGATCAACTACCTCACCGCGCACTTCGCTTTGACCCTGCGCGGTCGTCTGGCGCCGGGCGAGACGGTGCTCGTGCATGGCGCGGCTGGCGGATTGGGCGTTGCGCTGGTGCAGATTGCTTCGGCACTCGGTGCACGCGTCATCGCCGTGGCTTCTGACGAGGCGAAGCGTCAGTTGGCCCTGGCGGCCGGTGCAGACGTCGCACTTCCCGTCGAAGACTTCCTACCTGCCGTGAAAGACCTCACTGATGGTCAGGGTGTCGACATCGTTGCCGACCCCGTGGGCGGCGACCGCGTGACTGATTCACTGCGCAGTCTGCGCCCGCTTGGTCGGCTGTTGGTGCTCGGCTTCACCGGGGGAGACATTCCCAGTATCAAGGTGAACCGATTGCTGCTCAACAACATTGAGGCCGTCGGAGTTGGTTGGGGTGCGTACGCGCTTCCCCGCCCGACGTACCCGCGCGAGCAGTGGGATGACCTCATGCTGCTACTCGAAGGCGCCGGCGTCACACCCGTGGTGACCGATGAAGTACCGCTCGAGGCAGTGCCAGCCGCTCTCGCGGCAATGGAGTCGCGCACACTGCTCGGCAAAACAGTCGCGATCATCCGCGACTAGGGGGTTCCCCGATCCCTATTCCCGCATGAGGGGTCAGTAAGCACGCATAAGAGCAGTTTTCGGCACCGATGCGCGCAACCACGCTTCCCTACTGGGGCGTCTGAGCGCGCTAGGTGCGCGCTTGGGTGCCCCCGATGCGGAAAGAGGGGAGCTAGGTGCGGAGTTCGCGGCGCATGATCTTGCCGGTAGTGGTCTTCGGAATCTCCGGCAGAATCTCGAGCTTGCGCGGGTACTTGTAGGCCGACAGCAGCTTCTTGCAGTGCTCAATGAGTTCGTCGGGCGTGGTGCCTTCGAATCCCGGGCGCAACGACACAAACGCATGCACGGTCTCGCCGCGGTATTCATCTGGAACACCGATGACGGCCGCCTCACGTACGGCCGGGTGCTCGTACAGAACGTCTTCAACATCGCGGGGCCACACCTTGTAACCACTCACGATGATCAAGTCCTTGGCACGATCGAGAACGAAGAACCAACCGTCGTCATTGCGCGTCGCCACATCGCCCGTGTGCATCACACCGTCGGCGAGGGCATGTGCCGTCTCCTCCGGCTTACCCCAGTAACCCGCCACCACATTCGGGCCCGCCGAGATGATCTCGCCCACTTCACCGGCACCCAGAAGGTCACCCGACACCAGGTCGGCGACGGCTGAGTACACGTTCGGCGACGGCAAGCCCACCGAAATCGCCCCTGACTCTGGATCAACCGGAGCCCGCATACCGAAAGGCACGATGTGCGTTGGCGAGGATGTCTCGGTCATGCCGTAACAGTTGTGGATGTATTTGCCCGTGACTTCTTCAAAACGCGCCACCATCGCGGGTGACACGGGCGCGCCGCCCGTGTACACCTTCGTGAGTGAACTAATGTCGCGCGTCGGCAAGTCGGGGTGATTGAGAATCGCAATGTAGGCAGTGAGCGCGAGAATCGAGAAACTGCCGCGCCAGTACTCCAACCAACGCAGGAACTCACCCGGCTCGAATCGGTGGAACATGACCATCGGCGCTGCGTTCAATCGCGCTGCGACGATGTGCCCGGTAATTCCGGTGACGTGGAACATCGGCGCACCCGCCATGACGACATCGTCAGGAGCAACGGTGGCTGCCTGTAGATAGATCTCGCCGTACGCCACGTTTCCGTGCGTGATCATCGCGCCCTTAGGCGGCCCAGTGGTGCCTGAGGTGTAACACAGCAACGCCGTATCACCGAGGGCCGCCTGGTGGGGCTCCACACGACGTCCGGCGTACTCGGTGAACACGTCCTCAAGAGTCGGCACACCGTCGGGCAACGGCGCCCGCGCGCCAAGGAATTCCTCAGCCTTCGGCCCAGCAAAAAAGTGCTCGGAGGTCACCAGGATCGAGGTCACCGTGGAATCCTTCGATCCCTCAACTGCCGTGTCGTACAGGCCGCCCAAACAGATCACCATGGTGGTGCCCGTGTCGTCGATCTGATACTTCAGCTCGCGCGCCTTGAGCATCGGGTTATGCATCACACCAATAGCACCGACCATCCACAAGGCATGCAGTGCGATGACAAACTGCGGGTCGTTCTGCAAGTACAAACCGATGCGATCGCCTGGCTTAATGCCACGGTCAAGGAATGCGGCGGCCAGCGCATGCGCCATGTCATCGAGCTCACGGTGAGTCAGCGTCTGATCGAAGAAGTAGATGGCCGGCCCATCGGGACGCTCATCAACGCCGACCTGGAAGACCTCCACGCCATTGCGCGTCCGGGCCACATACGTTGCCGGAATACCCGCCGGATACAACGCCGTCCACGGACGATCGTTGAGGTCGTAGCGGCTCGCATCACTCATGACAGGTACTCCTTCTCGCCGTGCAAGGACGGTGAAGCGACTTCAGTTGCCGTAACGCTCGCGGTAGGGGGCGATAACCTCGCGACCAAATCGCTCGACTTCGTCCTCGTGACCCGGCACGACCTGCCACACGATTTCCGACAAGCCCGCCTCTTCCAACGCACGAATCTCAGAAATCACCTGTTCGGCCGGACCCACAATGCTGAGCAGGTTGATCATGTCGGCAGTAATGAACTTCTCTTCCTCCGGACGAACGAAGGTGCTGTGACCGGTGTGCTGAGTAATCCACGGCGCATCGGCCGGCAAATTCATGATGATCTCTTCGAAGTACTGCTGCGCTGCCTGCTTCAACTGCGGCGACGCATCTTCGGCGGTCAGTTGGCTGCTCTGCTTCCACTCATCACGGTTCTGCGGACCGTCCTCAGCAAAGAACGCGTGCATGCTGTGGAAGTAGGTCGTCACCCACGGCCCGAGGAAGGAGCGCAGCCGATCGGAATCGAGCGGCTCGTCGTCAGCCTGCACCGCAACGGCAGTGATCAGTGCCGACGGCAACGGACCGGCCCCACGCGCCGCGGCACGCTTCTGAACCTCAGCGATCTTGCCACCGATCAGTTCGGGATCGGGTCGCCGGTCAACGCTCAGTGTCCAGAAGCCATCAGCGAGGTCGCCGGTGACTGCAATGCCCTTGGGGCCAACGCAACTGACGTAGATGGGAATCGTGTCGGTGACATTCATGTAGCCCTTGTCGGGGTGCAAATGACGCACCGGACGGGCGACACCCTTCACCGTCATCTCAACTTCCTCGCCCGCCATCCACCCGCGCGCCACCTGCAGGTGATCGGCGAGCACATTCCACGGCGTCGGCTTGGTACCGATCGACAGCGCTCCGGTAAAGCCGGTTCCGAAACCCAGCAGGATGCGACCAGGCGCGAGCAAACCCAAGGTTCCCATCGCGGTGCCTAGCACGTGTGGCATGCGCAGATGCGGAATGGCAACACCCAATCCGAGTTGCATGGTCTTAGTGACTCCCGCGCACATCGCCATCACGACGAACGGGTCACTGTTGACCGCGGGAGTGTCATAGAACCAGGCGACGTCATAACCGAGTTCCTCAGCGACAGGCAGCACTTCCACTGCCTTCAGGTGCGAAGCAAATGAAATTCCAAATCTCATGATTGAACTCCCTCTGTACGAAGTGAACCGGAGGACATGGATGAAGCGACAATTCCCAGTGCGTCCTGGGTTGAAGCAAGGTGCGATGAGTCATTGACGAAGAGCATGGTGCGCGTACTTCCCTTGGCATAGAGACCGCTGATGCCCGTGTGCCACGGCACAAACCACATATCAGCCGTAGCTCCCACGTACACACCTGTCACGCAGTTGATGGCACCCCCATGCGAAAAACAGGCAACAATTCCACCGGGGTAGCGCTCGACGAGACCGTCGACAGCGCGCAGCATGCGCGCGCGAATCTCGACGGCAGTCTCAGTGAAGCCATCGCGGCCCCACTCAAATCGCGGCAGTACTTCGATAGCCGCCATCGAGGGACCCACGTAATCGTCGACCTGAGGTTCCATCGCCGCCGCAGGGGTGTCGGTGAACACATGGCGATGTCCCTCATGGGAGGAGCGCGCCTCGTGCAAGTCCTCCATCACCTCAACCGGGAGACCGAGCAGGTCTGCCAGACTTCCGGCGGTTTCGCGTGCGCGCAGCAAAGGGCTGGCAACAACTGCAGAGATCGGAAGTGAACTCAACCGTTGGGCGAGTATTTCCGCCTGCGCACGTCCGCGCTCACTCAAGGGCGGGTCAACTTCACGCATGGTCGCCTGCTCGGCGTGCCGAATGAACAGCACGAGTGTTGCCTCGCGCCCAGCATCATCAGACTCGGGATTGAGCACCGGCATTATCTCCTCATGGTCTTCTCGGAACCCTACCGAACGAACGCTCGCTTGTCAGCCCCCTTGGAGGGCTTCCGAGGTCGCCAGCTCGAGCATGTCGGCCACGCACGCCGGGCGCTCAGAACCCTCGATTTCGAAGGTGTAGCGGGTTCGGGTGAGCACGCCGTTAGGCACGTCAGACACTTCGGCGATCACCGCGTGCATACGTACCCGTGAGTTCACCGGCACCGGTGCCGGGAATCGCACCCGGTCAAGTCCGTAGTTCAGGCGGGGTCGCTCGGTCTCGATGCGGACGATGTGTTCGCGTAATCCCGGGATAAGTGTCAGGGTAAGAAACCCATGAGCGATCGTCGCGCCGAACGGACCCTTGGCCGCTCGGTCGAGATCAACATGTATCCATTCGAAATCTTGCGTCACCTCCGCAAAGGCGTTGATGCGCTCCTGATCGATGAGTACCCAGTCGCTCGAGCCCAACTCCTCGCCCACCGCGGCGCGCACTTCGTCAATGCCGTTGAGCACCCGCACCGACCTAGTCAAGGCCGGGCACAATCAACGGCTTGAGTGTGCTCGCGGTTGCAGCAGCATCAAACGCCGACAAGGCATCTTCCAGTGAGAATTGATCAACCAGAGTCGACACGTCAATACGCCCGTCACCGAGTAGCCCGATGACATGGTCGTATTCACTCGCCACTGATGCGTACACGCCCCGCAGTTCGAGTTCGCGCCGCACGATCAAACTCGTGCTCGCCGTTGGCGGTTGGGTGTACATCGCCACAATCGATACGGTGCCGCCAACGCGCGTGGTCTCCACCGCCGACGCGAGCGCCGATTGGGCGCCTGAGGCTTCAACCCACACATCAGGCGTTCCCCAGTCGGCCGCGTCAACTGTGCGGGCATCAAGTCCGAGTGCAGCGGCCAAGGGCAACCGCGAGGCAGCATCCTGAGGCGCTCCTAGCAAGATGACTTCAGCGCCAGCATCACGCGCAATGAGCGAACACGCAATTCCGATGAATCCTGCACCAGACACGACGACCTTCTGTCCGGCTTGAACACCGCCAACGGTCAGTACTGCATGCGCGGCAACAGACATCGGCTCAACAGTGGCGGCCACGTGCGCGGGCATTGAGGCAGGAATACGCATGAGGTACGACGCCGATACGACGACGTACTCGGCCATGGCGCCGTTGTAGTTCAGCCCGATGACCTGACGCTTGACACAACGGTTGGTGCGACCGGCAGCGCATTCGGCACAGTTGAGACACCCCTGAATCGATACCGCAACGGCGCGATCGCCCGCGGACCAACCCTTCACATCAGCAGCAGTCTCGACAACCGTTCCGACGAATTCATGCCCCATCACGAGGGGAATGGCAATCCACTCATAACCAGGATCTGATCGCCACGCATGCAGGTCGCTGCCGCAGAGGCCACAGGCCTCAACCTTCAGGAGCACATCTCCGGGCCCTACCTGCGGCATCGGCAGGTCGGTCACGATGGTGTCAGTAACCGCGGTCCCCGACTTGAATACAGATCTCATTCCAACTCCTCAATCTCGGGGCCGCGTTACGACGCGAGCCAACCACCATCGACGGCGAGACATTCGCCACTGACGTACTTTGCGGCGTCAGACGCCAAGTACACACAGGCGGCCGCCACGTCTTCGGCATCGCCCAACTTCCCCATTGGAATGCGTGACATCACCCAGTCGTAGCGAGCTTTGTCAGCGAACAAGGTCTTGGTGAGCGCGGTGTCAAAGTAGCCAGGCAACACCGCGTTGACCGTGATGCCGTGGGGCGCCCACTCGCGAGCGAGCCCATGCACCAGACCAGTCACGCCACTCTTGGCGGCACCGTAAGGCACCACGTTGGGAAGACCGATGCGACTCGACAGTGACCCCATGAAGATGTGGCGCCCCTGAATACCCGCAGCGATCTGCTTCTCACCCACCGCGGCCGACAGGAGGAAAGGGGCGGCGAGGTGCACATCCATCATGAGTCGGAATTCGGCCGCCGAGAACTCATGAGCGAGTCGACGAATCTGCATTCCTGCCGCCGGAACCACGATGTCGATGCGGTCCTGCCACTGCCATGCTGTGCCCGCGTGGCCTGCGACCTGCTCGACATCAGAGAAGTCGGCAATGAGTGTGTGCGCCTTGACTCCGGCCGACTCGATGATCGCGGCAGTCTCGTCAAGTTCGGATTGAGTTCGACTCATCACAATGACGTCGGCACCTGCTTCAGCCAGCGCCACGGCGATTCCTTGACCTAGTCCTCGGCCAGCGCCGGTCACTAATGCAACCTTGCCGTCTAACCTGAAGCGATCCACTGCACTCACGTGCTCACACCCTCTCGTCGTTTCATCAGTTCACACACACATCATCGGGAAGTTGCTCAAGCGCACCCTGCGGATCGTCAACCGTCTGATCAGCAATCCACCGCGGACTGACCACGCGACCGAAGCCCACCTCTTGAGCTAACGGTTCCATCACTCCGTCGACTACCACCGGCTGTTCTAGTGCGTCGTCCATGGGGTGAACGCCAGCACCTGGAATGCCCCACTCGCCCGAGTAACTCTCGACGCCCAGCCCATCGAGCGCACGGGTGTGGAAGTGGGCAAACATATGCGGCGACACGGGGATACCTGCCACCTTCGCCTTCTCAACGACCGTCGCGAGTCCGGTGAGCCCACCGTTGGCGCAGATGTCGACACGCAGCACATCGATCGCACGGGTGGCGAGCAGTGCGTCGGGGAAGTAGGCGCCGCCTTGATCATCGCCGGCAGCGATCGGCGTACCGATGCGTTCACGCAGACGTGCCATCGCTGCGGCGTCGCCTTGTGGCAGCGGGTCTTCAATCCAGCCGAGGTTGAGATCGCGCACTCGACCTTCAAGATCAACGACATCGTCAATGTCGTGCAGGGAGTAGTTACCGTCGAGTCCCACCCAGCCGTCCGGCGCCGCAGCGCGAGCCGCTTTCAAACGGGCAATGGTGAGTTCCCGCTCGGGGCCGACAGGGGCTTTGAACTGACGCCATCCCTGCGACACCAACCCGAGCACTTCCTCGTGCACCTGATCGGGAGTCATCACGGCGGGGTAACCAATAATCGAAGTCACCGGACGTGGAGTGGGCCGACCACCAAGAAGTTCGACAATCGGTTGCTGTCTCTGGCGAGCGAGCGCATCCCACAGTGCGACGTCAACCAGCGAGATCGCGCGAAGTCCCGCACCCGAAGACAACACCGCATGTGCGGTAGCCCGGCATTGCCTGAAGAGTGCCGACGGATGAGCCACGTCAGCGCCTTCGTAGACGGGCGCAATGCTTCGAGCAATGATCGCTGCGACCGGCCCATCGCGGGTGAGCCCATACGAAAACCCGGACGCGCCGTCGACCGTGTCGACTCTGACCACTGCGAATTCGCGATGGGTGATACGCCACCTGCCAAATTGCAGCGGTACATCAAGGGCATGACGAACCGTGGCCGCTCGCACGCGGTCAACGCGGAGGTTCGCGCCCTCCGCAATAGCAATATCGGTCACTCGTCCTTCACTTCGACCAGTACAACGCGCAAACCGTCAGCGACGACGATGCTCTGCCGCCGACCTTGAACAACAGCCATCGGGGTCACCGTCCAGCCAAGTTCTTCGAATGCCGGCGTCGCTGCATCCATGTCGCGCACCCGAAGGTGGAAACTGCGCAGTTTGGGCTCTGCATCCGGAACTTCCAGCAACTCGATGCCACCTGGGTGAATACCGACGCGCACATCGTTGCCACCTAGATTCACGCTGAATACATCGAAGCCCGGGCCAAGAATTGACTCCCAGCGCGTGACCCACGTGTCGAGGTCGGGTACCGCGATTGCGAGGCGTTCGAGTCGGGGGTATTCGTCAGTCATTCTGTGTCCTTCGCTCGTGTCGCGCGTGTGGCCTGATGGTGTGCGGTGCCCTACGACACCGCACACCGTCGGGATGCGAACGGGATTAGAAAATACCGCCGTCGGCGATGATGATCTGGTTGGTCATGTACGACGACATTCCAGATGCCAGGAACACGACCACCTCGGCCATTTCCTCAGGTGCCGCCTGACGTCCCAGCGGAACAATCGACTTCACCACTTCGGCTTGGGCTTCACTGCCGCCCATAAAGTCGATCGCCGGCTGGTTGAACGGGGTGTCGACCCAGCCGGGGCACAGCACGTTGACGCGGATGTTGTCGGGCGCCAGTTCAGCAGAAAGGGCACGGCCGAAGCCGACAATGGCACCCTTCGACGCTGAGTAGGCCGTCATACCCGGTCCACCCTTCACACCGGCGATCGATGACGTGAGCACAAGCGCGCCCCCGCCAGCGTTGCGCAGGTGCGGCACGGTGTGCTTGGCCATCAGGAAGGAATGCCGCGGGTTCACCGCGAACATTCGATCCCACCGGTCGGCGTCAAAACCTTCAACCGCGCCTGACATCTGGATTCCGGCGTTGAAGAAGCCGACGTCGATGCCGCCCATGAAGTCGACGGCCGCCGCAACGAACGCAGCAATGTCGTCCTCATTCGAGACATCAGTTCGCACGGCGAGTGCCGAGCCTCCATCAGCCTTGATCATCTCGACGGTCTCGTTGGCACCATCGATGTCCAGGTCGCCGATGGCAACCGTCGCACCGTGCTGTGCCATCAGAATCGCCGAGGCGCGACCGATATTGCCGGCACCGCCGGTCATGATGACCCGCTTGCCGACTAACTGACGGAAGTCAGCCACCGATCAGCCCTCCAGCGCCGCCGCGCCAGCCGACGCGACTTCGTGGTCCTGGTCGGGGTATCCACCAGCGACACCGACAGCGCCAATAACCTCGCCGTTGACCGTGATCGGCACGCCGCCACCGAAGGTGATGAGGGGCTTACCAATGGCCATGTGCGCAACGTCAAGCCCGAACAGCGGGGCACCTGGCTGAACGAATGCGCCATAGTCCTGCGTGGCGGCATTCAGCGAACGAGCGGTGTATGCCTTGGCCTGCGAAATCTGCACACTCGCGAGGAGGGCGCCATCCATGCGGGCGAAGCCGACGAGTTCGCGGCCTGCGTCGATCACGGCGATCGATGAGGGTGAACCGATTTCGATTGCCTTCGCGATTGCAGCGTCAATGGCCTTCTGGGCCATCTCAAGTGTCACGTTGCTCATATTGGTTCCTTCCTAGGGTTGGGTCGTCAGTTCTGTGCGATCGCCACGGGACGCACGGGTGAGCCCGTGACTCCGCGGAGTTTGAGAGGCATACACAGGAAGAGGAACTCCTTGTGTGCCGAGTGTGCGAGTTCCTCAAGGTTGAGGTTCTCGACGATGTAGATGCCGTTGCGCACGATCAAAATGGTGTGCGACGGCAGGAGCCCGAGTTCAATGTCGACATTGTCGGGGTAATCGAACGCCACGTTATCGGCGCCGCAGAGAAACGGCTTGTGATCCGCGAGCCACTGGGCTCCTTCAGCGCTGATGCCCGCTGCATCGAGGTAGGCCTCGGCGTCTTCGAAGTTTTGACCCCACCCGGTGCGCACGAGAATGCAGTCACCCTCCTCGATCACGACACCGTGCACGTCAACTGCGGCCTGCAAATCTTCGGCGGTCACCAGATAGCCGGCTTCGAGGAAATCAACCCCGCGCGCACGCGCGACATCGAGCAACACACCTCGACGCATGATGGGGGCGATGGTCTCGACACCCAATTGAGTAAACCCTCGTGGAGTCTGAACACTGGGAGTCACCCGGATGCCGCCGAACATTTCCATGTCGAGTGCCTGATGGCACAACGCATCAATGTGAGTACCCGAATGCTCGGCCATCATGATCGTGCCCGATGCACTCGTGCGGTGCTGACCTTCGACGGTTTCGTGGTGTCGGTGCAACGTGTACACGAAACCGGGCCAGTGTCCGGGGTAGATTGCAGCGCCCGTGTAGCGATCATGCTCAAGATCGAACAGTGTCGCCGATGACAGAGCGGTGACGAGGTCATGCACAGCCATGAGTGGCCTTCCTGATTGACGTGTGGATCATGCGTCTCAACCCTTCACGGATTCGGTCAAGCCATCGGTGTGGATTCGATTGACGACGTACTCGCCTACGGCCAACGAACTTGTCCACGCAGGTGACACCGCGTTGAGAACGTGCGTGGACTTGTCACCCGGTTCAACCACGAAGTCCATCTCGAGCCTGCGTGTGGGCACATGAAACATCTGCGCGCGCACCCCTGGCTTACCGCGCACAGTGAAGTCCTTGGGTTCTACCGACGGAACCATGCCCTGCGCCTGCTTGATCAAGTGACTGCGGACGTACTTGGGGAACTCGGTGCGCATCAAGCCGGCGAAGTTGTGGTCCTTGCTGGTCATCAGCTTCGGGTAGAGACCCAGAATCTGCCATGTCTCTTTCGGCACGATGTCTCGGACCTTGCCGTAGTCCTCGCGAGAGAACGCTGGAATGGCGGTGGGGCCGATCTTGGCCAATCCATCAACCGTCACCGTCAGATGCACTCCAAGGAATGGATTGCGCGGGTCAGGTACGGGGTACACCTGACGTTGGAGGCGACCCTTGGGCCAATTGCCGTACCAATACAGACCTTTGAACGGCAACATGCGGTAGTCGAGGCCCACGCCGAACCACTTGGCAACCCGATCGGCATAGAGCCCAGCGGCGTTGATCATGTGACCCACGCTCACTCGTTCGGTGCCGTTGACCTCAATCCAGCCGGGGCCGGCACCGGTTACTTCCGCCTCAAGTCGAATCACGCCACCGCGATCGCGCACTCGTTCACCCAACGCCTCGGTGACACCGGCCGGCGAGGCCACAGCGGTCAGCGGAGACCACAGCGCCTGGCTATGCGTCACCGCCAACGGCTCGAGTTCTCGTAAACGATCTTCGTCAATCACCTCGAGTGTGCAACCGTTAGCGATTCCTCGTTCGTACAAGGTGTGAAGAATCGGGATTTCATCGTCAGATTGCGCCACAACGACTTTGCCGGTTTCGACGAAGGGAACTCCGCGCTCGGCGCAGAACTCGCGAAGCATCGTGTTACCCGAGCGAGTCAGCTGAGCTTTGAGCGAGTCGGGTGCGTAGTAGAAACCTGCGTGCATCACCCCGCTATTGCGGCCTGAGGCGTGCAGAGCGAGTGCGGGTTCCTTGTCGAACACGATGACGCGGTCCTGCGGATTGCGCGCAAGCCAGGCATCAGCAAGAGCGAGCCCGACGATTCCACCGCCGACGATTCCAACGTCGGCCTGCTGGTTCACGGTACGCATCCCTTTCTGGTCGGAAGCGGTCATCCACGAGGAATACCCGCACGTGCGGAAGAGCCGTCACTGTCTGCCCGACCGTTGCCGGGCAGACAGTGACGATCGAGTTCTCGCCCTACGTCACTGTCGGGCGGAATATCGGGCCACGCTCGACAACTGCGGCGAGCATGTCGATGTACGTCGCCGTGTCGTCATACGCCGGGGAAGGGACCTGACCTGGGTACCCGATCAACTCCTTGACCGCCGGGTTGAGGAAATACGAACCCGAGGTGAGAACGCCGAGGGCATCAAAGGCAACGGAATCCGTTGAGTTGATGCGCACGACGGCCGCCTCAGCTTCGCCATCGGCCCCGATTTCTAGCGCCTGCAAGAACGCAGGAACTAGGTCGGGGCGGTATCCCAAGGCGTCATTGATCCACTTCGTGGGAACGTCGGCCTCACTGGCTGAGGGCATGCCCTCAGCGCTGGGGATGAGCACGTCGGCAAGCCGCGAGTACACGGCACGCTGTTCGTCGGTAAGCATGCTGGTCTCCATTCCTCTACTCGCCCGACATGGGCTGGGTTGCGCGGTTCTCGACCAGGTGTCTGATCGAGCGCAATGCATTCGCCATGATCGTGGCGGTGGGGTTCATTCCCGACGAGGTCGCGAACACGCTGCCGTCGATGATGATCAGGTTCGGGCAATCGTGTGCCGCACCCCACTGGTTGACGACCGAGGTCTTCGGGTCGTTACCCATCTTGGCAGTGCCGAGAAGGTGCCAACCGCAGTCACGCATGAGTTCGGTCGTCTCGATCGACGTAGCGCCAGCGGCCTCGTGGGCCTCCACCGCACGCGCGACGTGCCACTTGATGAGCTTCTCGGTGTTCTCCGAACTCTTGTAGAGAAGCTTCGGTGCCGGAATGCCATCGGAGTCAGTCAGTTCCGGATCGAGGATGACACGGTTGCTCTCATCCGGAAGATCCTCAGCGATGACACCCCACTCGAACGAACGTCCCAGGACGCGCTTGACGTTCTTGTGGAAGTTCACTCCGAAGGACTCATCCACCGGACGGCCACCGTAGCCCGACCGCATGCCAAGAGGTCCGCCGCTGGGCATCAGGTTCCACTTGGCCCCGCGCACGAAACCACGTGACTTGTCGGTCTCGTAGAACTCCATCGAGTGCAAGATCTGACCTGCTGGGCCGAGCCAACTTTCCAACTCATCCTCGTAGGTGCCAACAGCCGCACCGTAGGGGTGCATCATCAAACGCCGACCAACGAGGTCGGTCGAGTTGGCCAGTCCGTTGGGGTGCTGCTCGGACTTCGAGAGCAGCATCAGCCGCGGCGTGCCCACACCGTTGGCGGCGAGAACGACGATGCGCGCCTTCTGCGTGTGCTCGACGCCGTCGCGGTCGATGTACACCGCTCCGGAAGCTAGTCCCTTGTCGTCGACCGTGATCTCGCGTACGCGAGCGCCGGTCACGAGGTGGGCACCGGCTTCCAGCGCATCAGGCCAGTGCGTCAGGTCAGTGCTTGCCTTGGCTCCCGCCGGACATCCGGTGAGGCATGCGCCGTAGCGCAGGCAGGCAGGCCGGTGACCGATCTCCTTGGACGCGATCGAGTTGGCACCGGGCCACCAGTGCCAGCCCAGCTTGTCCATGCCAGCGGCGGCCTTGAGACCCACCTTGCCCAGTGGAAGCGGAGGCAGCGGGAAGGACGGCTCATCCGGGTAGGCGGGGTCACCACCGAGTCCAGACACGCCCATCGTCCGTTCCATTTCTTCATAGAACGGCTGCAGGTCCTCGTATGTGAAGGGCCAGTCGTCTCCGACGTCATCGAGCGTGCGCGTCTGGAAGTCCGACGGCATCATGCGGCACCAGTGCGCCGCGTACAAGATGGTGCTGCCGCCAACGCCGTTGTACAACAGCGGGTTCACGTCGGATTCGTCAGTGTTAATCGGGTAGTCCGACGGCCCTTGACGAACGTTGGGGTTCGGGTGCCACTTCTTCTGCTTGACCAGCTCCCATTCGGGCTTGTCACCGGCGAACTCGGTGGCGGGGGTCCAGTCGCCCTGCTCAAGGCAGGCCACACTGAACCCGTTTTGCGCGAGTTCGGAAACGGCGACAGACCCCGAAGCACCAGCGCCGATGACGAGCACATCGACGACCTCGGGGAGCGGTCGCTGGATGAGATGAGTATTACTCACAGCGGTTCCTTCCTGCAGCGAACCCGGGCGGCAACGTCCGGGAATTGACAGACGGTCGAACTCTTTGGAGGCTATCTGGCAGGGCGCACAGCGGCCACTTCATCAATATCCCCGCCCTTCATCGACAATCGCGAGGAGGGGCAGTCCAGCCTTGAATCGCGCGCAATTCTCGGCGACATGGCGTGCGAATGCTTCACGCTTCAGCGCGGGTGGGTTGGCAACGTGCGGGGTGAGCACGACCCTCGGGTGTGTGAAGAGTGGGTGACCGGCCGGCAGCGGCTCGGGGTCGGTGACATCGAGTCCGACAGCGCAGAGGTGTCCGCGATCAAGCACCGCCAACAAGGCGTCCGTATCGATGAGTGACCCGCGTGCCACGTTGATCAGGATTGCAGTCGGCTTCATCCGGTCAAGGCGTTCGGCGTTGAACAACTGCGCGGTTTCAGCAGTGGCTGGAGCGGCAATCACGACAACGTCAGCGCTTGGAAGCAGCGCGTCAAGATCGTTGGCCGAAGCGCTCACCGAGGCACCTAGAACCTCTCGACCCGAGCGAGTTACGGCGACAGTGCGACAGCCCAGCGGAGTCAGCATTGCGATCAACGTGGTGCCAGTTCCACCCGCGCCCACGACCACCACTTCACAGCCGGCAAGGCTCATCACCGACGCTGCCTCCGGCTGCCATTCGTCTGCGCGCACGTACACACTCAACCGTCGCGCGCAGGCAAGGATCAGCGCAAGTGCATGCTCGGCAATCTGAGGTGCATAGACCCCGCGCGCCGAGGTGACCTCGAACGACCCTCCGACTAGCCCACTGGCCAACCAGCGCTCGGCGCCTGCATCGGGAATCTGAAGCCAGCGCACCGTGTCGGGAAGCGCCTGCGCAAGCGCGGCCGGATCGCGTCCGAACCACACGACGGCTTCAGCGGTGTCAAGTGAGTCGGCAAGTTCGCAACCGCTTGAAAGAACGGCCTCGATCACTTCGTCAAGGGGATCGGGTCCGACGAAGACCCGAGGAGCGTCGCTCATACCGCGACCTCCAATTCGGAAAGCGTCTTCTCGTCGAATTCGATTCCGATACCAGGGCGGTCGGGAATCGTCAGCAGTCCGCCCGAATAAGCCAACCGCGTTTCCGGGGTCACTATCCGCTCAAAGTTGTAGATGTCCTTGTTCAACTCGAAGTGTTCGACGGTGAGGCCCGTCGTCGACGCTGCTGCCAGATGCACGTGCACGTTGGCATGCCAGTGAGGTGCCACCTGCACTCCAAACGATTCGGCGGTGCGCACCACACGCATGTACTCGGTCACTCCGCCGAGAACACCCGCGTCGGGCTGAATAATGTCGGCCGCACCCCTCTCGATGATGGTGCGGAACTCGTGCCGAGTCTGGGCGATTTCGCCCGTCGCAATCGGCGTCTCGATGCGATCGCGAAGTCGAGCATGACCACTCACATCTTCTGGCGACAGTGGCTCTTCAAACCACCAGAGACCGGTATCGCCCGCTGCGCGCTCAAATGCTGCCGCCGCTTTACTCGCTTCGGCAACACTGAGATAAGCGTTGTTCGCATCGAGCGCAAGTCGCCCTTCACCTTCCATGGCGGCAATCGCAGCAGCAACTCTGCGTGCGTCGTCAGCAACCGACAATCCCCCGACCTTGATCTTGTGGTCAGTGAAGCCAGCCGCACGGTTTCCTTCAATTTCGCGAGCGACTGCGTCAGCCCACTCACCGTCGTCAGGACGGTAGTAACCACCTGACGCATAGGCGGTAATCGGTTGGAGTGATCCGCCAAGAAGCACCGCTAGTGGAAGACCAGCACGCTTGCCAGCCAGATCCCACAACGCCATGTCGACAGCCGACATGGCACGCAACGCTGCACCACGTCGACCGATGAGCAGCGACTCCTGGAACATGGCTTCCCAGATACCCACGATGTCATCGGGGTCGCACGAGTCAATCGCTGTCACGAGCACATCGCGCACCATGCCGGCAACGACAGAGCCACCGCTTGTGCCCGCGTAGGTGTAGCCCGTTCCGACCACTCCATCGCGCTTAACGCTCACGAGTACGAAATCACGCGCCCCCAGAACACGAGTGGAAATCCGAGTAGCTCGCGCCAGCGGAATACTCACCGCGCGCACCGTCACACTCAGGCCGCTCTTCACAGGAAGTCCATATCGGCGCCGAGGTTGGCTTGCATGACGTGGTCGGCGTAGAGCCGACTCCATCCACGCTCGGGCTTGGTGCGTTCGGGCAGCGACTGACGGCGTCGTTCGAGTTCGGCGTCATCAACAAGCAAGTCAATTGATCGGTTCGCGACGCTCAGCGCAATGAGGTCGCCGTTACGCACGAGTGCGAGCGGTCCGCCCACCGCGCTTTCAGGTGCGCAGTGAAGCACCACCGTTCCGTATGACGTACCGCTCATACGCCCGTCTGACACGCGCACCATGTCGGTGATGCCGGCCTCAGCCAACTTGCGTGGAATGGGCAGTGAGCCGGCCTCGGGCATTCCGGAGGCAACAGGTCCGGCATTGCGCAACACCAACACGTGGTCGGGGGTGACGTCGAGATCGGGATCGTCGAGTCGTGATACGGCGTCGACCGGATCGTCGAACACGAGTGCCGGCCCCGTGTGTTCCATCAGGTGTGCGCTCGCCGCCGATGCCTTGATGACCGCACCATCAGGCGCAAGCGATCCGGACACAATCGCCAACGCACCAGCAGGCCCGAGTGGATCGTCCAAGGTGCGAATGGTGGTTTGCCATGACTGGGCACGAGGCACGTCCGCCAATTCCTCGGTGAGTGATCGACCGCTCACGCCCACATGACCGCCATCGAGCAGAGACTCGAGTTCCTTGAGCAGTACTGGCACGCCACCGGCACGATCGAAGTCCTCCATGTATCCCGAGCCCGATGGCTTGAGATCAATGAGCAGCGGAACCTGCGATGCGATGGTGTCGAAGTCGTCGAGAGTGAGCGCGACTCCTGCGCGACGCGCGATGGCCAGAATGTGCACGACCGCGTTGGTTGAACCGCCAATCGCGGCCAGCACACGCAACGCATTGAGAAAAGCGGAGCGGTCGAGAATCTCACGTGGAAGCCGAGGCTCACGCGCGAGTTCGACGGCCCGCCGACCGGTGGCCGTTGCATGGCGCAGACGACCACCGGTGGGTGAGGGGGGTGTGGCACCGCCAGGCAGCATCATGCCCAGTGCCTCGGCCATGCATGCCATCGAAGAAGCGGTGCCCATCACCATGCAGGTACCAGAGGTAGTCGCCAGCGAACCTTCGACCGTCTCGATCTGCACGTCGGAGAGTGCGCCGGCACGGTATTTGGCCCACATGCGACGACAATCGGTACATGCGCCGAGCCGCTCCCCTTCCCACGAATTGGTGATCATGGGTCCGGTGACTTCGATCAGTACTGGAACATCACTCGATGCTGCGGCCATCATCTGTGCAGGCACTGTCTTGTCGCAGCCACCGAGCAGAATCGCGGCATCCATCGGTTGCGCGCGGATGAGTTCTTCGGTTTCCATCGCCAACAAATTGCGGAACAACATCGCTGTGGGCGACAGCAACGTTTCGCCGAGGCTCATGGTCGGAAAGACCATGGGCATGCCACCGGCCTCGAGTACCCCGCGCTTGAGGTGCTCGATGATGTCGGGAACACCTCGGTGACACGGGTTGAAGTCCGACCTCAGATCAGCAATACCGATGACAGGCCGCGCGAGATCGTCACGATCGAACCCTGCCGAAGCGAGAAAGGCGCCACGCAGGAACCGGCTAAAGCCTGGGTCTCCGTATGAGGTGACCCGGGCTGGTGGCTTGACGCTGCCAGACACGGTCACCGACTCCCCTCCACATCACCATGCGCAGCGGCCACTAGAAGAGGTGCCACCACTCGGACCGCTCCCGAGCCGCGTCTCCACTTTCTTCAAGAACCATTTCACCGTGGCGCAGCACGTACACACGGTCGGCGATCGTTGTCATAGCCTTCACGTTCTGCTCGACGATCAACACGCTCATGCCCTTTTCAGCTGCGAGTTCACGGATCGTCGCAAACGTCTTGGTGACAACCGTCGGCGAAATACCCAGCGAAGGCTCGTCAAGCATCATCAACTTGGGCTGCACCATCAGGGCCATACCCACTGACAACTGGCGCTGCTGACCACCGGAGAATCGCCCAGCCAACTGTGTGCGCCGTTCTCCCAAGATCGGGAAGAGTTCCATCACTTCGCCCATGCGGTCCTTGATCGCCTGGCGGTCTCGCACCGAGTGCGCACCGAGTTCGAGGTTTTGCTCGACCGTCAGATCACGGAAGATGGGGCGCTCAGACGGCGTGAAACTCATTCCGCTGGCGACCGTCTTCACACTCGAACTCTTCGTGATGGAGGCACCGTCAAAAACGATGTCACCAGACTCGATCGACAGCATTCGAAAGATGCACTTGAGCAACGTCGTCTTGCCAGCACCGTTGTGGCCAAGTACGCCCACAATTTCACCCGGCTTGACGTTCATGCTGACGCCAGTGATGACCCGCCGCTTGCTGTAGCCGGCCGTGACGTCGTTGACTTCAAGGAGGTTGCCGTCGGAGCTGTTCACAGAGGTCCCGTCCATTCAAATCACGACCCGAAGTAGAGGTCGGCGAGTTCCTGCTGGTTGATGAGCTCGTCCACAGTTCCTTCGGCCAAGACGATTCCTTGATCAAGGAACACAGCGCGGTCAGCCAACTGTTGCACGAAGTGCACTGAGTGCTCGACGAGGCACACAGTACGTCCTAGATCACGCAGACGCCGCACGCCCTGCATCACACCCTCAACGTTCGCGGGGTCAACACCACTTGTCGGTTCGTCGAGCAGCAAGACGTCGGCGTCGGTCGCCAAGAGGCGAGCGATCGCGACCAGTTTCTGATCTCCGTACGACAGTTCACCCACGAGATCGTTGGCCTTATCCGAGATACCGAATAGCGCCAGACATTCAAGGGCTCGCTCGCGCGTGGCCCGCTCGACCTTGCGCGTCTTCAGCGGGCGGAACACGAGGTTGGTGAGGCCTTCACCGGCCTGCTTGGGAACGGCCACGGCCACGTTGTCGAGCACCGTCATCTGCTCGCAGATGCGCACGTCCTGGAATGAGCGCGCGATTCCCTTATTGGCGATGTCAACCACCGACAGTCCGGTGATGTCTTGGCCGAACAACTTCACCGTTCCTTCGTCGGGTTTGAACGTGCCGGTGATCATGTTGAAGATCGTCGTCTTACCGGCGCCGTTAGGACCGATCAGTGCGGTGATCTTGCCTTCAGCAATGGTGAACGAAGCACCACCGACAGCAACTAGACCGCCGAAGCTCTTCTTCAGTCCCTCAACTTCAAGTGCCGGCGCACTGCCCACTTCGTGGGTTGCTGACACTCTCGACAGGCTCTCCATCGCCTCCGCCGGCGTCATTTCCTCTGTTGTCTTGCCCTTCTTGAAGCGGCGGAAGGCACCTTCAGGAATCAGACCCTGCGGACGCACCATCATCATCACAACCAAGGCGCCACCGTAGATAACAGCCCGCCACGGGATGGCGTCGGCTCCGACCGTGTTACTCAGGATCGGGTCAAGCCCGCCCAAAATGATGGCTCCGACGATGGTGCCGAAAATATTTCCCACACCACCGAGCACGACCACCGACACGATGAGAATCGATAGGTCGAGGCCGAAGTTGACCGGTGTCATGGCACCCTGCGAGAACGCGAACAGCGCTCCGATTCCACCGGCAATACCCGCCGTGATGCCGAAGGTCAGCAGTTCGGGACGGATGGGACTCTTGCCCACGCTGGGAAGCACTGACTCTTGCTCGCGCAAGGTCTTGAGTAGGCGTCCGAAGGGCGACTCGCCAATTCCCCAGCAGACCGCGATCACGATGACCGTGACAATCAGCATCAGGATCGCGAAGCGAACCGTGCTGTCGGCCTTGACCGTCGAGAACGACATGCTGCCGATCTTGATGGCCGGAATACCTGCCACACCGAACGGACCGCCAGTCACTGCTTCCCAGACAGTCATGACCTGCTGCCCGCCGAGTTGGAAAGCCAGGGTGAGCAGAATCAAATACTCACCCTTCACTTGGCGCACCGCGGGTAGCGAAATGACAAGAGCCGCAATAAACGTCACGACAATGGCTCCGAGGAGCGCAGCCCACCAGGGCCAGCCCATGCCGTAACCCACGCCCGAGACGTTCGCGTTGTACTTATCGGTCAACTGCGGAAGCACGAGACGAGCAGCGGTGAATGCGCCGACTCCGAACAGGATTGACTGCGCCATCGACACGCGGCCCGCATAACCCAGCAGCAGGTTCAGCGACACGCTCAGGCTCAGCAGGATCAGGATGTTGATTGCGATCTGGCCGTAATACGCCATCAGGCGGCCGCCTTTCCGAAGAGGCCTTGTGGTCGCACCAGCAAGATGATGAACAGTGCGCCGAACACAACGACCGGCGCGAACTGCACACCGAGCCACACCGAACTCCAACTGCTGAGTAGACCTAGCAGCAGGCCTCCAAGAGCGGTTCCGGGAAGCGAACCGATACCGCCGAAGAACACCGCGATGAAACCGATCAGAGTCCATTGAAGTGCCATCGTCGGATAGGCCACGAATTCAGTGGTCACGAACAGACCACCCATTCCGGCGATCAACGAGCCGATGGCAAATACGACGATGTAGACGACCTTCGAGTTGATACCAACCGCGGCTGCCATCGTCGGGTTTGTTCTAAGTGCCGTAATCGAACGGCCGAATCGAGTCTTGTTCACGAACAACACGACGCACAACACGACCAACCAGCAGACAATGATCTTGACGATGTCGAGTTGCGTGATCGTCAGGAAGCCCACGTTGTAGACCTGAGTTTCAAACGCACGATTGAGTGTGCCGTCGGCGCCGTACACCTGCAGCGTCTTGTTCTGCGTGCCGAACACGATTTGCAGCAGGTTCGGGAATGCCACCGTGACACCGAGGGACACCAGGAACAGTGACAGCAGGGTGGCATTGCGGTTAATCAGTGGGAAGTACCCCAGCACCAAGATGAGCAGCCCGACGATGACCGCCGCCACTAGGCCCACGATGAAGGCGCCGAACATCGGTAGATGGAAGGTTTCCGCAGACCACACTGCCGCGAAGCCTGCCGCTGCAAAGGGGATGGCGTTTGCCAGATGGAAGATCTTCGACGTTTGGTACACGATGCCGAAACTCATGCCCATCAGCGCGTAAAACGATCCCAGCACAATGCCTGTGATCGTCAACTGCGCTAACAACTCAAAATTCACAGCAATCCCCTTCGCCAACGAAGTAGTCGGGCTTACCTAATGCCTGTGCGCGGGTCAGGGGCCCGGCCAAAACTCTACGATCTCCTGGACGAACTCCCGCGGCGAAGGGGCGCAGCCATCGGCTGCGACCCCTTCGCCTTGCGGTTTTGTTCGACTTACTTCAGTGCGGAGTTGGGGTCTTCGCCCGCCTTGATCTTCACGATCTCCTGAATGAGCTCCGGCTGGCCGTTCTTCACAACGAAGACGCCCATCGGCTTGGAGATTGAGTGATCGACCGTGTCGAGCGTGACCTTACCGACGGTCGTGGCGTCGCCACCGTAGACCGAGTTGAAGGTCGGGTCAGCAATCAGGGCTGCCTGCAGCTGAGCTGCGTCGGTGGGGTCGCCACCGGCCTTGATTACTCGCTTGACGAGATCCCACACAATGAAGACCTGCTCGTAGTAGTTCGAGCCGTAGTACTCGGGGTCTTCACCGTACTTGGCCTTGTAGGCCTTGACGTAGCACTGGTTCCACGGGTTCGGGTTGGCCGGGGTGTAGAAGTCAACTCCGAAGTTGACACCTTCGTAGGCACTGCCGGCGATCTTGGCAGCCTGTGAGGTGAACTCGTCCATCATGATCGGACCCTTGTAGCCAGCCTCGCGGAGGGCCTTGACCTGGTATCCAAGGTCGTCACCGAAGCTGAACGTCTGAACGACGTCAGGGTTGGCGGCGAGGATCTTCTGGGCAAGCGCCTTGAAGTCGGTGGTACCGACATCGTGCTGCTCGGCTGCAACAACCTCACCACCGGTGAGCTTCTTCCAGATGTTAGGAGCAGTCTCCTTGAAGGTTCCAACGCCGTTCTCCATCGTTCCGATGAGAGCAAGCTTCTTGGCGTCGGGGTAGGTCTTGTGCAGCCATGCGAGGGCACCGGGGGCCGGGTCCTCCGCGTACACCATGCGGTTCATCCACAGGTAGTCCTGGCTCAACTGCGCGGGGCTGGAGCCACCGCCGTTGAACGTAAGAACTCCACCAGCCTGGATGATCGGGATGATGGCCTCAGACGGTGCACCGTATGAAGTCTGGAGCACCTCGATGCCATTCTGGATGAGCTTCTTGGTCTCGGTGATGGCCGTGGGCACGTCACCTGACTTGTGGTCGGCAACCGTGATCTGGTAGTCCATGCCGCCGGCTTCCTTGATCTGGTCAGCTGCCAACAGGGCACCCTGACTCATGACCTTGCCGAAGAACGAACCCTGACCAGTCACAGCAAGCAGCATGCCTGCGGGGATCGTCACACCTTGACCGGCTTCGGGGCCACCGGCACCGAAGATCTCGTTGATGCAGGTGCCCGCGGCAGCAGAAGCCGACGTGCTACCCGAAGCGGCAGCCGAGGTAGAGGCTGCAGCTGCGGAACTGCTGGTACCGGATCCTGAACTCGAACCACAGGCGGCCAACAGACCCGAAAGGCCTGCCACCACCCCGACCGCGACGGCCGTACGGCCCATTCGCATTCGATTCATTAATTTTCTCCTTTAGATGGACTGCCACTTACTTCGGTGAGTACCGGACCCCCGGTCGGGGTACGGGTGCTACTGGAATCGCCGGTGAGACAGTGTCGCGGGTGCACCACTGTCCGTGTTTCTCACGCGACTGACTCCGCGAACGACCGAATGGCCTTGTTGAACTCCACAGGGTTCTCGATCATCGGATAGTGACCGGTTCCGCTGAGGACCTCGATCTTGCTGCCAGGGATTCGGCTGCTGGTTTCTTCCACCATTGCCTGGGGAACGAGCCAGTCAGCGTCGCCGCGGAGGAGCAGGACGGGGCTTGTGATGTTGCCGACGACATCGCGCTTGTCGAATCCGGCGTATCCGACGAGGTCACCACGTGCGTACTCAGGCGCCGTGCGGATGATCTGCCAGACGACCTCGCGGGCGCGGTCGGGCGGAGTGCGCTGACCGGTGAGTGACTGTGACCAGCACTCAAGGATCTGCGGTGCGTTGAGAAGAAGCATTTCCAAGAAGAAGGGACTCACGGTGGGTGTGTAGTCAGCGCCCTCACACGAGACGATTCCGGCGTAGAAGTCGGGGCGACGCGCACCAAGTTCGAGCACCTGGTTACCACCCATCGAGCAGCCCACAATGATGGGCCTTTCGAGTCCGAGTGCTGCCATGAACTTCTCGTTGAATTCTGCGTGCTTGCTCAGGTGATCGAAAGGACCACCGGCGGGCTCAAGGGTCTTGCCGTGTCCGGGCGCATCGATCGAGATGACGCGGTACGAGTCGGAAAGACCGTCGAGAACGTGGCGGTACATCATCGTGTCTTGGCAGGCGGCGTGGATGCACACGATGGGCTGGCCTTCGCCGGCCTCTTCGTAGTGCGTGCGCAGCCCGTCGACGTCGACGTACTTGCCCAAGATTTCGCGACCACTCCATACGGGGTCGGGGCTGTAGGGGCCAGGCGCGACCGGAGGCTTGCCCGCCTTCGCCATCGCAGCCAGCAGTCGCCACATCACCTTGATGTTGCGCAGCGCCATCACTGCATCGCCCTCGAATGTCATCTCACCCAAGCCAGGCGACGTGGCTTCGAACCAGTCAACCTGACCGTCAATGACTCGCTCCCACTCACGATCAGGAGCAATCAGCACGATGTCGTCGCCAGTGAGAGCCAAGCCCTCCTTGGTCGAAATGATCTTGCCATCACGAATATCGATGGTCCAGGTACCGCTGTCGGACTTGATTCCGATGCGCGCGTTGACAAACGCGGCCGCCTCAAAGAATCGCTCGTCAGCGTTGGCTTCGTGGACGAAGGACGCCCACCATGCGGGATCCGAAAACGCAAGTGTCACTAGGAGGGCTCCTGTTCTCGTGGACCGCAGGGGTCTGCGGCGTCAAACTGGCAAAAGTCCCGGTTTTACCCGGGCCCCCTTGGTTACGGCAAACCATTAAGCGAACCGGCTGACTGGATCCAATGAACCACTCTCTGGATCCAGAGAACCACTCTGTATCCGAAGAATGGGCCACCGAGAGGCTCACGGGCAAGCCTTATACGGGTAAATGTCTGTATCAATTGGATAACGGGATGGCCTCGTTGGATCCATTCGGCCGTACTCTTGCCATAAGGAATCACACAGAAGACCCCACAAAACGCCCTTCGGAGGTCCCCATGACCCACCACGAGCCGCTTAGTCCCGCCTCACCGTGGATCCATCTGAGTACCACTGACGCTGACTGGGATGCCGCCGATCCGGCGCTGCTCAAGGCGATGCTGGGCCAACTGGTGTTGATACGCGTGTTCGAGGAGTACGTGCTGACCCTGGCGGGGGCCGGATTGGTACACGGGCCAGCCCACTCGAGCGTCGGCCAAGAAGGTGGCGCGGTCGGTTCGATCATCACCCTTCGCCCGGGTGATCAGGTCAACGGCTCGCACCGCGGCCACCACCAGTTCCTCGCCAAGGCACTTGCCTACGTGGCTCCCGACGGCATCGACCCCACTGCCGACGCGACACCAGAGATCGTCGAGGTACTCACTCGAAGCCTCGCCGAGATTTGCGGCTTGGCTCGCGGGTACTGCCAGGGTCGAGGCGGTTCGATGCACTTGCAATGGGCGGAAGCCGGCGCGATGGGCACCAACGCCATCGTCGGAGGCGGCGTTCCTCAGGCCGCGGGCTTTGCGTGGGCCGACAAGCATGCGGGCACCGACAATGTCTCGATCACGTACTTCGGTGATGGCGCGACCAACATCGGATCGGTCCTCGAAACAATGAACCTCGCTGCCGCCTGGCAGGTTCCGCTGTGCTTCTTCATTGAGAACAACCGCTACGCGGTCTCGACCACAGTCGATGAGGCCACACACGAACCGCGACTGTCGGCTCGAGGCTTGGGCTTCAACATCCCAAGTTGGCAGGTCGACGGAATGAACCCGCTCGCAGTGCACTTGGCAACGCAAGAAGCCCTGGCACACATGCGCGCTGGTAACGGCCCCACGATCATTGAAGCTGAGGTCTACCGCTACTTCCACCAAAACGGTCCGTTCCCCGGCAGCGCCTTCGGCTACCGCACCAAGGAAGAAGAAGCACAGTGGCGCGAGCGCGACCCGCTTCTGCAACTGAGCGAGCAGCTCGCGCGACGCGGCATTCTCACCAAGGAAGAGATCACCGCGAGTATCGCCAACGCCGAGACATTGATGGCGTCGATCGGCGACGTTCTACTCGAAGATGATCCTGAGGGCAAGCCGGGTCAGCGACGTATCCGTCCGTCCGAATGGCCCGACCCCGGCTTCGTTGATGTCGGCGTTCGCGGTGATCTGTCGGAATTCGCGGGTGCGCGCTACGAGGAACTCGAAACCTTCAGCGGCGCCCTCGACGAGCGCAAGTTCGTGGAAGTCATTGCCGACACATTTGCTCGTCGTATGTCGACCGACGACCGCGTGATGATCATGGGTGAGGACATTCACCGACTCAACGGCGGCACGAATGGCGCCACTAAGGGACTCGCTGCTGAATTCCCCGGCCGCGTTCTGGGCACGCCCATTAGCGAGAACGCATTCGTCGGCCTCGGCGGGGGTATCGCCATTGACGGCCGGTTCCGCCCCATTGTCGAGCTCATGTACTCCGACTTCATGTGGGTCGCCGCCGATCAGGTCTTCAACCAGATCGCAAAGGCGCGCCACATGTTCGGCGGTCAGGGTCACGTTCCCTTCGTGTTGCGAGGCAAGGTCGCCATGGGAACCGGCTACGGATCACAGCACTCGATGGACCCGGTGGGCATCTATGCAACGTCGGCTGGATGGCGCATCGCTGCTCCCTCGAACCCCTTCGACTACGTCGGCATGATGAACAGCGCGCTGCTCTGTAACGATCCCGTGCTCGTCGTCGAGCATGTTGACCTCTACAACGCAGTGGGTACCGCGCCGGTCGATGACCTCGACTACTTGATTCCGATTGGCAAGGCCGCCGTTCGACGCGCTGGTTCTGACCTGACGATCTTGACGTACCTGTCGATGGTGCAAGAGTCTCTCGACGCTGTCGAGGCGTTGGGCAGCGTTGATGCCGAGGTCATCGATCTGCGTTGGCTCGACCGTGCCAGCGTCGACTGGGACACCATCGGCGAAAGTATTCGCAAAACCAACAACGTGCTCATCGTTGAACAAGGTGCGCGCAGTACCGGCTATGGCGGGTGGCTCGCCGACGAAATCCAGCGCCGCTACTTCGACTGGCTTGACCAGCCAATTCAGCGCGTCACTGGTGGAGAGGCTTCGCCGAGCATTAGCAAGGTGCTTGAACGTGCATCCTTCGCTAAGTCCGAGGAAGTCGCGAAGAAGATCCGCGAAATTCTTCCGTCCTAATCCTCGACGCCGACAAGGAGTTACTGCCGTGCCCACATTGCTTCGCATGCCCGCCGTTGCGGCGAACGAAAGCGACACGTTGCTGTCGAGTTGGCTGGTTGAATCCGGCGCCTCGTTCACTGCGGGTCAAACACTCGCTGTGGTCGAAACTGAGAAGGCTGCGGCCGATGTCGACGCCGACGCCGATGGCGTACTTGTGCGCACCCTTGTTGCTGCGGGCACCAACGTCGAGGTAGGTGACCCCATCGCGTTGCTCGCCGCAGTCGGTGAAACGGTCAGCGATATCGAGGCCGCGCTGGTCGAATTAGGTGTGACGTCGGGCACGGCACCCGAGGCCGCCGCGCCAGCACTGCCCGCACCCACCACGCCGCCGCTTGCGGTCGCAGTTGCGGCTGTGCCAGCAGTTCACAGCGCCCGAGTGTTCGCCAGCCCTCTCGCCCGCCGACTCGCCAAAACCGCTGGTCTCAGCGTTGAGTCACTGAACGGAACCGGGCCTGGCGGCCGCATCGTGCGCCGCGATGTTGAGGCAGCTATCGCCGCAGCGCCGGCGGCGTCCGTCGCCAGTGTGGTGACCACCGCGGCTACTGCAGCAGCCTTCGTTGACGTTCCTCACACGCGCATGCGGCGCATCATCGCAACCCGCCTTCAATCAAGCAAGCAAACGATTCCGCACTTCTACCTGCACGGCAGTTGCCGCGTCGACGCGTTGCTCGCTGCGCGCGCCGAGCTCAATGAGCACAGCGGCATCAAGGTGTCGATCAACGACTTCGTCATCAAGGCCATGGCATGGGCACATCGGCAAGTACCCGCAATGAATGTCGTCTGGGGCGATGACGAGATTCGACAGTTCTCCTCGGTCGACCTGTCCGTTGCCATCGCAATTGACGGCGGGCTCGTCACCCCCGTGCTGCGGTCGGTTGAGACTCTCGGCCTCACTCAGATCGCCTCATCGGTGCAGGCGTTCGCTGCTCGCGCAAAGTCAGGTCACCTACTTCCCGACGACATGACAGGTGGCTCGATCACCATCACCAACCTGGGCATGTTTGGCGTTGAGGAATTCGCGGCGATCATCAATCCACCGCAGGCCGCCATCCTCGCGGTGGGAGCGGTCACCCGAGAGCCTGTCGTCAACGGCGAGGCCGTGGAGATTGCGTCAGTGATGCGCTTCGTATTGTCTGTCGATCACCGTCCCGTCGACGGTGTCATCGCCGCTGAGTGGATGCAATCATTCAGCAGGGCAATCGAACATCCGATTCTGCTCGCGTCGTAACGCGCCTAGAATCCATCGGGCTCACCCTCGGGGTAGTCCTCCCAGGCGAGGGTCAGGATTGTCTCGATCGGAATCGTCGTCACATCGTCAGAGATTGGCGCAAAGATCTCCGGATGCTGTTCAAGTTCGCGGCAGGTTCGTTGAATGTGCCCGGCGATCAACCGCTCGGCTGCCTCAACATCGCGTCGCTTGATGGCATCGATCAGCAGTCGGTGCTCGGCATTGACGACCCACTGACGTTGTCCGCCCGTGACCGTTGAGAAGGCACGTCGATAGTGCTGAGTCATGTTCCAGAATCGATCGGCCATTGACTGAAGCACCGCCACAGGGCACGCGCTGTAGGTCAGTCGATGCAATTCACGATCGAGAATCAGGAACGTCTCGACGTCGCGCACATGCTCGATCTCAGTTTGAATGCGGTCGAGTTCGGCATGATCGGCCGCGGTGAGATACGGAATGCTTTCAGCTAGCACCAAGGGTTCAACGCGCTCGCGCAGGAGGTAGATCGCCTTACCTTCGCGAAGATCGACTTTCGACACCCAGGCGCCGCTGTTGGCCTTCAGCGTGACCAAGCCCTCGGCTTCAAGGATGCGCAATGCTTCACGCACAGGAAGGCGACTTGAGCCCAACTGAGAGGCGATGTCTTCCTGCCTGATGCGGGCGCCGGGGGGAAGTTCGCCCGAGAGAATCACCCCACGCATGTGCGCGGCAATGCGTTGGCTCGCCACTGACGAGGCCTCGAGACTGCTCGACTCTGCACTCATTCGCTGCTCCCGGTCCGTCATCCCCCACCGCACACTGCGGCGCCAGCATTCCCGTGAGACTCAGTCGCCCCCGATCTGGAGGCTATCCCGTCCATGCGCACGACGGGGGGAACCCGCTCTGTCTTGGTTACCGCGGCGCGGACTTTACGTAGGGATCGGCTCACTGGGTCGACGCTGCTTGGGCACCTCAATGGCTTCCAGAATGATGCCGAGAGTGTCGAGAGTGTCGAGATAGGCAAAACCACCGTCGCCGTCGACTCCGTAGCCGCGCCCCTCAAACACGATGTCGATTCCCGCCGCTGCGCACTGTTCGTGAACGGCATCAATGGAATCGGTCCAGAAGCCCAAGTGGTGCAGGCCGTAACCGTGTTCCTCAATCCATTCGTGATACAGACTGGGCCCGGTGAGTGGCTGAATGAGTTCAACCTGAGGTTCAGAACCCAACAGTGCAAGGCGCATAGAAAAAACGCCTGGCTCACCGCGGTACTTCAGTTCAGGAACCCAGTCGGGTGAGTAGGTATAGACGCGCCAGTCATCACGGCCGGTCAGCGCGGTCCACTGCTTAATACCCAGCGCGAGGTCGGGGACGAGCATGCCAATCTGGCGGGGGTACATTCCCTTGAGGAATTCAGGCAAAGCATCGGGATCAAACACGATGGATCCTCTCTAGTGGTCAGTACCAGTTACCGTCGATGGTCATGCCACCGTCGGTGGTGAGCGAATGCCCCGTGACATACGACGCCGCATCAGATGCGAGGAAGCTGATGACTGACGCAATCTCGCTGGGCTGCGCGAACCGACCCATCGGAGTGCGCGCAATGATCGGATCGGGGTTGACGAATCCCTTCTCAATGTTCATTGACGTCATCTCAGTGAGTACGTATCCGGGGGCCACTGAGTTTACCCGAATGCCGTCAGGCGCCCATTCGACAGCAAGTACTCGGGTGAGTCCGTCGATACCGGCCTTCGACGCGCAGTAACTGGCGCGCTTGGGCATGCCGACGCGCGATGCCACTGACGAGATGTTGACAATCGCACCCTTGCCCGACGCCTTCAGTAGCGGGTACGAGGCACGACAGGCCCGCATCGTTCCGCTGAGGTGGATGTCAACGAGTGATACCCAGTCATCGTCCTGCAGTTCAGCAGATGGTGCGGGACGCGCGATACCGGCGCAATTCACTCCGACATCAAGGCGTCCCTCATTCGCCGCAATCGACTCATACGCGGCGACGACCGAGGGGTTGCTCGTGACGTCAGTAACGACGCCTCGAGCAACCCCCGGTCCGCCGAGCGATTCGACCGCCCGATCTAGAGCCTCAGCGTTGAGGTCGAGCAGCACAACTCGGCCACCTTGCGACACCCATTCCTGTGCGAAGGCGAAGCCGATACCCGACGCGCCTCCCGTGATCGCTGAAACCTTCACAGTCGGTCAGCCTCCTAGGTCGCTTGTTCTGACTTACTTGATGACGATCGGGTTGACCGGAGCACCTGTGCCACGAACAACCTTGAGCGGCGCGGCCGTGTAGAGGAACGTGTACTGCTTGTCCTCGGCACAGTCGGCTGCCAACTCGTCCAGCGCGATGATCTCGGTGAACGTGACACCCAGACGGCTCATCAGCGCGGCGTGCAACGGAAGCACGACACCGCTCACGGGGTCAGTGGTGACCTCGTTCGCAATGGTGTCGGTGACCAGGTTCGGAATCTCCATGTCGGCGAACCACTGCACGAGTTCGGGCGAGTAGGTGAGTCCGGGCTCGACGAAGTCCGCGTAGAACTCCTCGTGCGGCGTTGAGTAGAAGGCGCCGATCCAGCCCGTGCGAACGAGCAACACATCGCGCTTCTGAATCTCAGTTCCCTGTGCCTTCGCAGCGGCCATCAAGTCGTTGTGGTCGAAGGTTTCGCCCTTACCCAGCACGTCCTTGCCGCGGTAGCGGGCTATGTCCAACATGATTCCGCGACCCACAATGCCGCGTTCAGCAAGTGGGAACACGCTGGCCTTGTCGAGTCCACCGGTCGTGGTTGCTGCGTCGTAGCCGTTGTAGATCTTGTCGCCGAACCAGGTGTGACCAAGCGCGTCGTACTGACTTGATCCCTGCAAGTACATGATCATGACGTCGTCGGCGTACTCAAGGCCACCGGCGAAGTTCACACCCTTGCCGCCGAGGTAGTGGCCCTTGTCCATCACGTTGTAACGCACGGCGCCGGTACGGCCGGGCCATACGGGGTCTCCATCGGGGTGGCCCATCGGGACCTGCAAAGTAAATGTCTTTCCAGACTTCACCGAACTCACACCTCGCAGCACTTCACCGCTGTCGAGGTAGTTCAGCGACCCAACCTCATCGTCGGGACCCCACTTGCCCCAGTTCGAGGGGGCATTTGCGAGCAGCTCACTGAGGTGCGGCACTGCTTTGTCAGCCATGGCATTCCCTTCATCGTCCCAGCGGTTGACCCATCGGCCCGAATCTACTCGCGATGGATCCATCGCAGACAGTCCAGTTACTTAATCGTTACCTGAATCCGGTTGAACGGAACGTCTTGACCACGGATCCTCAATCCGCGACGATCAAAGAAGTAATCTTTGGATCCATTGACCACTTTTGGGGGCACTCATGACTGACTTTTCAGGCAAGACGCTCGTACTCACCGGAGCTGCTGGAGCCATCGGCAATGCCATTGCTTCACAATTTGCCGCGGCCGGAGCCAATCTGGTGCTCGCGGACGTCTCCCTTCCCTCGCTCACCGAACGGTCTGCCGGATTTGATCAGAGCAAGGTGGTGCTCTTTGAGCACGACGCCGCATCCTCCGATAGCAACGACGCACTCATCGCTCTCGCCGTCGAACGCTTCGGCGCCATTGACTTTCTTGTTCCCGCTGCTGGCATCTACCCAGAGCAGAGCATCGCCGAGATGACGAACGACCAGTGGCATCGCGCCATCTCGGTCAACCTCGACGGCGTCTTCTACATCACCCGCGCAGCGATCCCTCACATGGCCGAAAACAGTGCCATTGTGAACCTGGCGTCAGTGGCCGGGCACCGCGGAAGCAACCGCCACGGGCACTACGCCGCGACCAAGGGTGCTCTGCTCGCCTTCACCCGCGGCTTGACCTGGGAACTCGGTAGCCGCACGCGCGTCAACGCTGTCTCCCCCGGCATCATCGACACTCCGATGACCACCGATCTACGCGCGCAAAAGGGTGACGCACTCATCGCGCAGACTCCGCTCGCCCGTTTCGGCACGGCCGACGAAGTCGCCTCAGTTG
>CAIYMF010000311.1 GCA_903927265.1 uncultured bacterium | reverse complement strand
GGGCATCTCTTGACCGAAGAAGCCCCGGACGGGCATCTCTTGACCGAAGAAGCACGAGAAAGACCTGATGCGCCGAAATTGAGGCGGCGTGCGGACAACTCGCAGGCCCGCAGCGAATACGAAGGTAAACTACGAATTCCATGCCGATTTGCCCGAATCGCCACTGATTCACTTGCCAAAGTGGCTCTTCGTCGCGCACGATGGGGGAATGTCGACGCGGGAACGGCCCACCCCGAGCGGTCTTGACGACGTCTCTCGGGCCATCATCGAGCAGTTGCAGCAAGACGGGCGCCGACCGTACTCGGCGATCGGGCGGGCCGTGGGACTTTCAGAGGCTGCGGTTCGACAACGAGTGCAGCGGTTGATCGATCTGGGCGTGATGCAAGTCGTCGCGGTCACCGACCCCATGCAGGTCGGGTTCCCTCGCGCGGCCATGATCGGTATCCGCGTGACCGGCGATCTGGTGCGGGCGGCCGACGAGATCGAACGTTTCCCTGAAGTCGATTATCTGGTGATCACCGCCGGCAGTTACGACCTTCTTGCCGAAGTCGTGTGCGAAGACGACGAACACCTGCTCGAAACGCTCAATAACAAAATCCGGAGCGTCGCTGGGGTCAGCCACACAGAGACGTTCATCTACCTACAACTGCGCAAGCAGATTTACACCTGGGGAACACGATGACCAGCACTCCGCAATATGTCAGTGAGCCCGGGGTCGACATTCTCGCCGAGTCGGCGCGCGACCATCTCTGGATGCACTTCACCCGCCACTCTGTGTACGAGCAGGGCGGCCACGTTCCTGTCATCGTGCGAGGCGACGGCTGTTACATCTACGACGACTCGGGTAAGCGGTACATCGACGGACTCGCGGGCCTGTTCACCGTGCAGTTGGGCCACGGGCGCACCGAGCTTGCCGAGGCCGCAGCCAAGCAGATGTCCGAACTCGCCTACTTCCCGCTCTGGTCGTACGCCCACCCCAAGGCGATCGAGCTCGCAGAGATGCTGTCGAACTACGCACCCGGCGATCTGAACCGCGTCTTCTTCACTACCGGTGGCGGCGAAGCCGTTGAATCGGCATGGAAGTTGGCTAAGCAGTTCTTCAAGCTCACTGGCAATCCGATGAAGCACAAGGTCATCAGCCGCAACGTCGCCTACCACGGCACCCCGCAGGGAGCACTGTCGATCACGGGCATCCCTGATGCCAAGAAGTACTTCGAACCTCTCGTACCCGGCGCACACAAAGTTCCGAACACGAACTTCTACCGCGCCGAAGAACACGCTGACGACGAATACGCATTCGGTCAGTGGGCCGCGAACCGCATCGCCGAAGCAATCGAGTTCGAAGGACCCGACACGGTAGCGGCCGTCTTCCTCGAACCGGTTCAGAACTCGGGCGGCTGCTTCCCTCCCCCGCCTGGCTACCTTGAGCGCGTGCGCGAGATTTGCGACCAATACGACGTGCTTTTTGTCGCCGACGAAACCATCTGCGCATTCGGACGTATTGGCGACATGTTCGCGATGAGTCGCTACGGAGTCACTCCCGACATCATCACGTGCGCCAAGGGTTTAAGTTCGGGCTACGCGCCCATTGGCGCAATGATCGTGAGCGATCGACTCTTCGAGCCCTTCGCACACGGCACCAACTATTTCGCCCATGGCTACACCTTTGGCGGTCACCCTGTGTCGGCCGCGGTTGCCGTTGCCAACCTCAACATCTTCGAGCGCGAGGGCATTAACCAGCACGTGCGCGATAACGAAGGCGCCTTCATGGCGACCTTGTCGAAGTTGAACGACCTACCCATCGTGGGAGATGTTCGTGGGGCCGGCTATTTCTACGGAATCGAACTGGTCAAGGACAAGGTGACCAAGGAAACCTTCAACGACGAGGAAAGCGAGCGCTTGCTGCGCGGCTTCATGTCCAAGGCCTTGTTCGACGCTGGCCTCTACTGTCGTGCCGACGACCGAGGCGACCCGGTGATTCAGATCTCACCGCCGCTGATCATGGATCAGTCCGGGTTCGATGAGATCGAACAGATTTTGCGTTCGGTACTCACCGAGGCGTCCACGATTCTATGAGCGCTGACCTACCCGTTCCTGGTTCCACTGAGCGCACGCGCGTGAGGCGACTCGCTGACAAGACGGTCGTCGATCGCAACGTACTCAACGCGATCCTTGACGCCGGTCTTGTTGCGCATGTAGCCGTCATCACCGACGGACAGCCCTACGTGGTGAGCGTTGCGTACGCGCGCGATGGCGATCGCGTTCTCTTTCACGGTTCCACCGGATCGCGATTGTTCCGCGGCCTTGCTACCGGTGACTCCACCTGTCTGACCGTCACCCTGATCGACGGACTTGTGCTCGCGCGCAGTGCCTTCGAGTCGAGCATCAATTACCGTTCGGTGATGGTCCTCGGATCGTGTGTGGTACTCGAAGGCGACGAGAAAGACCGCGCCTTGCGAGTCATCAGCGATCACCTCCTTCCCGATCGCTGGGACGACATTCGACCGCCCACAAAGAAAGAAACGGCCGCGACGCTCGTGCTGGCACTGTCACTCGAGGAGTGTTCGGTGAAAGTCGGCGAAGGTGGCCCCGAGGAGGCCGAGGGTGACGAAACGTGGCCGGCCTGGGGCGGTCATGTTCCGATCCGCGAAGTCCTCGGTGAACCCGTTCCCGATGAATTGGTCACCGATCAACCCGTGCCCGACTATGTGCGAAAGTGGACTCGCTGAATGACCCACGATGACAACGCCCTTCGACGACTGTCGCTGTGGTGGGACACCCTGCCTGCTGAACTCCGAACCGCTGACCGGCCACCGCTTTCCGGAACACACGACGCCGATGTCGTGATTGTAGGAGCGGGCTACACCGGATTGTGGACCGCTTATTACCTCATGACGGCTGACCCATCGCTGCGAGTCGTTGTACTCGAATCCGACGTAGCGGGCTTCGGTGCCAGCGGGCGCAACGGCGGTTGGTGTTCGTCGTACTTCCCTCCGTCCATGGACACGCTGGCCAAAGCTTCCTCACGCGAGGGTGCGATCGCCATGCACCGCGCCATGAACGCCACCGTGCTCGAAGTGGGGCGGGTCGCCCAAGTCGAAGGAATTGAGTGCGACTGGCAGCTGGGCGGCGCCCTCCAACTCGCACGCAGTCCACTACAGATGCAGCGCGCTCGCGACGACGTCGACGCAATGCACAGTTGGGGTGCCGACGAGTACCGCCTGCTCGAGCAGGACGAAGCGCGCGCCACCGTCGGAGCGACTGATCTGCTCGGGGCTTCTTTCACGCCGATGGTGGCGGCCATCAACCCAGCGCGCTTGGTTCGGGGTCTCGCACTTGCAGTTGAAAGCAAGGGCGCGACCATCCACGAGGGCAGTCGCGTGACGTCTATCGGTCCAGGCTTGGTGCGCACCGCCGATGGCGAAGTGCGGGCCCGCTACGTCGTGCGCGCCACCGAGGGCTACACCCCGGCACTACCCGGCTATGAACGTGATCTGGCCCCCGTGTATTCACTGATGCTCGCGACCGAACCTCTGCCGGACGAGGTGTGGGAATCGATCGGGTTGCGCGACCGGCAGACCTTCGGCGACCACCAACACTTGATCATCTACGGCCAACGCACCGCCGACGGGCGACTGGCTTTCGGTGGGCGCGGCGCGCGCTACAAGTACGGGTCCAGTATCGACCCGCGCCAAGAGCGCAGCCCGGAAATTCACGGAGCCATTTGGTCACGCCTCGTCGAACTCTTCCCCGCGGTCGCTGACTTCCGAGTCACGCACACGTGGGGTGGGCCACTCGGCGTTCCTCGCGACTGGTTCACCTCCGTCGGGCTCGACCCCGCGACCGGAATGGGTTGGAGTGGCGGCTACGTCGGCGACGGTGTGTCGACCACCAACCTCGGCGGACGCACTCTCGCCGACCTCATCGTCGGCAACGATTCACCGATCACCCACCTGCCCTGGGTGAACCACCGGTCACGCCGATGGGAACCCGAGCCGCTGCGCTGGATCGGCGTTCGGGCGGGTACGTGGGCTTTCACCACGGCCGATGCCGTCGAAGCACGTACCGGCAAGGATTCGCGGCGCGCGACGTTCTTCGGTCGCTTCATCGGCCACTGACGCTTCTCTTATCCGCATGAGGGGTCAGTAAGCGCGCATCGACGCAGTTTTCGGTACCCATGAAGTCACTGGCCGAACTACTCAGGATTGGATACAATCCTTGAACCGACACATTCGCGCCTTCAGGAGCCCCCATGCCCACGGCCCAGCACCCCTTCGAGCTCTACGCCATCGACTCACTTCTCACCGAAGAACAGCGGGCCATCCGCGACACGGTGCGTCGCTATGTCAATGACCGCATCAAGCCCGAAGTCGCCGACTGGTTTGAGAGCGGCGAGCTTCCGGCGCGCGAGCTGGCCAGGGAAATGGGCGAACTCGGCCTGCTCGGAATGCACCTCGACGGCTACGGGTGCGCCGGAACCGACGCCACGTCGTACGGCCTGGCCTGCCTTGAGCTTGAAGCGGGTGACTCCGGAATTCGCTCGCTGGTCAGCGTGCAGGGTTCGCTCGCCATGTTCGCGATCTACGCCTACGGTTCTGAAGAGCAGAAGCTGCAGTGGCTGCCCGGAATGGCCGCTGGCGAATTGATCGGCTGCTTCGGACTCACCGAAGCCGACTTTGGCTCGAACCCCTCAGGAATGCGCACTCACGCCACGCGCGATGGTGATGATTGGATTCTCGACGGCAACAAGATGTGGATCACCAACGGCACCATCGCTGACGTTGCCGTGGTGTGGGCTCAAACCGACGACGGAATTCGCGGATTTGTCGTGCCCACCGATACTCCCGGATTCAGCGCTTCAGTCATCCACAAGAAGATGTCACTTCGAGCATCGGTCACCGCTGAACTCGTGCTCACCGGCGTGCGACTTCCCGCAGACGCGATTCTTCCCAATGTGCGCGGACTCAAAGGCCCGCTCGGATGTTTGTCAGAAGCACGCTTCGGCATTCTGTTTGGAACCGTCGGCGCCGCACTCGACTGCCTCGAGACCGCCATCGACTACTCGGTCTCACGCACGCAGTTCGACCGGCCGATCGCAGGCTTCCAACTGACGCAGAAGAAGTTGGCCGACATGACTCTCGCGGTTGGAAACGGAATGCTCCTCGCCCTTCACCTCGGGCGTCTTAAGGACCAGCACCTCATCACTGCCCAGCAGGTCAGCGTTGGCAAGTTGAACAACGCACGCATGGCACTTGAAACGGCGCGCGAGTGCCGCTCCATTCTCGGCGGAAACGGCATCACGCTCGAATACCCGATCATTCGCCACATGAACAACCTCGAGTCGGTGTTCACCTACGAAGGCACCAACGAGATTCACACGCTCGTTGTGGGCGAAGCAGTCACCGGTATCAGCGCCTACCGATGAGCGGAGCTCTCGACGGCATCGTCGTCGCCGACTTCACCCGGGTATTGGCCGGTCCCTACGCCACGATGCTGCTCGGCGATCTCGGAGCCGACGTCATCAAAGTCGAACGACCGGGCGTCGGTGATGACACGCGCAGTTGGGGTCCGCCCTTCGATTCGGCAGGCAGGGCAACGTACTTCGAGGCCATCAATCGCAATAAGCATTCGGTCGTCATTGACCTGCGCTCGCGGGAAGGTCAGGAACGCGCGCGCGAACTGGCTCTGAGCGCCGACGTCCTGGTGGAGAACTTCGCGCCGGGAACCTTCGATCGGTACGGCCTCGGGTACGAGCAACTCCACGCTGTAAACCCCGGCTTGGTCTACGCCTCCATCAGCGGGTTCGGTTCTGCTCCCGAGGGCCGCGAACTTCCGGGCTACGACCTGCTCGTGCAGGCCAGCGGCGGACTGATGTCGGTCACGGGGCCTGAACCTGGCCATCCCACCAAGGCAGGTGTTGCTCTGGTCGACGTCATCACCGGTTTGCACTGCACGATCGGAATCCTTGCCGCACTGCGACACCGCGACCGCACGGGCGAGGGCCAGCACGTCGAGGTCGCACTGCTCTCGAGTTTGCTGTCGGCAATGGTCAACCAGTCAACGAGTTACGTTAACGCTGGTGTCATTCCTGGAATCATGGGAAACGCGCATCCATCGATCGTTCCGTACGAGACGTATCCCACCGCTGATCGTGATCTTGTGATTGCAGTCGGCAACGACGGACAGTTCCGATCACTGTGTGCGGTGCTCGGCCATCCTGAGTGGGCTGACGACGAACGCTTCACTACGAACCTCAACCGCGTTGCACACCGTCACGAACTGGGCGGCATGATGGCCACGACTTTGCGTCAGCGCAGTGCTGATGAATGGTGGTCGCTGCTCACACCGGCCGGAGTTCCGTGCGGGCCGATCAACGACATTGCCGATGCGTTCGCACTGGCCGCGAGGGTCGGGCTCGAACCGATCGCCACGTTTGAGGGTGCGGCCGACGTTCCCACGGTTGCCCATCCGATCCGCCTCTCGGCCACCCCTGCGACCTACCGGCACACTCCCCCTGCGCTCGACGGCGGCACGTCATGAGCCACGCAACGCACATCACGGCGGGGTCTGTGGTGCTCGCCGAATTGCGGCGCGCCATCGCAACCGGCGAGTTGACGCCCGGCCAACAGTTAGTGCAGGAGTCACTGGCCGAGCGCTTCGGAGTGAGTCGAGTACCGCTTCGCGAAGCTCTGCAAGTACTCGAGGCTGAAGGCCAAGTCGTACACCAGGTACACCGCGGCTACTTCATCACCGAATTGAGCCTGCCCGATCTCATTGAGGTGTACCGGCTGCGTGCCGTGCTCGAGGCAGAAGCTGCACGGGTCGCCGTGCCACTTCTCACCGACGACGATGTCGAGGCACTCGCCGAGTTGGCCGCCCGAATTGAGGACGCGTCCGAAGCGGGCGAGGTCGGCGCGATGATCGAGGCGAACCGCGCGTTCCATTTCACTCTCATCGACGCAGCTGCAATGCCACGCCTGTCACGACTCGTGGCATCACTCTGGGATGCCACCGACGTTTACCGCTCGGTGTACTACGGCTCAGCGACCAATCGTGAGCGCGTCGACCACGAGCATGCGTCGATCATGGCCGCAATCCGGAACCGCAATGCCACAACTCTCATCGGCGAACTCGATGCGCATCGCGAGCATGCCGTGGCCGAACTCTCAGCGATCGTCCGCTAGGTCTCTAGCCTGGCGCGCATCCCACCCACCCATTTCCGCGCGGAGAAGGACGCAATAGAGTCAACTCTGCAGCAACGGCCTGAGCACATCGAGAACGCCAGCATCGTCAATAGTGCTCGGCACCGCTTCTTCACGTCCGTCGGCGATGCCGCGCATGGTGCGCCGCAGAATCTTGCCTGACCGCGTCTTGGGAAGAGCCGGCACGACGACAACCGAATTCAACGCGGCGACAGGTCCGATCTGATCGCGCACGTCAGCCACCACCTCGGCCTGCAGCACCAACGGATCAATGTCCGCACCCGCCTTGAGCACCACGAAAGCGCGTGGCAACTGCCCCTTGATGGCATCCTGCACACCGATCACCGCGCATTCAGCCACCATCGGATGCGACGCGACGACCGCTTCCATCGAACCAGTACTCAGCCGGTGCCCTGCGACGTTGATGACGTCGTCAGTACGACCCATGACATACAAATAGCCATCCGCGTCGATCGATCCGCCGTCACCGGTGGCATAGCAACCACTGAACACCGACAGGTACGAATCGACGTAGCGCGCGTCGTCGTTCCAGAGAGTGGGCAACGTTCCGGGAGGCAACGGGAGTCGAATGACAATATTGCCGTCGGTGCCCGCAGGAACTTCCTCGCCTCGCTCGTCGACGACTCGTACGTCGTATCCAGGAACCGGAACAGTCGGCGATCCGGGTTTGATCGGCATCGGGTCGAGCCCACGCAGATTCGATGCGATCGGCCATCCCGTTTCGGTCTGCCACCAGTTATCGATCACGGGAGCACCGAGCGCATCAGTGGCCCAGTGATAGGTATCAGGGTCGAGCCGTTCACCCGCGAGGAAGAGCGCGCGGAACGACGAAAGATCCGCGGCCTGAATGAACGTCCCGTCAGGATCTTCCTTCTTGATGGCACGAATGGCCGTGGGAGCCGTGAACAGTGACTTCACGCGATGCTTTTCAATCAGTCGCCAGAAAGCACCGGCATCGGGAGTTCCCACCGGCTTGCCTTCATACATCACCGTCGTTGCGCCCACGATCAGCGGCGCGTACACGATGTACGAGTGTCCAACGACCCAACCCACATCTGATGCTGACCACCAGACGTCGCCAGGACCAATGTCGTAGATGTTGGGCATGCTCCACGCCAACGACACGGCATGGCCACCGTTGTCGCGCACAATGCCTTTGGGTTTACCAGTAGTTCCGGAGGTGTAGAGGATGTACAGCGGATCAGTAGCCTTCACGCTGACCGGAGGGTGCGGATGAGCACCCTGCATCAGTTCATGCCAGTCACGATCGTTGGCACCGAGTTCGGCAACCGCCTGCGGCCGCTGCAGGATGATGCTGCACTCGGGTCGATGTCCGGCGATCTCCAGTGCGCGATCGAGCATCGGCTTGTATTCGATAACGCGAGATCCCTCAACACCGCACGATGCCGACACAATGACCTTCGGACTTGCGTCATCAATGCGCAACGCCAACTCATTCGGTGCGAATCCGCCGAACACCACCGAGTGCACCGCGCCAAGGCGAGCCGTTGCCAGCATGGCAATGAGTGCTTCAGGAACCATCGGCATGTAGATGATGACGCGATCGCCACGTTCGACGCCTTGATCGGCGAGCACCCCTGCAAACCGAGCAACGAGATCGGTGAGTTCGCCATACGTGAAGCGCGTGGTACTTCCAGTCACTGCAGACTCGTGGATGAGGGCCACTCGTTCGCCATTGCCAGCGGCGACGTGCCGGTCGAGCGCCTGCACTGACGTATTGAGATGACCGTCGGAGAACCAGCGGAAGAACGGTGCATCCGCGCGGTCAAGGATGCGCGTGGGTGCTACATCCCAGTCGATCAGTGCGGCTGCGTCACCCCAGAATCCTTCAGGGTCGTCGATACTGCGCCGATACGCCTGCTGGTAATCACCCGGAGCCATCGTCAGCTCTCCATTCCCTCGTCACTGGCCGCTAATTGCCCACACGCTCCATCGATATCGCTTCCACGCGTGTCGCGCACGGTGACCGCAACCCCGTGATTCTGCAAGCGTCGAACAAATTCTTGCTCATCCTTGCGGCGCGATGCGGTCCATTGTGAGCCCGGCGTGGGGTTGAGCGGGATCAAGTTCACGTGCACGAGGCGACCCTTGAGCAGTTTTCCCAGCAGGTCGGCGCGAGCGGCCTGATCATTCACATCGCGAATCAACGCGTATTCGATGCTCACACGGCGGCGAGTGACGCGCGCATAACCGAACGCCGCATCGAGCACCTCCCGCACCTTCCAGCGCGTATTTATCGGAACCAAGGTGTCGCGCAACTCATCATCGGGTGCGTGCAACGAAACCGCGAGCGTTACCGGCAGTCCTTCTGCCGCCAACTGTTCGATTCGAGGAACAAGCCCCACCGTCGACACGGTGATGCTGCGTGCGGAGATTCCCGGGCCCTCCGGGGCCTGCGAAGTAAGCCGGTGCAGCGCTCCCACGACAGCGTCGTAATTGGCCATCGGCTCGCCCATTCCCATGAACACGATGTTGCCCACGCGTCCGGGGCCACCCACAACCTCACCGCGCGCTAGTGATCGCGCCGCCGCCATCACCTGCTCAACAATCTCGGCAGTCGACATATTGCGGGTCAGACCTGCTTGACCGGTTGCGCAGAACGGGCAGTTCATCCCGCACCCCGCTTGGCTGGAGATACACACCGTGTTGCGAGCACGCGAACGACCATCAGCGGGATAGCGCATCAAGACGCTCTCGACCAGAGCCCCATCGAACAGACGCCAGAGCGACTTCACCGTCAAGCCCTTATCCGCCTCCTGGCTGCGCACCAACGTCAAGAGTGCAGGAGTGAGTTGGTCGGCCAGTCTCGCGCGCATGGCCTCGGGCACATCGGTCCAACCGGCCGGGTCATCCACGAGCCGACCGAACCATTGCCGCGAAATCTGGTCGGCGCGAAATGCGGGAAGTCCCAGTTCCTGGGCGCGTTCACGTCGCTGCGCGAGAGTCAGATCAGACAGATGCAGTGGAGGCTTCTTGCGGCGAGGCGCGGCCATTTGTAACTCACCAGGTAACGGCACGACTACGGCCCCAAGAATAAGGTGAAGAGCGCCCAGGAAGTGAACGCGTTCGGAATCAACGAGTCAAGGCGATCCATCATGCCGCCGTGACCAGGAACAATCGTGCCCATGTCCTTGACTCCTAGGTCACGCTTAATCGCCGACTCGGTGAAGTCACCGAGAGTGGCAACGGCCGTCATCACCAGGCCCGTCACCACTCCCTGCCACGCTGGGGCATGGAACATCCAGGTGAAAATCGCGGCACCGGCAATGCATTGCAACACAATCGAACCGATCAAGCCTTCCCAGGACTTCTTCGGCGAGATGCCCGGTGCGATCGGATGCTTACCAAAAAGAACACCTGCAATGTAGCCACCGATATCGCTGCACACCGTCAGCAGAATGAAGGCAACAATGCGATACGCGCCGTTGTCGCTGCGCAGCATCAACATGACGAAACCGATCATGAACGGCAGGTACGCCGCGACCATCACGCTTGCTGAGGTATTGCGCACATAGCCGTCGGTGCCGTGACGCAACCCGGCAAACAGCAGCACCAGAACAAGGATTCCGAACGCGACCGCGAGCCCTTCAATGCCCCACAGACATGCTGCCGTCGATACGCCCACAACGCCGATGTACAACGGAATGGCGTCGAGGCGTATGTCGCGATTGGATAGTGCCGATTCGAATTCGCGCACACCGATCAACAGCGCAACACCTGCAACCACGGCGAAGCCCCACTTGACCGTGAACAAACTGATCAGGCAGATCGCGCCGAGTACCACTCCCGCCCCCACCGCCGCGGCAAGGTTGCGCCCCGCGCGACCGTGTCCGGCCTCAGCAACCTGCTGCTCTGGCGCAGCCGACGATTCGTTCGACATCGTGGATGGCTCAGACCTCGAGCAACTCGGCTTCCTTGTGCTTGAGCATTTCATCAACGTGATGCACATGCGTCGATGTCAGGTCGTCGAGTGCCTTCTCGCCGCGACGAACATCGTCTTCGCCCACCTCGCCGTCCTTGCCCAACTTGTCCATGTTGTCTTTGGCATGCCGACGAATATTGCGAATCGAAACCTTCGATTCTTCGGCCTTGTGCTTGGCCATCTTGATGTATTCCTTGCGCCGTTCCTCAGTGAGTTCGGGCAGCACAACACGAATGACATTGCCATCGTTACTCGGGTTGACACCGAGATCAGAATCGCGGATCGCCTTTTCGACATCGTTGAATGCACCCTTGTCGTAAGGGGTGATGATGATCATGCGCGCCTCGGGCACGGTGAACGATGCGAGTTGCTGCACCGGCGTCGGAGTTCCGTAGTAGTCGACCGAGATCCGGTGGAACATCGACGGGTTTGCGCGCCCGGTGCGAATGGTCGCGAAGTCTTCGCGTGCCACCTCCAGCGCCTTGTCCATCTTCTCCTGGGCTTCGAGGAGGATGTCGTCGATCACGTGGTCTCCTTGTATTCGGTCATGGGACGCGTTGCTTCTGACAGCGCCTTTAGCGAGTGGGTTCCGAAACGAGCGTGCCGATCCTCTCGCCCCGCACCGCGCGGGCGATGTTGCCCTCAACCAAAAGGTTGAAGACCACGATCGGCAGGCGGTTGTCGCGGCAGAGACTAATAGCGGTGGCGTCAGCCACCTTGAGATCGCGTGCGAGCACCTCACCGTGGGTGAGTTCTTCGAAACGCACGGCCTGCGGATTGGTGCGCGGATCACAGTCGTAGACACCGTCGACACCCTTGGCCATCAGCACTACTTCCGCGTGTACTTCGAGTGCACGCTGAGCAGCACACGTGTCGGTCGAGAAGTAGGGAACACCGAGGCCTGCACCGAAGATCACCACGCGCGACTTTTCAAGGTGCCGTATCGCGCGCAACGGAATGTAGGGCTCGGCAACCTGTCCCATCGTGATGGCAGTTTGCACACGTGAGGGGACTCCCTCCTTCTCGAGGAAGTCCTGCAGCGCCAAACAATTCATCACCGTTCCGAGCATGCCCATGTAGTCGGCTCGGGCACGGTCCATGCCCCGTTCAGAAAGCTGGGCACCACGGAAGTAGTTGCCGCCACCAATGACGACGGCAACTTCGATTCCTGATCGCACCACATCGGCGATCTGACGAGCGATGGCTTGCACGACGTCCGGGTCGACGCCGAGCCCTCCGCCACCCGAGAACGCCTCGCCGCTGAGCTTGAGCAGTACGCGTGACCAGCCACCGTCGGGGGCTGTGGGCCACACATCAAGCGTGCCGTCGAGGGAAGGCTGAATGACAGTGGGCTGAACCGATGCGGTCACCGTGTCCACGGCATCCTCCTCGTCGCCATCCCATCCACCTGTCCGACGGGCCCTGTGGCCCGCCGGCACCTCACTGAAGTCTGCCACCGCACCGGCCCGAGCCGGGTTGAGTTAGGCAGAAAGAGTCAGTTCTGGCCGATCTCGAAACGCGCGAATCCGGTCACTTCGGTGCCAGCATCCTTCAGCACAGCCGCGACCGACTTCTTGGAATCCTGAACCGAGGCCTGCTCAAGCAGCACATTGTCCTTGAAGAAACCGTTGAGGCGACCCTCGACGATCTTGGGAAGAGCCGCTTCGGGCTTGCCCTCTTCAACCGCCGTGGCTTCCGCGATGCGACGCTCACTCTCGACCACATCGGCAGGAACGTCCTCGCGCACGAGGTACGCAGGGCGCATTGCGGCGACCTGCATTGCCGCACCACGTGCCGCCTCTTCCGAGCCGGTGTAGGCCACGAGCACGCCTACCTGAGCGGGTAAGTCGGCCGAGCGACGGTGCAGGTAGATCGCGACGTCGCCGTCGAATCGGCTGACTCGGCCCAGTTCAATCTTCTCGCCAATGATTCCTGCGAGACCATCGATGGCTGCGGCCACCGTGGTGCCGTCATCGAGGGTCGCCGCAAGCAACGCGTCGCGGTCGCCGAGTGACTGGGCGTCGGCGGCCGCAACGATGCGGTCAGCCAGCGCCTGGAAGTCGGCATTCTTGGCCACGAAGTCGGTTTCGCACAGCACCTCAACAAGAGCGGTGCCCGAGACTGCAACGAGGCCGTTTGATGCGGTGCGCTCGGCGCCACGCTTGGCAGCCTTCGCCGAACCCGAGATGCGCAGCACCTCAACGGCCTTGTCGAAGTCACCGTCAGACTCTTCAAGAGCGCGCTTGCACTCCATCATCCCCGCACCCGTGAGGTCGCGGAGTTTCTTGACATCAGCAGCGGCAATAGTCGCCATGGATCAATCCTTCGTCGTGGATGGGAAGTGGTCAGGCGTCAGTCGACGGTGCGTCGGTGATGTTCTCGACAACCGAGGGGTCGGTTGCCTGAGCGGCATCGAGTGCCTCGGCGGGAGCCTCGGCGATGACTGCATCAGCAGCCTCTTCGGCAACAGCGTCAGCTGACGGCAGTGCTTCAACGGCAGCAGCATCGGATGTCGCGAGAAGTTCGGTCTCCCAGTCGCTGAGCGGCTCGTCGACGGCAACTTCACCGGCGGCAGCGGCAGCGCGACCGGCGCGAGCCATGAGTCCGTCGGCCACGGCGTCGGCGATAACGCGGGTCAGCAGTGCGACCGAGCGAATGGCGTCGTCGTTACCCGGAATCGGGAAGTCGACCTCGTCAGGATCGCAGTTGGTGTCGAGTACGGCGATGACGGGGATCTTGAGCTTGCGCGCCTCAGCGACGGCAATGTGCTCCTTCTTGGTGTCAACGATCCAGATGGCGCTCGGAATGCGCACCATGTCGCGAATACCACCGAGGGTGCGCTCAAGCTTAATCTTCTCGCGCTGAAGAACCAGCAGTTCCTTCTTGGTCATGCCCGAGCCGGGAACGTCGGTGAAGTCGATCTGCTCAAGTTCCTTCAGGCGCACGAGGCGCTTGTGCACGGTCTGGAAGTTGGTGAGCATTCCACCGAGCCAGCGCTCGTTGACGTAGGGCATTCCGACCCGCGTGGCCTGATCGGCGATCGCTTCCTGGGCCTGCTTCTTGGTTCCGACGAACATCACCGAACCACCGTGTGCGACGGTTTCCGAGAGGAATTCGTAGGCACTGTTGATGTACTCCAGCGACTGCTGAAGGTCAATGATGTAAATGCCATTGCGCTCGGTGAAGATGTAGCGCTTCATCTTCGGGTTCCAGCGTCGGGTCTGGTGCCCGAAGTGCACGCCGCTCTCGAGCAGCTGCTTCATGGTGACGACGGCCATCGTGGACGTCCTCCTTCTGCGCCCTGCGCCAAGACACACGTGTCTTGGCACCGCGAGGCGCCTCGGTTCGTGACTGCTCACCGGGTGGTGAACCGTCTCTGCGTGCACCGGGAGACCCGCCCCCGAAGGGGACCGTGGGCTTTCCCGGCGGCCCGTGGGGCCGCTGCTGTGCTCGCGTGGAGTCACCGGCAAGCCGGTGCTGGTCTTAAGGGTAGCCGAAGGTGCTCTTCGGCCAGTCGTCTGGGTTGGGAAATGTCATGAATCGGACAGACGGTCGCCAGGCCTCTTTGTAACATCCTGCCAATGGCCGACAGTCGGCCATTGTCGAAGGGAGCAGTCATGAGGCGAGTACGTGGGGAACGAATTCTGGCAGTTGTGGGGGCGTCGGCCCTGCTCGTCCTGGGCTTCGACGGGCTCACCTACGCGGCCACGGGCAGCAGTTTGCTGATGGGCAAGGTCAACACGGCCAGCGGGGTCACCACCATCGAGAACACCGGCACCGGGGCCGCACTCAAGCTGACCACGGCGAGCAACACCTCACCGCCTTTCACCACCAATGCCAAGGGACTCGTCAACAACCTGTACGCCCGACGGGCGGCCAGCGCCGACTCAGCGAAGCTCGCCGGCACAGCTCTGAACTCCGGAAAGCTCGGAGGCAAGACCCTCACTCAGATTCAGGCCCAGATCTCGGCGATCAAGGGGTACCGGGCGTGGGTCCTAGTGCGGTCCAACGGCACGATCGCCTCACAGAGCGGCGGCGTGAACGTTGCTCACCCGTTCGGGGGCGGCTACTGCCTGACTGTCGACAGTGGACCCATCGGCCTGGCGTTCCCCGTCACGTACACCCCAGAGTCGACCACCTACGGGATTCCCGGAGGCGGTTTCACCAGCACAAGCTCGGCCATCGTCGAGTACGGCGGCGCCTGCACCACCAACAGCGCCTCGGGTGCATTGGTGTTGACCGGCGAACGCGTGGGGACGACGGTTTCTGAAGGTGTCGACCAAGGCTTCGTCGCGCTCATCCCCTAAGCACGTATCCCCACGTGTGAGGGCGGACCGTTCTCCACATACGTCGCTGGGTGGCCATGACCTGAGGGTCACCCAGCGAAACTGTCAGAATGTTTCCCATTCTCTTCGCCAGTGCTGCCATGGCAACAACCCCACCAACGCCCATCCCCTCTCTCATGCCAGTCAGCCACGTGCCGACCACGCGCGATGTGCAGGGGGTGTGGCCCGTACGACCTGCAGAGGTCACCGGCAGCTTCGACCCGCCGGCCCAGAACTGGGATTCCGGTCACCGCGGCATTGATCTAGCGACGTCGACCGGAACCGTGGTGATGAGTGCTGCTGACGGCATCGTGACCTTCGCGGGTTCCCTTGCCGGACGAGGAGTGGTGGTCGTCGACCACGGCTCCGTGCGCACCACCTATGAACCCGTACACGCAGCAGTCACCGTCGGCGACTGGGTGAGCGCGAGTGATGAAATCGGCGCCATCGAGACGGGCACAGGTCATTGCGGAGACGGATCGTGTCTGCACTGGGGACTGCGCCGCGGCGATACCTACCTTGACCCTCGCCTGCTGCTCGGGCTTCGCCCGGTGCTGAAAGCGCCGTAACTAGCCGTCGTTCGCGTGCGAGAACTTCGACCGCAATTGCAGTACCGCCTTGGTATGCATCTGACTGATGCGACTCTCCGTGACCCCCAGCACCTGACCAATTTCAGACAGCGTCAATCCCTCGTAGTAATAGAGGGTGACCACGATCTTCTCTCGTTCGGGCAGCGTATTGATCGCCTGAGCGAGGATGTATTTCATTTCCTCGTTCTCGAACAGTGCCACCGGGTCGTCAGCCCGACTGTCAGCCAGACTTTCACCGAGGGTGGCGCGATCGCTTTCGCCACCACCACCGCCGATCATTTCGTCGAGTGCCACCACGTTGACGAATGACACCTGGTTGAAGATCGTGTGCAACTCGTCGAGCGTCACACCGAGCTCGGCAGCCACTTCCTTCTCGGTGGGGCTGCGCTGGAGTTTGGCGCCCAGAATGGCGTAGGCCTTCTCAACCTCGCGGGCCTTGGAACGAACAGAACGTGGAATCCAGTCGATGCTGCGCAGTTCGTCAATGATGGCACCGCGAATGCGGTTGATCGCGTACGTCTCGAACTTGATCTCGCGCTCAGGGTCGAATTTCTCGATGGCGTCGATGAGTCCGAAGATGCCGTAACTGACCAAGTCGGCCTGCTCGACGTTGGGGGGCAATCCGACACCAACGCGACCCGCCACGTATTTGACGAGCGGCGAGTAATGCAGGATCAGCCGCTCACGCAAACTGGCTGACGCAGTGTTCTTGTACTCAACCCAGAGTTCGCGAATCGCCGCGTCGGCCTCGGCTTTTGTCGGTTCGAGATCGATTTCCGAGAGATCGATTTCTTCAACGACGACGACCACGTCTTCGTCTGCCTCGACCTCGATTAGCAGTGCGTCCGCCTCGGCCAGCAACGCGTCGGCTTGAGCGACGAGGTCATCGGCCTCGTCGCCTTCCAGAGCGTCGTCGTCGAGTTCGTCATCGGACACGTCGGGATCCACCTCGTCCTCACCTGACGAGTCGTCAGGCTCGCGGATGCGCCTGCTCATACGTGGCTCTCAATCGTTCAACCGACACATGGGTATAAATCTGCGTAGTAGCGAGACTAGCGTGCCCGAGTAGTTCTTGGACGGTCCGGAGGTCGGCGCCGCCCTCAACTAAGTGCGTTGCTGCAGAATGCCGTAGTGCGTGCGGGGCGATATCCGGGGCATCGGGGACGCGCCGGACCATACGATGAACCGCCTCGCGAACTGCCCGCTGATCGATACGACCACCCCGGCGGCCAAGGAAGAGCGCCTGCGCACTTGCATCGGTCACCAGGCGCGGCCGACCATCAGCAATCCAGTCGTCGAGGGCACGCTGGGCAGGCGCACCATACGGAACCGTGCGCTCCTTGGCGCCCTTACCCATCACCCGAACTGTGAGCCGTCGAGGGTCGAGATCAGCTTGATCAATACTGACCAATTCACCCACGCGAATACCGGAAGCGTAGAGAAGTTCAGCCATCGCGCGGTCACGCAGGGCTACCGGGTCGCCGTCGTCGGCCGCGACGGCAGCACTATCGAGCATCGCCGCGGCTTGGTCAGCGCGCAGCACCGCCGGTAATGCTCGCGAACGCTTGGGGCTAGCAAGTACCGCCGCCGGATCGACAGGCACATACCCCCGTTCCGCCGCCCACGCGGTGAAGGTGCGCACCGAACTCGATCGGCGCGCCATCGTGCTACTCGAATGGCCGAGTGCATGTTCACGGGCGAGAAAGGCTCGAATCGTGCGGGCATCGATATCGGCCAACGAGTCGGCCCCATCAGCAACGGCCGTGGCTAGCAACCTTTCGACGTCACCCCGATAGGCACGTACGGTGTGCAGACTCCGCCCCCGTTCGAGGGTGAGATACATCGCGAAACCATCCATGACGGTCACTGCCCACTCAGGCAGTTCACCCTCGACCGGCTCTGTTTCTGCGACGCTCACTCCTCCACGGTGGGGTGACAGGGCGGGCCAGTCAAGCACCTCGCGCGTGTCGCTTACGTTTGGCTTCGAGCGACGCTGACCCATCCGGTGGTGGTGCACCGAGCGAGTCCAGCGAGTTCGAGTTCGGCCAGATCGGCGAGGGTGTCAGGAACGCGGCGGCCACACCGGGAAGCGACCTGATCGGAGGACTGGCCTCGGTGCTTGTTCAGTGCGGCAAGAACGTCGAACGTCGCTTGCGACAGTTGTGCGCTAGCCACCGTGAGGTCGGTGACTACCGCTCCCCCATCGAGCTCGCACACCACATCGTCAGCGCACGTCACAAGCGTCGCTCCGTCGCGGATCAGCCGATGTACTCCCGCGCTGGCAATCGAGTTAATAGGTCCGGGAACTCCCATGACCTGGCGACCCAGATCGGCTGCCCGACGCGCGGTACTGAGAGCTCCGCTGCGGTGGGCCGCCTCAATCACCACGGTTCCACGGGTGAGCGCGGCGATCAGTCGATTGCGATCGAGAAACCGCCAGCGGCGTGCCACTTCACCCGGCGGGGCCTCAGACAGCAGCAAACCGGATTCCGAGCAGCGAGTAAACAGGCCCTCATGCGATGCGGGATAGGCGACGTCGACTCCGCTCGCCAGCACGACCACTGTGTGACCGTCGACGGCGAGGGAACCGCGGTGCGCGGCGGCATCAACGCCGTAGGCGCCTCCAGACACCACACACCACCCGCGATCGGCGAGATCGGAAGCGAAACTGGCTGCAGCCCGAGCCCCATAGTGAGTAGCCGCGCGAGCCCCCACGATGGCAACCGATCTCAATGCGACGAGGCGAAGATTGACATCGCCTCGTATCCAGACACCGAAAGGCGCCTCGTCATCAAGGTCGTCGAACTGAGTGGGCCACTCGTCATCGCCGGGCACGACAAACCGGCCACCGGTGGAGTTCACGTGGGCCAGATCCTGATGTGCACTGTCGAGCAGTTCAGCTAGGGAACTGTTGCGACGAGTACCGCGACGACAGATCTCCTCAAGTCCACTCATGGCCCCTTCTTGCGCGACCAGTTGCCCCACCGCGGCATCGGCCGGTTCACACACTCGGCTCAGGGCAGCTCGCGCGATCCGCTCGCCATCACCGACATGCGACTCGCTCATGCGGCCCACCGCCCTTCGCTGTCGCGCAGTGACTTAGCCAGCATGAGGTCCGCCGATCCCGGCCGATCACGACCCGCGAGATCGGCGACGGTCCAGGCAACGCGCGCCACTCGATCGAGCCCGCGGGCCGAACAGCCGGGTTCGCGGGCCAGGGTTTCCAGCACTCGAATACCGCCCGCATCGGCTGGAAATCGTCGCCGGAACTCAGCGCCCGGCACTTGTTGGTTGGTGCACCACTGCGTATCGGCAAGACGCGCGGCCGCTCGTGCGCGAGCTTCATGCACGCGACCTGCCACCACCGCCGAACTCTCCGGGCGTATCTCGGTCAACAAGTCCGCCGCTGTCGGACGGTCAAGAACGAGCCTGAGATCGACTCGGTCGAGCAGAGGCCCACTCAACCGCCCCAGGTACCTGCGACGCTGCATGGACGAGCAGGTGCACACTCCCACCGCGGGATCGGCCCCGCCGAGACCACACGGACACGGATTAGCTGCAAGGACAAGTTGAAAGCGTGCCGGAAGTTTCGCGGTAAACCCAACCCGTGCCACGGTGACTTCGCCGGATTCCATCGGCTGGCGTAGCGCGTCGAGCACCTGCGGTGCGAATTCAGGGGACTCGTCGAGAAACAGCACACCGCGGTGCGCCAGCGAAATCAGCCCAATGCGCGGTGTGCGGCCTGTGCCTCCGCCGACCATCGCGGCAAATGTTGCCGAGTGATGGGGTGCGCACAATGGCGGGCGGGCAATAAGAACTCCCTCTGACTGGAGTTGGCCGGCAACTGAGTGGACGGCGGTCACTTCCAATGCCTCCTCGTGGCGCAGGTCGGGCAGGATTCCGGGCAGCCTCTCGGCGAGCAATGTCTTGCCGACTCCCGGTGGACCGAGCATCGCTACGTGGTGTCCCCCAGCAGCGGCCACTTCGAGTACATAGCGACCCATGGCATGCCCCCGCACATCAACAAGGTCAGGGGTCGGGGTCTGGTCCATCGGGAAGGAAGTGTCGTTGCCGATGAGTTCAAAGTCTGCGAGCGTTCCGTCGGGTTCGGGTTCGCCGCGCAGGTGGGCAACAAGCTCAGCCAGTGTGCGTGCTCCTACGACGTTGATACCCGGCACCAACGACGCTTCGCGCGCATTGACCGCTGGTACCACGATGCGCTCGAGACCCACACGAGCAGCAGTGACGGCAGCAACGAGAACTCCGCGGACGGGACGTATTCGACCGTCGAGTCCAAGTTCACCCAGATAGACGCATCGCGCAACAGAGTCGCGCGGCACTGACCCATCGGCCGCCAGCGCAGCGATCGCGATCGCAAGGTCAAGCCCAGATCCGGTCTTGGGAAGCCACGCAGGCGAGAGCCCGATGGTCAGACGCGTCTTGGGCCACTCAAGGCGAGAATTGAGGATCGCCGAGCGCGCCCGGTCGCGCGATTCGCCAACAGCAGTATCGGCCAGACCGACGATCGACATCGAAGGAAGCCCCGGACTGATGTGAGCTTCCACATCAACGAGAAAGCCCTCCACCCCGATGACGACAACGGTCGCTGTACGTGCGTGACCCATTAGGCAACTCCTCGTCGGTGATCAAGCACGGGTGCACCGCGGCGCGGAATGATGACACCAATGGCATCGATGCGCACCGAGTGCCTCGCCGTGCCTGCCTGTTCGAGCCATGCCGCCGTCAGCCGCCGCAGTCGTGCAGCCTTCGTGGGGGTAATGGCCTCGAGCGGATCACCGAACTCGACACTGCGCCGCGTTTTGACTTCAATCACGACGAGGCAGTTGCCATCGAGCGCGACAAGATCGAGCTCGCCTCGGCCTGAACGCCAGTTGCGGGCCAGGATCTGCCAGCCACACTCGCGCAGATAGCGTTCGGCGACGTCTTCGCCATAGCGACCCACCGCATGTGCTGATCCCATCGGCCCCCCCCAATCGGTCGACGCCGGGACGCGGCATCGACACCCACGATGCGTCGAAGAATCGACGCTTCACGGAATCTGATCGGACCTGTGGATGACCAGTCAGTCACTGAGGCTGGGGATACGTTGCTTCATGCAACACGTGGCGCAAGGTGCGCCACTCGTTCGCGGAGTTCATTCACGGCCATGTCGAAGGCAGCGTCGGTACCGACGGCAGCCGGGTCGGGGATCGACCAGTGAATGCGCGGGTTGTCCAACTCCCCGAGTTCTTCGTTGACAGAGTCACACACCGATACCACGACGTCATCGGCACGAAGAACGTCGTCGATGTTCTGCGGCTGTTGATCGGCCAGTTCCAACCCATGCCGTTGCGCTGCCCGGCGCGCCCGGGGGTTGATCCTCGCCGCTGGATGGGTGCCCGCTGATGCGCTCGGCACCGCACTGGCTTGGCGCCACAGTGCCTCCGCGAGCACCGAGCGAGCAGAGTTATGGGTGCAGACGAAAACAACGCGGGGGGCCGTGAGCGGACGAGGTTCAGGCAGCAACCCTTCCAACGATCCCTCGACTGCCTGAACGTAGGTGCGGCGCCGGTCGTGCTGCGAGTGAACCCGCCGCACCAGCCCCGCGGCTTCGAGCACCTTGAGGTGGTGGGCGAGGAGATTGCCCGGAACGTCGAGAAGTGTGCTGAGCGCATCGGGCGACATGTCCTGTGCCGCGAGCGACTCGACGACACCCAACCGGGTGGAGTCGCCCAGTGCTGCCAGAACCCGAGCCCGCTGTTCGCGGGCCTTCGAGTCAGCAGTAGCCTTTCGATCAGTAACCATTGATTCAATGCTTATTGAATTATTTGCTACTGTCAAGTACCGCATCGAACAATCGGGAGCGACGGATGACTCACACCTTGCTGCGCCGCGCGAGTGCGGAGTTCCTCGGCACGTGCCTCCTCGTGGCGACGGTGGTCGGCTCAGGAATCATGGGCGCGACCCTGAGCGACAACCTCGCGGTCACCCTGCTGATCAACGCCCTCGCCACTGTGGCTGCACTGGCAGTGCTCATCTGGGCCGTCGGCCCGATCTCGGGCGCACACTTCAACCCGGTCGTCTCCGGTGTCGAGATGGCCCGCCGGGAAATGCCGATCGGCGAAGGGCTGCTGTACATCGTGGTTCAGATCGTCGGTGCGTGCGCCGGCGCCATCTTGGCCAATCTCATGTTCGGGCTCCCGGCAGTCACCGCATCGACTCACGTACGAACTGGAAGCAACATCTGGCTCGGCGAAGTAGTTGCCACAGCTGGCCTGCTTCTGGTGATCGGCGCGCTCACGCGCACCGGGCGCGGCAACCTCGGTCCCGCGCTCGTCCCCGCGTGGATCGGTGCCGCCTACTTCTTCACGTCGTCTACATCGTTCGCCAACCCGGCTGTCACGATCGGTCGCTCATTGACCGACACTTTTTCCGGAATTGCGCCGGAGTCTGTGCCGATGTTCATCGTTTTCCAGATCGTCGGTGCCGCAATCGGTGCGGTGCTCACTGAATTCTTCTACCCACGCCGCGGAGTCACACCCGAGCCGCTTGACCTCCCCGGACCCATCCATCACGGTTCACACAACTAGTCCCTCAATCCCTTCACGACAAGAGAGAGACCTCCCATGAGCGACAAGCCGTCCGTCCTATTCGTCTGCATCCACAACGCT
>CAIYMF010000310.1 GCA_903927265.1 uncultured bacterium | reverse complement strand
GTTCACGCACCTCGACCCCGAGACTGCGCAAATTGGACACCATCCGCTCTAGGTCGTAACCGCCACCTTCGAGCACCATGCCGCCGGTCTGAATGAATTGCGCCATTCCGGCGGGGTCGACCACCCCAAGATGACGCTCCCACTGCATGTAGCGCTGACCTGCTTCCCAGGCGAGAGCCGACTCAGTCAGGTGCATGTAGTGAAAGCGAATGATCGCCGAGGACGCGCTGGTACTTCCGTGTCCCGGACCACCTTTGGAGTCGACCACAATGACCGAGCGACCGCCCCGCGCAAGTTCGAGTGCGATGGCGCTGCCGATGACCCCTGCTCCTACGACAATCGCATCGCAGGTGAGCAGGCTGGTGTCGGTCGTCATTTAGACGTACCTCTCGATGAGATCGCGAATGAAGGGGTTGAGGATGTCCTGAGTGTGCCCGTAGATAGAACAGTGCCCCATGCCTTCGAACAGATGAAACTCGGCACCCGGAACAAGAGCCGCCACCTCTTCGCCATCTTGCGGAACCGCCTGCACATCTTGATCGAACGCGATGACGTGCATCGGAACCTGACACTGCGGTAACCGATCTCGCTGATCAAAGAGAACACATGGCTCCCACTGCGCGATGAGCGAGTCTTCGGCCGTGTCGGTTTCGTAGTACTCGAGCAGTTCGTCGCGCAACTTCGGCCATAGCTCACGATCACCGAGCACGCGGGCCGGGTAGTACATCGCGGCGTAGTGCGTGACTGCCATCATTCCGTCGAGTCGACCACCCGCACGACGCCACTCGATCTCAGCCATTTGGTAGTCCCACGTCCAGCCGATGCTGACCGCTCCCGTTCCCATCGGAATAGCCACGCTGATCAACTCGGGGTAGTCGAGCGCTACCTGCTGCACGATGCCACCACCGAAAGACAGCCCGACCAGTGCGACCGGTCCGTCACAGACTGCCTCGATCAGTTCGGCGGTATCACGGGCGAAGTCTTCGATCGTCCACGGCAGCGGGATGTCGCACGTCGTTGCGCCCACTCCGCGGCAGTCGTACGTCGTGTTGCGAAAACCATCGCGGAAGTACGGCACCTGATAGCCATCCCACGAACCGATCGTGCCGCCAGCACCCGACACCCACACGATGTCGGGCCCATCGCCAACTTGCCTGTAGTTGATGGTTGCTTGCGAGCCCTGCACGGTGGGCACAGTTACTCCTTGTCGTCGGAGGCGACGCCGGCGACAGCCGATCGACGACGCATCAGGAACAAGAAGACGAGCACCACCACCACGACACCCACAAGGGCCCCCACAATGAGCGGAGTCTTACTCGATGACTGATCCGAGGTCGACGCGCCGTCGGGCGTCGCCGGTGCAACGTACGGAGTCACGCCTTGGTACGACCATGAACCCCACTGATAAATCAGCGTTCCATCCTTGGCCGGTTGCGGCACGAAGCCCTGGAAGCGATCACTGCGATACGCCTCGTGGTTGTTCGCGTAGTAAGTGACGATGTACGGAACATCGTCGTACAACTTCTGCTGCATCTGCTTGACAATGTCGGCCCGCTTAGCCTGGTCGGTCTCCTGCGACTGCTGATCGAAGAGTGCGTCATAGGCAGCGTCGCAATAGAACGAGTCCGAAAGGTTGGCGTACACGGTGCCTGACTCAACATACGAACGGTTCTCGCACTTGAATGTCGACAGCATGTAGTTCGGGTCGGGCTCCACTCCCCAACCCCACTCGAACATGTCGAAGTTGCCCTGACCGATCGTTTCGGTCAGTGCGTCTTCCGACACTCCCTTGAGAGTCACCTCAACACCCACCGCCTGCAAGTAGCCCTTGAGGAACTCAGCGGCCTTGGGCGACAGGGGATTGTCAGTGCGGAACAACAAGCGGAAACTGAGCCGGTTGCCTTTGCTGTCAACGCGGACACCATCGGACCCGACCTTGTAACCGGCGGCGTCGAGCAGCGACTGCGCCTTCGCGGGGTCGTAGGCAAAGGGTGTCGCCGGGTCAACATGCCACTGGTTGTAGAGCGGTGGAATCACCGTGGTGCCTGGTGTTCCTTCGCCACCGAGCACCTTGGCCACCATCGTCTGCTTGTCGACCGAGTACGCCAACGCCTGTCGCAGTGCCTTGTCTTTCAGGAGCGGATTGCCATCACCGATCGGCTTACCGTCGGCTAGTGCGGCTCCGGTGTTGAACGCCAACTCACTAAAGCTCGCGGGCGTTGCTGCGACTGTCGTGATGCCGTCAACTGCCTTGAGTGAGTTCCACACCGTGGTCTCGAGGCCTTCAGCGAAGTCAATCTCGCCCTTCTTGAGGGCTTGACCCATGGCATCGGCGTTCTGGAACACCTTGAATACGATCTCGTCAACAGCGCGCTGACCATCTCGCCAGTTGGGGTTGGCCTTCATCCGAATGAACTGGCCCACCTTGCGTTCGACCATCGTGTAGGGACCCGAACCAACGGTCGGATCGGTCGGAGTTCCTTCGTTCTTGTAGTTGGTGACGGCCTTCTCATCGATCTTCGACCAGACGTGCTCGGGCAACATGAAGACGTAGAGGTGGTCCATCACCGGCGTCGGTTTCGACACCGTGAACACCACCGTGGTGTCATCGGTCGCCTCGACCTTGGTCATGTTGGCGACATACGAGCCGTAGTTCGTCTTCTCGTACTCGCCGTTGAGGATGCGGTTGAAGGTGTAGGCGACATCCTTCGCCGTCATGGGTTGTCCGTCGCTCCACTTCAACCCAGGGTGAATCTTGAAGGTCCAGGTGGTGTGGTCGGGCGACTCAGTCCACGAGTCGGCCACGCCAGGAACAATCGAGAAGTCAGCTGCTGAGTACTGCGTCAGCGTCGGGTATTCCATCTGGAACACCTCGTACGCGACGGATGACAATCCGGTGAACGGATTGGCCGAGTCAAGATCTTGTGTCACGCCAATCGTCAACACCGACGGCGGAGCGCTGGGAGTCGGCGACGCCGAATCGGCCTGAGCGGCTCCGGTGAAGGCGGCCGACAAAGTCAGGGTTGCCGCGCCTGCAAGCAGCGCAGCGCGCGATAGGTAGATACGAGCCCTCACGAGGTCCTCCCAATAGCGAAAATGCATTGACAACTGCCGATTCCCCCGGCGCCGCGTGAGCCTTTCCTACCACGCCGCACCACGATTTCATCTCGCCAAGCCCAAACTCGCTGAACGACCACTCAGGAATCGGCCGTCGGCAGGTGGCACGCCACGTGGTGCCCCGCAGACACCGAGAGCACCGGCAACGCAGTTCCTCTGCACGCCTCAACGATCCCGAGCCGTTCAGCCTCACCTGACGCCACGACCGGGCAGCGGGGGTGGAACCGGCAGCCCGACGGAATGCGGGTGGGATCGGGCGGTTCACCGGTGAGGACGATCTCGTCCATCCCCTCCATCTCGGGTACCACAGAGAGCAAGGCACGCGTGTAGGGGTGGCGTGGCGACCTGAGCACGTCTTCGGTCGGGCCCTCTTCCACGATGCGCCCCAGATACATCACGGCCACGCGGTCGGCAATGTTCCACGCCAACCCGAGGTCGTGCGTGACAACGAGCAACGACAATCCCAATTCTTCGCGCAAACGCAGAAGCAGCGCGAGAATCTCACCGCGTACCGACGCATCAAGACTCGACACCGGTTCATCGGCCACGATCACATCGGGGTTCAACACGAGCGCGCCCGCGATCACGACGCGCTGGCGCTGGCCGCCCGACAGTTCGTGCGGGTAGCGCAGGAAGAACCGCTCGGGTGGACGAAGTCCGGCACGCGACAACGCATCGGCGACTGCCACACCCTCATCAACTTCGGAGCCGTGAATACGCAATCCCTCAGCCACGGCCTCATACACCGAGTGCCGCGGGTTGAGTGCACCCGAAGGATCCTGCAGCACCAGTTGCACTCGCTTGCGGTACGCGGTGAGATCGCGCGACGAGTACGACAACGGTTGACCGTCGACCAACACTTGGCCTGCCGATGGTCGCTCAAGACCAAGCAACGTACGCGCGAGCGTGGTTTTGCCACAGCCACTCTCGCCCACGAGAGCAACAATCTCGCCGCGGTTGAGGGTGAGTTCAACACCGTCGACCGCGCGCGCAACACCGCGCGAT
>CAIYMF010000309.1 GCA_903927265.1 uncultured bacterium | reverse complement strand
TCAAGGCGGTCGAGCAGACGATCAGCAGGCTCAGTGAGGTACTCGACGTACCGCGCGACAGTTCGACGAATCAGCGGGTACAACTGGCCCGCGCCTATCTCGAATTGGCAGGCAAGATTTCAGAGTCGGAACGCTAATGCGCGACTCTCGCTCTGTTTCGCTCTTGGGAAACCCGCGCACCATCGGACTTGTCGCATTCCTGCTGAGCATTCCGATTGGAATCATCGCCACGTTCACGGCGACACATGATCCGTTCGGCTCGGTTCGCGACGTCATGGCCTGGCTGGCCATTGGTGTGCTCGCCCAACTTGCGCTCGGTGTGGCGTTGTTGATCGGCAACTTTGTGCTCGTACGACGCGACTTCACCGCGCTGAGCACCCGACTCTGGGTGATCGTTGTGGCCGTCATCGCGGGCGCGATGCGAGGTGTTGCTGTGGCGTTCCTGCCAGGGATTTGGGGACTCACTACCACCGCATCCGTCCCTGTTCGTATCCTCTCATCGGCGATCATCTTCACATTCTGGCTGGTGATTTTAGGTGCCTCGTTGGGCGCGAATGACCGATACCGGGAATCTGTCAACGACCTTGTTGAGGAACTCGCCACGCATGAGCTTCAACTGCGGTTGGTCGATTCCGAGCAGGGGGAGCATCAGGCGATCCAGACGACCGCACGCATCGCCGAGTCGACCGCCCCTATCGCCACGGCGCTCGCGATGGGCACCGGCGTTTCTGATCATGCGCGTCTGGCTCGGCTGGTGCAGGACGCGATCGAAGAGCGTTTACGTCCGCTGAGCCACGAGTTTTGGTTTGAGCGTTCACCGGTGATTGAGGCGCCGAGAAGTTTCGGCACATTTCTGCGACGTGTCGTTGGTACTCCGATTCCATGGCGTCGCGCCCTGCCCCTCATGACCGTGCTGCTAATCGGAAACTCCCTGGTTCGTTGGGGCTGGCCCACGGGGTTCTACAGCGGCGCGGTTGCCAGTGTGTTGGTGGCACTGGTCGTGGTGCTGTGCACCTTCGCGGGTCGCACGAATCGTCTGCCCTGGAACATCGCGATGTACGTGTTGTTGTTGCTCTTTCCGGCACCTGCGGCAGTCGCCACGGTCGAGTGGTCAACTGGCCAGGAGCAGCGGGCGTCGGTGAACTTCCTAATGGCGCTCGGTGTTCCGCTTGCATTCTTGCTTGGAGCCGCCGCGAATGCCGTCGTCACCAACCGTCGGGCGACCTTGCAGGAACTGCGTGCGAGCATCGCTCAACCCACGTGGGACGCGCACCTGGGCGAACTGCATCGCCGCCAGATCGAGTCGGATGCCGCTGCCTTCTTGCACAACACTGTGCAGGCGCGACTGCTGGCAGCCTCGTTGCAGTTGGAACAGGCCGCCGCGGTTGGGGATCAGGAGCGTGCGGACGAGGCGCTGCAACAGGCGCGCGACGCGTTGGAGATGGCATCCACCACGAACACTTTTCCGCTCGGGCCACCCCCGCGCGAACGATTCGAGCAGATCGAAGTGGCATGGCAAGGAATCGCGAAGGTCACGATCGAAGCGCCCGACGTTCTTGAACCCGATGCGGTTTGGCGAACGGCGGCGGAGGCCGTCGAAGAATGCGTAACTAATGCGGTGCGACACGGACATGCGACGCGAGTTGACGTGAGTTGCCGACAGTCACCCGATGCCATCGAAATCACAGTTGACGATGACGGCGGCGGCGCAGCTGACTCCGAAGGTGGCGGGCTGGGTCGTAGTTGGCTCAGCAGCGTGACCGGTGGAAAGTGGAGCCTCACGACGTCGCAGACCGGCGCCAAGGTGGCCTTGCGAATCGCCACCTAGGGATTTCCCTAGTAGGCGCTTGGTGATTCGCAATTGTGGTGTGACCCTAGAAATCCCGCAGTTACGGATTGAATGAGGAGCACGATGTCAGCCCACGGCCATTTCGGCTCTACTCGCGCTGTGGTCACGGCCGCGAGCGTAGCCGTGTTGGCCGGAGTGCTTGCGGTTGGTGTGCTGGTGGCTACGTCGCAAACGGGTTCGAGAGCGGCAACGGCCTATTCGGCATGCACGCCTGCGCTGATGGTGATGAGTGATGCCGAGAATGGTGGCGAACTGTCTGGGGCGCAACAAGC
>CAIYMF010000308.1 GCA_903927265.1 uncultured bacterium | reverse complement strand
GCCCTCGCCCGCATTGGCGACGGTACCTACGGCGTGTGTGAATCATGCGGTAACGCCATCGGCAAGCTTCGGTTGCAGGCATTTCCGAAGGCCACGATGTGCATTACCTGCAAGGAGCGCGAGGATCGCCGCTGACGCGCGTCCCGGGGCTCGCCGCGGGAACCGTAGTCTGGTGTCATGACCGAACTCGATGACGCCCCCGTGGCATCACCGCCTCCGGTGCCGAAAGCGCGATCGCACCGACTGCTGGGTGTCACCTTGGCAGTTGCCGCCCTGGTGATCGTGCTCGATCAACTCAGCAAGGCATGGGCGATCGCGAACCTTCGCAACCAACCTCCGGTGAAAATTCTGGGCGAGTGGCTGCAACTCAACTACACCGAAAACACGGGCGCGGCTTTCAGTTTGGGCGCCGGCTTCACCGTCATCTTCAGCCTGTTGGCTGTCGTTGTGGCCGCCGTCATTGTTCGAACGGCCAGCAAGTTGGGCAGTGTGGGGTGGGCGATCGCGCTGGGTGGCCTGCTCGGTGGAGCGCTCGGAAATCTCATCGACCGACTCACGCGGCAACCGGGAGTGGGGCGAGGCTTCGTCGTTGACTTCATTCAACTTCCCCACTGGCCGGTGTTCAATGTGGCCGACATGAGCATTGTGGGTTCGGCAGTACTCATGGTGATCTTGGCGTTCCGTGGCGTTGAAGTTGATGGTCGCCGTTCAGTCAGCGATGCGGGTTCGGCACCAGCAAGCGGGGCCTGACCCGTGGGTGAGCAGCGGTCCTTGCCGGTGCCTGACGGTCTTGAAGGCGAGCGACTTGATGCGGCAGTAGCTCGCCTCACTGGTCTCTCACGAACAGCTGCGGCAGACCTCATCGGTGCTGGTGGCGTGTTCGTCGACGGCAGCACCGCACTCAAATCCCAGCGCGTGTTGGGCGGGCAATGGCTTGAAATCGATATGCCAGGTCCCGCAACGGGACCGGTCATCGTTCCCGAACTCATCGACGGACTCGTGGTGGTCTACGACGACCCCGACATCGTGGTGGTCGACAAGCCGTCGGGTGTAGCGGCCCACCCGAGCCCGGGTTGGACAGGGTCAACAGTCGTCGGGGGTTTGGCGGGCGCCGGATACACGATCAGCACCTCAGGTGCGGCTGAGCGTCAAGGAGTCGTTCATCGACTTGATGTGGGAACGAGTGGCTTGATGGTGGTGGCGAAGAGCGAGACCGCCTACAGCGAACTCAAACGTGCTTTCAAGGAACGCCGTGTCGACAAGGAGTACCACACGATCGCGCAAGGTCTGCTCGATCCGTTGGCGGGCACCATCGATGCGCCCATTGATCGTCACCCCACGGCCGATCACCGGTTTGCCGTTGTTGCCAATGGGCGTGCGAGCATCACGCATTACGAAACCCTCGAAGCGTTTCCGCACGCAAGCTTGTTGACGATCGGGCTCGAAACCGGGCGGACCCATCAGATTCGGGTGCACCTCTCGGCACTTCGGCACCCCTGCGTCGGCGATCTCACCTACGGTGCCGATCCGGTGCTCGCGGGGCGGCTTCGACTCACCCGCCAGTGGCTCCACGCCGTCAGGCTTGCCTTCGAGCATCCCGTGACCGGGCAGCCGGTTGAATTCCGCAGCGACTACCCCGATGATTTGCGGACCTCGTTGGCGCTGCTGGCCGATGGGGTGTGAGATGGGGGCATGACCCTCCCCGCTGCCGCCGCAGGCTCTGTCGTCCTCGCTCCCACTAGCAACGACCCGATGGCGGTGCACCGCATGGGTTATGGCGCGATGCGCATCACCGGTCCCGGCATTTGGGGGCATCCGGCCGATCCGGTCGCGGCGGTGGCGGTGCTGCGGCGAGCTGTCGAGCTCGGGGTCAACTTCATCGATACAGCCGACTCCTATGGCCCCGGTACGTCCGAGGAACTCATTCGCGAAGCGCTCCATCCCTACGACGGCGTGCTGGTGGCCACCAAAGGTGGGCTCACTCGGCAGGGTCCGCACGAGTGGTTTCCCATTGGCCACCCGAAGTACTTGAAGCACACGCTCGAACTGTCCTTACGGGCACTGGGAGTCGAGCGCATCGACCTCTGGCAGTTACACCGCATCGATCCCACGGTGCCGCTGGAAGACCAAGCAGGATTCGCGGCCGACATGGTGGCAGCAGGAAAGATTCGGCACGTGGGCCTGTCGGAAGTGGGCGTTGAACAGCTTGAGCAGTTTGCCGCCATCGTGCCGGTGGTCAGCGTGCAGAACCTCTACAACGTGACGAACCGGGCCAGTGAGGCTCTCGTCGATCACTGTGAGGCGACGGGACGGGTATTGATCCCTTGGTTCCCCGTGGGTGCAGGTCCGCTCGCGGGTGGAGAGGCGCCGGGCGGTAGCCCGAACGAGACGACCGATGATGTGGCGGCGCGATTCATGGCGATCGTTGCGTCGATGGGGCTTCCGCCTTCTCAGGTGGCCCTCGCGTGGCTACTGGCTCGATCGCCCGCCATCCTGCCCATTCCGGGTACCTCATCGATTGCCCACCTCGAGGAAAACGTCGCTGCCGCGGACGTCCGGCTGCCTGCCGAGGCCGTGGCCGCTCTCAACGCGCTCAGCAGCTGAGACCCACCTCACGGCGGGGGTGTCGCGGGACAGCGGTGTCGGAGGAGCCGACTAGTCTGGAATCCCGCTGAACGTACCTTCCCCCGTTCCAGTGGCAGTGATCATGAGTTGGGCTGCAGACCCAACACGATGCAGTAGGTCCCTCACGGGGCTCGGTAATTGGGGAGGTGCTGTGGCTGACGACGGTTTCGTGCACTTGCACGTCCATTCCGAGTATTCGATGCTCGACGGAGCTGCGCGCCTCGGCGATCTCGTGAAGGAAGCCGGCCGGCAGGGTATGCCAGCGGTGGCGGTGACCGATCACGGAAACCTCTACGGCGCTTATGAATTCTGGAAGAAAGCGACGGCCGGCGGAGTCAAGCCGATCATCGGTATGGAGGGGTACTACGCGCCTCAGGGACGCAAGACGCGAGGACCGTTCGACTTCGGTGGTGTCGGAGATAATCGCCTAGGCGATGAGGCGTCGGCGGGTCGAGGTAAGCAGAACTACACGCACATGACCCTCCTAGCCGAAACCACGGCGGGCATGCACAACCTCTTCCGACTGTCGAGCTTGGCCAGCCTCGAGGGCTACTACTACAAGCCTCGATTCGACCGTGAACTGCTTGAGACGTACGGATCCGGACTCATCGCCACGACCGGTTGTCCCAGCGGTGAAGTGAATCGATGGCTGCAAGCCGGTAATTACGACCGCGCAGTCGAGGCTGCCGCTGACTTCCGCGACATTCTCGGACCGGGCAACTTCTTCTGCGAATTGATGGACCACGGGCTCGACATTGAGCGTCGTCACCGTGAAGACCTGCTGCGGTTGGCCCGGGCTCTCGACCTGCCACTCGTGGCCACCAACGACCTGCACTACGTGTATCCCGGTGAGGCCGAGATGCACGATGTCTTGCTGTGTATCGGTACCCGCTCCACCATGGACGACCCGAATCGCTTCAGGTTCGACGGGCGCGACTTCTATCTCAAGACCGCGGCCGAGATGCGCGAGGTGTGGCGCGAATTGCCCGAGGCATGCGATAACACGCTGCTGATCGCGGAGCGATGCGAGGTGTCGTTCGCTGAAGGCGCCAACCTGATGCCGCAGTTCACGGTGCCTGAGGGTCACACCGAACAGTCCTGGCTCATCGAAGAAGTTGAGCGCGGCCTGGCCCGTCGATTCGCGCCCAACCCCGTTCCTGCGTCACACCAAGTGCAGGCCGAGTACGAAGTCGGCGTCATCATTCAGATGGGATTCCCGGGGTACTTCTTGGTCGTGGCCGATCTGGTGCGCCATGCCAAGGAGAACGGCATTCGCGTCGGCCCCGGTCGAGGGTCAGCGGCAGGCGCGATCATTGCGTGGGCGTTGGGTATCACTGAACTCGACCCGATCAAGCACGGACTCCTGTTCGAACGCTTCTTGAACCCTGAACGCATTTCGATGCCCGATATTGATATCGACTTTGACGATCGTCGTCGCGCCGACATGATTCGCTATGCCACCGAGAAGTACGGCGAAACGCATGTGGCGCAGATCGTGACGTATGGTTCCATCAAGGCCAAGGCTGCTATCAAAGACTCGGCCCGGGCCCTCGGTCACCCGTATTCACTCGGTGATCGCATCACCAAGGCGATGCCCCCGGCTGTCATGGGCAAAGACATCAGCTTGGCCGGCGTATTCGATACCAACGACCCCCGTCACGGCGAGGCGGCCGAATTCCGTGCACTGTACGAGGCGGAAGCCGAAGTGCGCGAGGTGGTCGACACCGCACGCGGTATTGAAGGGCTCAAGCGCCAACCTGGTGTGCACGCGGCGGGTGTCATCCTGTGCCGTGAGCCCTTGATCGACGTCGTGCCATTGTGGCGGCGCGATCAAGATGGTGCGGTCATTACCCAGTTCGACATGGGCGCATGCGAGTCTCTCGGCCTACTCAAAATGGACTTCCTCGGCCTGCGCAACCTGACGGTTCTCGATGACTGTCTTGCCAGCATCGCCTCAAACCGTGGCGAGACCATCGTGCTCGAAGAGCTCACTCTCGACGACGCCACCACTTACGAACTGTTGGCTCGTGGTGACACCCTGGGTGTATTCCAGCTCGACGGTGGTCCGATGCGTTCGCTCTTGCGTTCGATGGTGCCCGACAAATTCGATGACATTTCGGCCGTGCTTGCGCTGTACCGACCCGGGCCCATGGGTGCCAACGCGCACAATGATTACGCCGATCGCAAGAACGGCCGCAAGCCGATCGTTGCGTTGCATCCGGAACTCGCTGAGCCTCTGGAAGAAATCCTTGGTGAGAGTTTCGGGCTCATCGTGTACCAAGAACAGGTCATGGCGATCGCCCAGAAACTGGCCGGTTACACACTGGGTCAGGCCGATCTCCTGCGCCGTGCGATGGGTAAGAAGAAGAAGGAGATCCTCGACGCCGAATTCGTTCCATTCAGTGAAGGAATGAAGGCAAACGGTTACTCCGAAGGCGCCATTCGAACGTTGTGGGAAGTGCTTGTCCCGTTCTCCGACTACGCATTCAATAAGGCACACACTGCGGGGTACGGACTTGTTTCGTATTGGACGGCATTCCTTAAAGCCAACTACCCGGCCGAATACATGGCCGCGTTGCTCACCAGCGTGAAAGACGACAAAGACAAGTCGGCGGTATATCTGGCCGAGTGTCGCCACATGGGTATCAAGGTGTTGCCTCCGGATGTCAATGAGTCGCAGTCCGACTTCACCCCCGTTGGCACGGACATTCGGTTCGGACTGTCCGCGATTCGCAATGTGGGAACCACGGTTGTTGATTCGCTGATCGACTCACGTACATCAAAAGGTCGATTTAGTGACTTCCCTGAATTCCTTGCCAAGGTTGACGCCATCGTGTGCAACAAGCGAGTCATTGAGTCGCTCATCAAAGCCGGCGCATTCGACTCCCTTGGCCACACTCGTCGTGGACTGGTGTCGGTTCACGCCGAAGCAGTCGATGCGGTCCTCGAGACGAAGCGGGCCGAGGCTGTCGGACAGTTCGACCTGTTTGCCGATGCCGAACCCGACACAGCGCCGGGAGTCGGCCTAGCCCTCACTATCCCTGTCGGGGAGTGGGAGAAGTCGATGTTGTTGTCGGCCGAGCGCGAGATGCTCGGTCTCTACGTGAGTGACCACCCTCTGATGGGGGTCGAACATGTGCTGGCTCAATCCACCGACTGCACTGTCGCAGCCCTTCATTCTGATGACCGGGCCGATGGGCAGGTCGTCAGCGTGGGTGGCTTGGTGACCGCCGTGTCGTTCAAGACCACCAAGTCAAGCGGCGCGCGGTGGGCCATCGTCTCGCTTGAGGACCTCGAGGGTTCGGTTGAGGTGATGGTGTTTCCCCAGACCTTCGCCGCGGTTGGCCCGCACCTCACCCCCGACTCGGTCATCGTCGTCAGGGGCCGCCTCGATCGGCGAGAGGAAGAGTCGCCGCGGTTGGTAGCCCTTGAAGTCACCGTTCCCGACCTGTCAGAGGGTCCGCGAGGTCCGGTGGTGGTCACGATGGCCACCGCGAGGTGCACCCCGCCGCTCGTCGAAAGGCTCAAGGAGGTGCTGGCGACCCATCCGGGAACCACGGAGGTGCAGTTGCGACTCACCAATGGTCCTCGCACCACCCTGCTGCGGCTCGATGATCGGCTGCGAGTTACCGCCGATTCCTCACTGTTCGGCGATCTCAAGGCTCTCCTCGGACCGAGCTGCCTCTAGTGCCGGTTACCCGAAGCCCCTGGCGTGTCGCCGGCATTGTCGTCATCGGAATGATCCTGCTCGGAATTCCGGTGGGCATTCTCTGGTCCCTCATCGCCCCGTCGGCCGCCGACATCCACGTTGAGCCGCAGTTGGCGATTGCTGCTGACGCGATGTTCGCTCTGGTGACAATCCTCACCGGCATGACCGCGGCGCTGGTCGTCGCTCGAATGCAACGCCACAATGGCATCGCACTCATTGTCGGTGTGGTGGTCGGAGGTCTGTGCGGGTCGGTCGTGGCGTTAGGCGTGGGAGTACTGCTCGGCCAAGCCGAAGTACGCGCCCTTCCCGTGTTGTTAGCGTGGTCGGTGGGCGGGCTGATCTCGTTGGTCGCACTGGGCGTCTCCTACGGACTCGAAGCCGAATCGGCTTCGGCTGAGTACGTATCCGCCGAAGTGTCCGAGTTCGTCGCCGATGGTGACGATCAGTCCTGACGGCCGATGTCGGCGGTGGTCGCGGCAGTGAGTCGAATCAGATCATGCGGTGACAGTTCGATTTGAAGCCCTCGGCGTCCTGCCGACACAAACATTGTCGAGTGGTGGAGAGCTTCGTTGTCGATCACGGTACGAAGAGGTTGTCGTTGACCAAGGGGTGACATGCCGCCCCGCACGTACCCCGTACTGCGCTCGGCGGCTGCGGGGTCGGCCATGGCTGCCTTCTTACCGCGGCACGCTGTGGCCAGCGACTTGAGGTCGAGTTGGCAGGCAACCGGCACGACGGCCACTGCGAGCACGCCGTCGACGGTGACGATCAGGGTCTTGAAGATGCGGTGTGCGTCGATGCCGAGTGCGGCGGCTGCATGCTCGCCGTACCCCCCTGAACTCGAGGTGTGGTCGTATTCGTGCAGAGTGAATGCTGCCTGTGCCGACTGCAGTGCACGGGTGGCCGGCGTGCCTTTCGCTGCCACGTTAGTTCAGGCTGGCGTCGCTGCGGGCCAGATCGCCGGCGGGAATCGACGGCAGGTGCACTGCCAGGGCCGATTCGCGCCGCAACAACGACAACTCAGCGCGTAGGCGTGTTGCTGAGTCAGGCTTCTCCAGCAGGGTCTGCCGGTCGGCCCGGTCGAGCACCATGGCGGTCGCCACGAGGTAGGACAGTTCGATTGGGTCGTGGGGCAGTGAGTCAAAGGGAATCGGATCGAGCATGTCGCGAAGTCGTTCGCGATAGGCGACAAACTGTTCGGACACGGAGGCGACAAGAGGGTCGGTCGACTCTCCTGCGAACTCGGTCAGCCACGTCACGTTCGCTTGGAGGTAGGGGGCGGAGACGTCCAGCTCGTTGATTTCAAATCGATCGGTTCCGACAGTGACCATGTCGTAACGGCCATCGTCGTACTTCTCCACGGTCTGCACCCGGGCTGCCGTTCCGACCATGGACAGTGACCGCGCTGAGTTGGCGCCGACTTCATGTCCTGCGCGGATGGACACCACCCCAAATGATCGTCCCCGACGTGGGTGATCGGGAGCGTCGATGAGGTCATGAACCAACTGCCTGTATCGAGGTTCAAAAACGTGCAAGGGCAGGACCTGACCAGGAACGAGCACGGTCCCGAGGGGGAACAGTGCGATCATGTCGGTGTCTGCGCTGGGCACGCCCTCACAGTAGACGTCGGAGAAGCGCGTTGAGCGATAACTCGCCGCACCCGTAGAATGTTCATCATGTTGGGCGACACGCACCTGCCGAACTCTGAATCAGATTCAGCGACGCAGTGGCGGAGTGGTCCGGTATCCGGTTTCCCCGCCGACGAAGTTGGACCCCTTTCCTCGTGAATCCACGTGTCGTGGTCCTCGACTATGGATCGGGCAATCTCCGGTCGGCCGAACGCGCGTTGGCGCGTGCCGGAGCCAACGTCATTGTGACCGCTGATCGCGGGGCAGTCGCTGAATGCGACGGTCTGGTGGTCCCGGGCGTGGGGGCTTTTGAGGCATGTATGCAGGGCTTGCGCGCAGTCCACGGTGACGAACTCATCGGACGGCGCCTGGCAGGTAGTCGCCCGGTTCTGGGTATCTGTGTCGGAATGCAGGTGCTGTTCGAATGGGGCATCGAGCACGGAGTACGTACGCAGGGCTGTGGCGAGTGGCCCGGCACTGTCGAGCGGCTTGAGGCACCGGTGCTGCCCCACATGGGGTGGAACACTGTGCGGCCACCGAAGGATTCGGTGCTCTTTCGCGGAATTGAGGATGAGCGCTTCTATTTCGTGCATTCGTACGCGGTCACGCGATGGGAACTTGAGGTCTCAGCCGACCGGTTGCGAGCGCCCAAAGTGACGTGGAGCGAACACGGTCAGCCCTTTGTTGCCGCGGTTGAAAATGGTCCACTCTCGGCCGTTCAATTTCACCCGGAGAAGTCCGGTGATGCAGGTGCTGCTCTGCTGCGAACCTGGGTCTCGACGCTGACCTTCGCCGACTAGGGTCGTTGCCATGTCTGCTCTTGAATTGTTGCCCGCAGTTGATGTGGCCGGTGGAACGGCCGTGCGTCTGGTTCAAGGCGAGGCCGGAACTGAAACGGGCTATGGCGATCCGCTGGAGGCCGCGCTCACCTGGCAGGCAGACGGTGCCCAGTGGGTTCACCTGGTTGATCTTGATGCGGCCTTCGGTCGGGGGAGTAACCGCGAATTGCTCGCCGACGTTGTGGGCCGACTTGATATTCCTGTTGAACTGTCGGGTGGTATTCGCGATAACGAGTCGCTTGCCGCTGCACTTGCCACTGGTTGCCGCCGGGTGAACCTCGGAACTGCCGCACTGGAAGATCCTGAATGGACACGGCGAGCCATTGTTGAGCATGGTGATCGCATCGCCGTCGGGCTCGATGTACGCGGTACCACGTTGGCAGCGCGTGGCTGGACACACGAGGGCGGTGACCTCTGGGAAACGCTGGCTCGTCTCGACGCCGATGGGTGTGCACGCTACGTGGTCACCGACGTTGCTAAAGACGGCACGCTGACCGGTCCCAACATCGAACTTCTCAGGAACGTGTGCGCGGCAACAGACCGCCCCGTGATTGCCTCAGGAGGGGTGTCATCCATTGCTGACCTGCTCGCGCTGGCCGAACTCACGCCTATCGGCGTCGAGGGTGCCATCGTGGGCAAAGCGCTGTACGCGGGTGCTTTCAGATTGCCCGAGGCACTTGCAGCAGTCGCCGGGTGAGCGCCGCATGAGCGTTGCCATCCGAGTGATTGCGTGCCTTGACGTCGACGCCGGGCGAGTTGTGAAGGGGGTCAACTTCGCCAACCTACGTGATGCGGGAGACCCGGTTGAACTGGCTCGCGCCTATGACGCCGCCGGTGCTGATGAGTTGATCTTCCTTGACATCACCGCATCCTCTGGCGATCGAGCCACGGTGTTCGACGTGGTGCGCCGCACGGCCGATGAGGTCTTCATTCCTCTGACCGTCGGTGGCGGAGTGCGTGAGTTGGTCGACATCGACCGTTTACTGCGCGCTGGTGCCGACAAGGTGAGTCTCAACACCGCCGCACTCGCGAGGCCCGAACTTCTTGCGGAGGCGGCTCAGCGCTTCGGTTCTCAGTGTGTCGTGCTGTCGGTTGATGCGCGTCGCGTCACCGGTGACGCGCGTACCGAGAGCGGATTTGAAGTCACCACACACGGCGGTCGCCGTGGCACAGGTATCGATGTCATCGAGTGGGCGCGGGAAGCAACTGCACTAGGCGCCGGTGAGGTGTTGCTCAATTCAATGGACGCCGACGGCACGCGTGAGGGTTACGATCTCGAGCTCATCGCGTTGGTGCGAGCTGCTGTGAGCGTTCCGTTGATTGCCAGTGGTGGCGCGGGAAGGATCGGCCATTTCGCGCCTGCGGTAGCGGCGGGTGCCGATGCAGTACTTGCTGCGAGTGTGTTGCATTTCGGCGAAATAAGTATCGCCGAGATCAAGAACGAACTACGCGACGCGGGCGAATTGGTGCGTTAGTTCGCGCGAGTCATCAGCGACTGCGTAGCGCAACGAGCAACTCTGGCTCCAGGGTGTCGGGCAAGTCGACCGGTGTCGTCAGTGAGGCAACCACCCAGCCGCGTGGAGCCGAAGCTCCTCGTTGGAATGCTTCGCGAAATGCCTCGCCGCCAAGATCTGCAGGAAGTTGCTCAAGCAGGTCGCACACATCGGGATCGGACTCCCATGCCGTTCCTGGTGCGACGGTTGAGGAGGCGCCGAGTAGCGTTGCCGCCTCCTTGGAGTCGCCACTGCGTGCCGCTGCTTGGGACAGCCGAATCAGGCACCACTTCTGGTAGCGCTCGTCGCCGCGACGCCACACTCGGTCGAGCAGAACCAACGTGATGGCCCGGCACTCGCTGATACGTCCCTCTTCAAGGGCGAGATCGGCGAGCGACAGGACATAGACCAAGCTGTGCGGGCTATTCCAGCGCAAGGCAAGTTGCGCGGCCTTGCGGGTATAGGTCGCACCCAGAGCGAGCTCACCGGCGCTGACGAGCAGACCACCTGCTTCGCCGAACGCGGAAATGCTTTCAGTCGAATCGATTCGGTCAGCCAGCGCGGCTGCCTGAAGTGCGTGTGCGACGGCTTCGTGTGCGCCGTGTTGCAACCACACGGCATGCATCCGGGCGCGAGCGGCGCGCACGGCGAGCGGATCGTTGTCGCACTTGGCCGAAGTCACCGCATCCCACGCAACGTCTGCCAGCGCGGTGGCTTCGGAGAGACGCCCATCTTCGAGGGCGAGAAAAACCGAGTCGACGGCCCACGCAGCCTGGCGAGTGACATCAGCTTCAGCGGCGAGAACGGCCAAGTCGTCGATGACTTCGGCAAGGCCTTCCCTGTCTGCCCCAGTCAATGCGAAACCGAGTCGGGCCCGCTGAAGGTCATAGCGAAGATCTGGGGGCAGGGCGTCACCGGCCGTCTGAGCGAGGGTCGCTGCCACGGATGCGAGAGACACCTGATCGACGTCGGCGTCAATGAGCAGTAGCAGAGCTAGTGCATGTTCGACTGGCTCACTCCATGGCCCGGGCCACGTCAGCGCGCCGACGGCGGGAGATGTCAATGCTCGCACCACGTCTGAGGCGTCAGCGGAGACCGGAATGGCCAGTGGTCGCTCAAGAAGGTCGGCAGACAGTACCGACAGTCCTGTGCGAATTTGCCGCTGCAGTGAACGGACCGTTGCATCGTCAAGTTCGGACATCACCAATTCGCGCACGAGTGCCAAGGGCTCGACTTGGGAGACTGGTGCATCGGGACGAGTGACCAAACTCCAACTCACGAGTTCATGCAGGTGACCTGATGTCGGTTCACTTCCGTTGGCCGATGTGAGTAGGAGTTGATCGGGTGCTCGTGCGGGGAGCACCGCAAGCAGATCGAGCAACGCTCTCGCGGGTTCGGGAAGAAGCGTCAGCGTGCGCCGAATCGAATTGGTGAGCGAGATGAGTTGACCGCTGTCGTCCCAGCGCTCACGTTGAATCGTTTCAAGGGCAGTGCGTTCGAGCAGCAGGTGAGGGCGTCCGCCGTCGGGATGTGACGCTGCCATTTCGATGGCCAGCGGAAGACCACTCAGCCGTCGGACTAAACGACCCGCGTCGAGGATCTGATCGGGGGGCACCGGATGGCCGGACTCGCGGGCACGTTGTAAGTAGAGCTGCACTCCGGCAGTGTGCTCAAGATCAGCGGCGACGGTGTCGTCGGTACCCGCGTCAAGGCCCGTCAGTGAAACAACGACTTCTCCGGCTGCGCCGAGTGCCCGTTGTGAGGTGGCCACGATGCTCAGGCCCGGCAACGCCTGCAGCAAGTCCTGAACGTAAGGCCCCATCCGTAGGTGTTCGCAGGAGTCGAGTACGAGCAGGAATCGACCGTGGAGGAGTTGCCCGGCCAATTCGCCGACCACCGACTCGGGGGGCACACCGGTGGCGCCGGCCACTGCGTGGGCAGGATCCTCGGCGATCGGGTGGTCCGCCAGATTCACCGTTCGCGAACGTCCAGCGAAGTAAGGCTGAGTCAGCCGAACCGCTTCGGCAGCAATTCGTGACTTACCTGAGCCGCTGATTCCTGTGATGGTAACCAGCCGACGATCGTGGAGGAATGCGACCACTGAATCGACTTCGCGCTCGCGGCCTACGAGGCGAGAATGCAACGAGGGGCCATCTGGCGAGGCGCCGGGCTCGACGGTGCCGAGAATGCGCGCGCGAGCCGTGCGAAGATCGTCTCCGGGATCGAGTCCCACCCGCTCGCGCAGCACGGCGCGAGCGCTGGTGTACACCTCCAGCGCATCTGCGGTGCGTCCGGCCAATTGCAAGGAATCCATCAGAAGTACGTAGCGTCGTTCGCTCAGCGGCTCCTGGTCGACGAGGGCTCGTGCTTGTCCGATCAAGAGGGGGGCATCGGTGGGTTCGGCGAGCACGATGCGACCGCCCAGCAATTCCTCGCGGGCGACGTCGGCCGTCTGGGCAAGGCGACGGCGTACGGCGGTGAGAGCCTCGCTCAAGGTTTGCCCAGCCAGCAGGGCGCCGCGGTAGTTCGGTAACGCTGCTGCAAGGGCCTCAACGCCGATGTGAATGCGTCCCGCACGAATGTCGGCAATCGCGCTGTGAACCTCTGACTCGAAGCGGACGACATCGACTTTGCTGGACGGCAACGTGAGGCGGTACCCATTGCCGGAAGTCACAATCGTTCGCGGGCCCAATTGTGCTCGGAGGCGCGACACGTAGACGTGCAGGGCGTTACGCACGGTAGTCGGGGGCGTGCCATCCCAGACTGCGGCGACGATTTCGTCGTGCTCAAGTACTCGGCCGGGTTGGAGTGCGAGCGCGGTCAACACGCGCACAGGTCGACCGAGGGGCAGAGGGTCGCGCCGACCGTCGGCATACGCGACCGCCGGTGGCCCTAACAGGTTGAGCTCCACCCAGCACCCCCGTGCCTGTGACATCAGAGACGGGGCCCTGATTGGACCATCGGCCATCTCCACTCGAAGGGTAACCGGGAGATGGCCACAGTGCTACAGGCAGGGCAGACAGATCTCCTGAAGGGTCCGAGGAACCGCAGCGATGGCCGGTAGGGACCGTCGGCTCGAGTCTGAGCAACCTCCGACACAATGGAACTGTGACCGAGAGTGAACAGGACCGCGACCAGGCGCATGGCACTGGGCGTTCGCCGGTATTTGGAGCCGATGGGCTCATCCCAGCGATTGCCCAGGACGCTCATTCGGGAGCGGTGTTGATGGTGGCCTGGATGGATCGCGAGGCTCTGCGTCGTACTCTCGAGACCGGCCGGGCCACGTACTGGAGCCGGTCGCGCAGTGAGTACTGGGTCAAGGGTGAGACCAGCGGCAACGTACAGGCAGTGGTTGAGGTGCGGCTCGACTGTGATGGAGACGCCCTGCTCGTGCGGGTTGTGCAAACAGGTCCGGCATGCCACACCGGCGACGCCACGTGCTTTGACTCCGGCCTCGTGACGGGCGGCGACGTATGACGCCGACCGACTCGGTCCGCGCGACCCTCGCGGGTGCGGCCACGCCTGACCTCGACGGTTTTCGCGCCCTCGCACGAGATCGACGGGTTATTCCGGTTGTTCGCCGGCTGTTAGCCGATGGCGAGACCCCTGTGGGGCTCTATCGCAAACTTGCCGGTGAGCGTGCGGGAACATTCCTGCTGGAATCCGCCGAGCACGGGCGTTCGTGGTCTCGCTACTCCTTTGTGGGTGTGGCGTGCTCGGCCATGCTGACCGAAATTGACGGTACGGCTCACTGGGTCGGAACGCCGCCGGTCGGTGTTCCACTGACGGGCGATCCCCTCGAAGCGGTGCGCGACACGGTTGCTGCACTTCATACCCCGCGTCTGGCGGGGCTGCCACCGCTCACCGGAGGCCTCGTCGGCGCAATCAGTTACGACGCGGTTCGTCGTTGGGAGCGGCTCCCCGATGCCAATCCTGACGAAATCGGCATTCCCGAGGTCTGTTTGCTGCTCGCAACCGATCTTGCGGTACTCGATCATGCCGACGGTTCGGTGCTGTTGATCGCCAACGCCATTAACTACGACGGTTCTGATGCGCGCGTTGATGAAGCGTGGGCTGATGCTGTGCAACGACTTGATCGGATGGAAGCGGCTCTGGCGATGCCCGCTGCTCCGTCTGCAGCGCGCTACGACCCGGAGGTCACCGCGGTTTTCACGCGGCGCACCGACAGTGCGACCTATCGCGAGGGTGTCGAGCTCTGCCGTGAACACATTCGCGCCGGTGATGCTTTTCAAATCGTGTTGTCGCAGCGCTTCGATCAGCCAACGCAGGCTACGGCACTGGACGTGTACCGAGTCCTGCGCGCGAGTAATCCCTCGCCCTATATGTATCTCGTGCGCTTCCCGGTGGCCGACGCCACCGATGATGGGAGTCTTCCTACTCGGGTGGCATTTGACGTTGTCGGCTCGAGTCCTGAAGCTCTTGTCACCTTGCACGAAGGGCGAGCAATGCTGCATCCGATTGCCGGATCACGTCCTCGGGGGATCACTCCCGAGGATGACACGGCATTGGGCGAAGATCTGCTGGCCGATCCCAAGGAGCGCGCCGAACACCTCATGCTCGTTGACCTCGGTCGCAACGATCTTGGCCGAGTGTGTGAACCCGGAACAGTGGAAGTGATCGACTTCATGTCGGTCGAGCGGTATTCGCACATCATGCATTTGGTATCGACCGTGGTTGGAAAACTGGGAGCCGAGCACACGGCCTACGACTTGCTTGCCGCGACGTTCCCGGCGGGCACGTTGTCAGGAGCCCCCAAGCCGCGGGCGATGCAGATTATCGATGAACTTGAACCTGCGCGTCGGGGTATCTACGGCGGCTGTATCGGATACCTCGATTTCGCTGGCGATCTTGACGCGGCGATTGCCATTCGCACGGCAGTGCTGCGTGATGGTGTTGCCTACGTTCAAGCAGGTGCAGGCATTGTTGCCGATTCAGTGGCGGCTTCAGAAGACGCTGAGTGTGCTGCGAAGGCGGCCGCCGTACTGCGTGCCGTCGCCGTGGCGGCCACGATGACTCCCGCCGGCGATGGCTAAGACGCAGCCGGCGCCTCGCCGGTCGGGCGCATCGCAGCGGCGCACAGCGTTGATGATGCTCGCGGCTGGCGCGCTGCTTCTGGTTCTGAGCAGTTCGATGACGTGGGCTGTGGCGACGACGGCCATCGCTGGGGCAAGCGTTGCCCTTGATGGAGCCACCTGCCTTCCTGGGGCGAGGGCGGTGGCACTGGTGTCGTTGGCCGCGATTGGCGGCTTACTTGCGGCCCGCGGGGCACTGCGGCTCCTGATTGGACTACTGGTCACTGCTGTGAGCCTCGGAGTCCTCAGTGCATGCGTCAGCGCCCTGCGCAATGGATTCGCCGAAGTGGCCGCGGCAGCCCTGCCCGCATCGGTTGATGGCTCGGCGGCCGTGGTCATCGACCGAAGTATGAGTGGACCGGTCTTAGCCGTCATCGGACTTCTCGCCGTGGTGGGGGGTGGGCTTGTCACTGTGCTCACCTGCCGCCATTGGCCCGCGCTCGGAAGCCGCTATGAGCGGCCGGTCGCGGGGGACTCGGCCGTGGTCGACAACCCCAGTGAGCATCGGGGTTCAGCTGATCTCTGGACCGCTCTCGACCGCGGGGAAGACCCGACTACCTGACGGTCGCCACGGTGGCGCCTGCCTTCCACGAGCGGTGAAGGACCGCTATCCTGTGACTCGCAGCCGAGCTGAGATCCGTCACGTCAACCGACCTGCCAACCGATGAGGAGTTCACCGATGGCCGAACACGGCAACCACGGGCAAACGCCCGCAGCCTGGACCGCCGTCATCATCATGATCTTTGCTTTTCTGGTCGGAGGTCTTGGGTTGATTCTTGGAATCTCCTGGATGTTCTGGTCGTCATTCGCAATCTTCATCATTGGCGTCATCGTCGGCAAGGTCATGCAGATGGCCGGTCTTGGTGCCGTTCCCGCGCGTGGGTCGTCCGCCGCGGCCAAATCCTGACCGAGTCCGAACCCGCAACGGGCTACTACAAGGCCCGCAGAGCGGTTCGACATGGAATCCTTGAACTGTGAATTCCCTCGAAGCGTCAAAAGGCTTGGTTCTGGTCGCTGAGGACGAGCGGTCCATCTCAGATCTCTTGCGCCTGTACTTGTCGCGCGAAGGTTTCGGAGTGCACGTCGAGGCCGACGGTCGCGCCGCGCTTGAGGCGGCACGCTCGCTGCACCCGGTAGCGATCATCCTTGACGTGGGATTGCCCGGCATGGATGGCACCCAGGTCTGTCGCGCACTGCGGGCCGAGGGTGACTGGACTCCCGTCATTTTCTGCACCGCGCGAGATGACGAAATTGACCGTGTCCTCGGCCTCGAAATGGGTGGCGATGACTACGTCACCAAGCCCTTCTCGCCGCGTGAACTTGTTGCGCGGGTGAAGTCGGTCGTACGCCGGGCCGCTGCGCCGACGGAAGAGGGGCGTTCCATCACGTTGGGTCGCGTCACCCTCGATCGCGATGCACGGCGGGTCACGGTCGACAGTGAGGAAATCATCCTGACGGCAACGGAGTTCGACCTACTTGCCCACTTGATGGCCCGGCCCGGTCGCATCCTCACTCGCGAGCAACTTCTGAGTGAAGTGTGGGGCTACGCGGCCATCGTCGGTACTCGCACCGTCGATGTGCACGTAGCTCAGGTGCGCGCGAAGCTGGGCGACGCCAGCCCGATTCGCACGGTGCGCGGAGTTGGATACGGCGCGGAGGAGCCGGCGGCAACCGGTGAGTGACGGGGCGCCGGTTCTACCGGCACTTCCCGTCGTTGAGGTGACGACCGCGCACCGCAGCAGGCTCAGCCTTGCAACCCGCACGGGTCTGCTCACGGCGGGCGTTGCTGCACTCACCGTCGTCATCTCCGCCGTCGTGGCATATCCGATTGTGCGCCAGGCGGCGGTGACTCAAGCGCAGTCGACACTTGCCCAGCAGGCCGACCTCATCGCCGGTCTTTTGGGCGGACAAAGTGGCGTCGAACCACACGAACTGAAGGAGCGAGTGCGTTCGCTGCAGGAACAGGGCATCTCCGGGTACATCGTGAGTCCCGGTGCGGCCGTTGAGCCACCTCTGACCTCGGAGGAGGTCACTGTCACCACCGAAGGCGGTTCGGTTTCCGTGACGCGCGATATCGGGCAGGGCCTGACTTTCATCGAAGGCCGATCATTGCCGCGCAATCAGGGAATGCTGCTGGTTCAGCAAGTACAGGTGGCCACGGCGTCGGTGGGTGTCCTGCTGAAGCGAATGCTCATCGCCTTGGCGTTGGGGCTCGTGCTGTCGGCCTTGGTTGGCTGGCTTGCCTCGCGCCGGGTGACTCGCAGTCTGCGGCAGGCGGCGGTAGCTGCCGAGCGGCTCAGCGCGGGTGAACGTGACGTGCGCTTGATCCCTCAAGGTCCTGCAGAAGTTGCCGACATCGCGAATTCTCTCAATGTCTTGGCGGCGGCGCTGGCGACCAGCGAAAACCGACAGCGGGCCTTCCTGATGTCGGTGTCCCATGAGCTTCGCACCCCATTGACCGCTGTCAAGGGTTACGGCGAGGCGTTGAGGGATGGCGTGGTGTCGCCCGAGGATATGGCCCGTACGGGTGCCATCGTCGTGGGGGAGTCTGACCGGCTCGAGCGGCTTGTTTCTGACCTACTCGATCTTGGCCGAGTGGGTGCCGTCGATGTGCGGCTCGATCGCAGTCCGGTCGACATGCAGCGGTTTGCCCACGATGCCGGGCAAGTATGGGAAGACCGCTGCTCGAGGGATGGCGTGTTGTTCCACCTCGAACCCCCGGACGAGCCGTTAGAAACGGTGACTGATCCACTTCGTCTGCGCCAGATCGTCGACAATCTGGCGGAAAACGCGTTGCGAGTCACCCCAGCGGGTGCGCCGATTGTGTTGGCGGTGCGCCGTGAGCGCGAGCAGGTCGTAGTGGAAGTCAGGGACGGTGGACCGGGACTGACTACCGACGACATGTCGGTTGCGTTCGTTCCTGCCGAACTACATTCGAGATATCACGGGGTGCGCAAAGTGGGTACGGGCATCGGGTTGGCCCTCGTGGGCAGTCTGGCCACGAGGCTGGGAGGTACCGCTGAGGCAGGGCACGCTGCTGAAGGTGGCGCGCGTTTCACAGTTCGAATTCCGCTCAGTGCGTCGTAGTCTGGTGGGGTGACCGACATCGCGAGCGGACAGGCGCCAGACGTTGCTGCGCCCCAAGCGCCCCTCGAGCGTTCTCGATGGACTCGGATGCGTGCTCCGTTGCTCACCGCCGGTGCAGTGGCAGCAGGGTCCGTACTGCTCCTCGCTGCCGATCCGAATACTCCCGGGCACTATCCGACCTGCCCCACCAAACTCGTCAGCGGATTAGATTGCCCCTTCTGTGGTGGGTTGCGCTGTACTCGATCGCTTCTGACTGGTGATCTCAGTGGTGCGTTCGACCACAACGCGTTGGTCGCGGTGCTGGCCCCGTTCGCCGTCATCGCCTGGTTGGTCTGGGCGTGGAGCCGATGGACGGGTCGACCCATGCCACTGTCGTCGCCGCGTCCAGCAGTGCAACGCGCGTTGTTCGTGGGGGCCATTATCGCCATGCTGGTCTGGACGGTGTACCGCAATGTGCCGGCGGGTGCGTACTTCGCCTCCGAACTCTGGGTGGGCTGACGTCGCGCGTCTGGGTACTCCTCGTTACCCTCGGTGTGTGACAGTCCTCGACGACATCCTCGTGGGTGTGCGCGCTGATTTGGCCCAACGTCAAGAGTGCGTGCCTCTCGACGAACTCAAGGAGCGCGCCGCTGGTGCTGCGCCCGTTCGTCCCCTGCTGCCCGCACTGCTGGGCAACGACGTTGCGGTCATCGCTGAGGTCAAGCGGCGCAGCCCGAGCAAAGGTGATCTCGCCGAGATCGCCGACCCCGCTGACCTTGCTCGTGAATATGAGCGAGGGGGCGCGCATTGCATCAGTGTGCTCACCGAGCAACGACGCTTCGGCGGCTCGCTAGCCGATCTCAAAGCAGTGCGTGCCGCAGTCGACATCCCCGTGCTGCGCAAGGATTTCATCGTCAGCAGTTACCAATTGTGGGAAGCACGGGCCTACGGTGCCGACGTGGCGCTGCTGATTGTCGCTGCCCTTGAGCAGGACGCGCTGGTCTCACTGATTGAACGGGCGGAAAGTTTGGGCCTCACACCACTCGTTGAGGTTCACGACGAAGACGAAGTCAATCGTGCTGTTGTCGCGGGCGCGCGGGTCATCGGAGTTAATGCCCGCAATTTGCGCACCCTCGACGTTGATCGTGAAACATTTGCGAGGTTGTCGCCCTTGATTCCGTCAGAGATTGCGCGCATCGCAGAGAGTGGGGTGCGTGGGCCTCACGATCTCATTGCCTATGCAAACGCCGGAGCAGACGCGGTGTTGGTGGGCGAGAGTCTGGTGACGGGAAGCAATCCACGAGCGGCAGTTCATGAATTGGTCACGGCTGGATCGCACCCGGCTGTCAAACATCAAAGGGGTGCCTGATGGCGCTTGCGTCATCAGATTCACCGGAACTTGCTGGGCACTTCGGTGAGTACGGTGGCCGCTTCGTTCCAGAGGCCCTCACCGCCGCGCTCGACGAACTCGATGCGACCTTCCGTTCCGCGCTGGTCGATCCGGCATTCCGTGCCGAACTCGACTGGCTTCAAGCGACCTACAACGGTCGACCTAGTCCACTGAGCGAGGCGCGCAGATTCTCCGCCCAGTACTGCGGCGGCGCACGCGTGCTGCTCAAACGTGAAGATCTCAACCACACGGGGTCGCACAAGATCAACAACGTGCTCGGGCAGGCGCTGCTCGCGGTGCGCATGGGCAAGAAGCGGGTGATCGCCGAGACAGGTGCCGGACAACATGGTGTGGCGACTGCCACAGCGGCAGCATTAATGGGGCTTGAGTGCACCGTGTACATGGGTGAGGAAGACACCCGGCGACAGGCGCTCAACGTCGCACGGATGCAGTTGCTCGGCGCAGAAGTCATTCCTGTCACCATCGGAAGCCGCACCCTCAAGGATGCCATCAACGAGGCAATGCGCGATTGGGTCACCAGCGTCGATCGCACTCACTACATCCTGGGCACCGTCACCGGTCCTGCTCCGTTTCCGGAAATAGTCAAGGAATTCCATCGCGTGATCGGGAGCGAGGCGCGAGTGCAGGTGCTCGAGCGTGTGGGTCGCCTACCCGATGCCGTCGCTGCGTGTGTGGGTGGCGGATCTAATGCCATGGGAATTTTCAGTGCCTTCATCGACGATCCGCAGGTGCAGTTGCGCGGTTACGAGGCGGGCGGAGACGGCGTTGAGACAGGTCGGCACGCAGCGCGTTTTAGCGGCGGATCACCGGGTGTGCTCCACGGTGCACGAACGTACGTCATGCAAGATCAGTGGGGTCAGACGGTGCCGTCGCATTCGATCTCCGCTGGTCTGGATTATCCGGGAGTCGGACCAGAGCATGCGTGGCTGCACGATACGGGTCGCGCGGTGTACGAACCTGTCAACGACGACGAGGCGATGGCTGCCTTCGCTGCGCTGTGTCGAACCGAGGGAATCATTCCGGCCATCGAGTCGGCGCACGGCCTCGCGGGAGTCATGAGGCTTGGACGCGAACTTGGCCCGGAGGCGGTCATTCTCCTCAATCTCTCGGGGCGCGGCGATAAGGATGTTGAGACGGCGGCCCGCTGGTTCGGTCTCGACGGGGCCTCGCCCGAGGATGGTGGGTGATGGGATCGCTGCAAGAGATGTTCGATACTGCGCGCGCTGAGAATCGCGCGGTCCTGATCGGATACCTGCCCGCTGGGTTTCCTGATCACGAGGGCTGCATTGACGCCCTTCGCGTCATGGTCGAATCCGGTGTCGATGTCGTCGAAGTCGGTCTTCCCTACTCTGATCCCTTGATGGACGGCGCCACCATTCAGCAGGCCGTCGATATCGCACTCAGCGCCGGCACGGCGACTCCTGATGTGCTCTCGACCGTGGCCGCCATTGCGGCCACCGGTGCGCCCACCCTGGTGATGTCGTACTGGAACCCCATCGAAAAGTACGGAGTCGACGCGTTCGCACGCGATCTGGCCAGCGCTGGTGGCGTCGGTGTGATTACTCCTGACCTCACGCCGGAGGAGTCAGGTCCGTGGATGCGCGCAACCGACTCGGCTGGCATTGACCGCGTCTACCTCGTGGCGCCGAGTTCGAGTGACGAACGCATTGCGGTTGTCGCCGGAGCCACGACCGGATTTGTTTACGCAGCATCAACCATGGGTGTTACCGGAACGCGTACCACCGTGGGCTCGGCAGCCGGAGAGTTGGTGGCGCGCACGCGTGCGTTGACCGATCGACCGATCGCTGTGGGGCTCGGGGTTTCAACCGGTGATCAGGCCGCCGAGGTGTCCGCGTACGCCGATGGGGTGATCGTGGGCTCGGCGTTCGTGCGGGCGCTGCTGGACGCTCCTTCGCGGGGGGCCGGACTTGACGCGGTGGCGGCGTTGGCGGTCAGCCTGGCAGCCGGTGCGAGACGTCGCTGATGTGGGGAACGCACAGGGCGAAGTCAACGTTCGACAGTTCACAGGGGTGTTTCCTCGCCGAATCTCCCTGACGTGAGAGAGTCAACCCTGCATCCCGCGCTTGAATTGGAGGAACGATGGCCACCGAGATGACTGCTGTGCAGCCGTCGACTCGGCGTTTCTGGGGTCACCCGGTCATCGGTTTGATCTTTCGACTCGTCCTCGCCGCCATTCTCGCGTTCGCTGGCATCAGCAAACTTCTCGAGCCGAGCGGTGCGCGCTCGGCCATCATCGCCTACCGTATTCCGGGCATGACCGGTGACATTGCGGGAGTGCTGGGCTGGTTGTTGCCCGCCGGCGAGGTGCTGTTGGCCGTGTTGTTGTTGGTCGGGCTCCTGACTCGTTGGGCGGCCGTGGTCACCTCCCTGTTGATGTTCGCTTTCATCATTGGCATCGGCAGCGTGTGGGCCCGGGGCTATTCGATCGACTGCGGCTGCTTCGGCGGCGGAGGCGATGTGAGCGAGGCAGGCAAGACCTGGCGTTACAGTTCGGAGATCCTGCGAGATCTGCTCTTTGCGGGAATGGCGGTGTGGCTTGCCGTGTGGCCAAAGACTGTCTTTTCCATTGACCGCACTCAGTCCAAACGCATCCACGATGAACACGATGAAGACACAGACGAACTCGAATTTCAGGAGGCAGCGCGATGAGCACCAGCGGTTCGGACAAAGGTTCGAAGCCCCAGTCGGCCAAGGATCGCCGAGACAAGGCTGCCGCGGCCCGCGCTGCGCAGGAGGCATCGGAGAAGCGACGCGATCGCACGATCAAGATCATCGGTGGTGTTGCCGTACTGGTCATCGTGGGCGCCATCGTGGGCGGAGCCTTCTGGCAATCGCACAGCAGTTCTACCTCCAACGGAACGTCCATCGCGCTGCCGACGCCGAATCCTGACGCGGCGTTGCCCAAGGGTGTGGTGAACTCCGGCGACAACGCCTACGCGGTGCCCTACGGCACGGCGCCAACGACCGCCCCCGTACTGCAATTGTGGGAAGACTTCCAGTGCCCCGCGTGTGCAGCCGTTGAGAAGGCGAACGGTCAGGGGATTGAGGAATTGGCCACGAGCGGTCAAGCACAGTTGTTCTGGCGACCGACGGCGTTCCTTGACGCCAAGCTCTCGGCAGACAACACCAAGGCAGGCGCGCCGAGTTCGTCGATGCGCGCCATTGCCGCGTGGGGATGCGCGATTGATGCGGGCAAGACGGCTGAGTTCCACAACGTGGTATTCGCCAACCAACCGACACCCGAGGGCGCCGGCTACACCGAGGCTGCCCTGCTCGACTTCGGCAAGCAGTCCGGAATTTCCGGTGACGCGTACACCACCTTCGAAAAGTGCGTGAAGGATGGCACCTACCTCGGTTGGGCGGTCAACTCGTTGCAAATGTTCAACGACAAGGCCATCCCGGGTACGCCGGCTGGATTCTTGAACGGCACTGAGGTTCCCAACGAGGTGCTTGCCGATAAGGCCAAGCTCGACGCGGCCGTCGCGGCTGCTGCGAAGAAGTGAGCCTGCTGGCACCTGTCGCATCAGGCGCCATCACCGCACTTCCGGCGTACCTGCCGAGCCCGTCACAGGGTGTGTGGAATCTAGGTCCACTGCCTCTGCGTGCCTATGCGTTGTTAATCCTCCTTGGCATCATCGTGGCGATCCTGATTGGTTCGCGACGGTGGATTGAGCGCGGGGGCGTGTCGGGGGATGTCGCCGACATCGCGGTATGGGCCGTGCCGTTCGGAATTATCGGAGCACGCCTTTACCACGTGCTCACCGACTGGCCGGCCTATTTCGGACCCAATGGCAAGGGTTTCATTGCGTCGTTGGAAATCTGGAACGGTGGCCTGGGCATCTGGGGTGCTGTCTCCGTTGGTGCTCTCGGCGCCTGGATCGGTGCGCGCCGCAAGGGCATACTGCTGCCGCCGCTGGCGGATGCGATCGCTCCGGGAATCGTGGTTGCTCAGGCCATCGGCCGCTGGGGAAACTACTTCAATCAGGAACTCTTCGGCGCTCCCACCACGCTTCCCTGGGGGCTGCAGATTGACCCCGAACATCGTCCTGCGGGGTACGAGCAGTTCGCGACCTTTCACCCGACCTTCCTTTATGAATCGATCTGGTGTCTGCTGATCGCCGGCGTACTGGTGTGGGCCGACAAGCGATTCCGAATGGGTCACGGGCGGGTGTTTGCGCTGTACATCCTGTTGTACTGCGTAGGTCGCACTCTGTGGGAGTCGCTGCGCATTGACGATGCAGCGCATCTATTCGGATTGCGCTTCAACGTGTTCACGTCTATCGCTGTTGGAATCGGCGCGCTGATCTACCTGATCCTGAGTGCGCGGATGCGGCCCGGGCGTGAGACACAGGTGTACCGGCACCCCGTCGACTCCGATGAGGCCGCGGCGGTCGAGAGCGATATCGGCGAGGACGGCGCCCCCTCGGAGGAGGACGTATCGGCCGAGTTCCTCGCCGAAGAACCCTGATACGATCCTGGCAGCAGTAAGGGCCAGCGTCGTCCCCCTGCTCGTACGGTGCAACCGCGCCGCTACGGACAGATGGTCATTGTGACCGTGTGGACGACCTCGGAGTACTTCATGAGCACCAGTCCGTTCAGCCTCTTTAGCGCCGTACCCGCGGCTCAGGGTCTCTACGACCCGGTGGCCGAGCACGATGCCTGCGGTGTGGCGTTCGTAGCCCGACTTGACGGAGTTCCAAGCCACGACGTGGTGCAGCAGGCGCTCACCGCGCTACTCAACCTCGATCACCGCGGTGCCTCGGGTGCCGAGCCTGATTCAGGTGACGGTGCGGGAATCTTGGTTCAGGTTCCGGATGCCTTCCTGCGTGAGGTGGTGGCATTCGACTTGCCCGCCAAGGGCGCGTACGCCACCGGTATCGCTTTCCTTCCGGACGATGATGCGGCGGAAGCCACAGCGATGGGCGCTATCAATGCTCTGGCCGCCGTGGAGGGATTGCGCGTGCTGGGGTGGCGCGAGGTTCCCACCGATCCGTCGCTGGTGGGTGCCACGGCACGCAGCGTGATGCCTCGATTCCGCCAGTTGTTCGTTGCGGGCGTTCACGGGCAGGCAGGCCTCGAACTCGAGCGCATGGCGTTCGTTCTGCGTCGACGTAGTGAACACGACGCCTCGGTGTACTTTGCCTCGTTGTCCAGTCGCACGATGGTCTACAAGGGCATGCTGACCACCGGGCAACTCGAACCTTTTTACCCCGATCTGTCCGATGGGCGGGTTGCCAGCGCTCTGAGTTTGGTGCACTCGCGTTTCTCGACGAACACCTTCCCGTCGTGGCCGCTTGCTCACCCGTACCGACTCATTGCCCACAACGGCGAGATCAACACCGTCATGGGAAACCGTAACTGGATGCAAGCCCGTGAAGCGATGCTCACCAGTGACCTGATTCCGGGGGACCTCGAACGACTCTTTCCGATCTGCACTCATGGTGGAAGTGACTCAGCCTCGTTCGATGAGGTGCTCGAACTGCTGCACCTTGGCGGTCGCAGCCTGCCGCACGCTGTGTTGATGATGATTCCGGAGGCGTGGGAGAACCACACGGAGATGGATTCCGCGCGTCGTGCGTTCTATGAATTCCACGCCACCTTGATGGAACCGTGGGATGGGCCGGCCAACGTGTCGTTCACCGACGGAACAGTGATTGGCGCCGTTCTTGACCGCAACGGCCTGCGCCCCGGTCGCTTCTGGGTCACCGATGAGGGCCTGGTGGTGCTGGCGTCGGAAGCAGGTGTTCTCGATATCGACCCAGCCCGCATCGTGCGCAAGGGGCGGTTGCAGCCGGGCCGGATGTTCCTCGTCGACACCTCGCAGGGTCGCATCGTTGAAGACGACGAGATCAAGGCCGAACTCGCTGCGGCGGCACCATACGGCGAGTGGTTGCGCACAGGCATCATTCACCTTGATGCGTTGCCCGACCGTGAGCACATCGTTCACACCCACGATTCGGTAGCGCGTCGTCAACAAACGTTCGGGTACACCGAAGAGGAAGTGCGGGTGATTCTCGCACCGATGGCACGTGCAGGCACCGAGCCGATCGGGTCGATGGGAACCGATTCGCCGATCGCTGCACTCTCCGATCGACCGCGATTGCTGTTCGACTACTTCAGCCAATTGTTCGCGCAGGTCACGAACCCGCCGCTCGACGCCATCCGCGAAGAGATTGTCACCTCACTCGCCACAGTGATTGGGCCCGAAGGCAATTTGCTCGAAGAGTCCGCGGGTCACTGTCGGCAGGTGCTGCTGCCGTTCCCTGTCATCGACAACGACGAGCTAGCCAAGGTGCTGCACATCAACCTCGACGGCGATCTTCCGGGTTTTGCGGCCGCCAAGATTCGCGGACTGTATCGAGTAAGCGGGGGAGGCGAGGGTCTTGCCGAGCGGATTCGCGAGATCTGTCATGAGGTCGACGCGCTGATTCGCCAAGGCAAGCGATTCATCGTTCTCAGCGACCGCGACAGCGACGCCGAATGGGCTCCGATTCCCTCGCTGCTTCTGTGCAGTGCGGTTCACCACCATCTCGTGCGCGAACGTACCCGCACGATGGTCGGTTTGCTCATTGAAAGCGGTGACGTGCGCGAAGTGCACCACGTTGCCTTGCTCATCGGCTACGGTGCCGCTGCAGTCAACCCGTACCTCGCACTCGAGACTGTGGAAGACCTGGTGCGCCAAGGGGTGGTGTCGGGCATCGGGGCAGAAAGGGCGGTGCGCAACACCATCAAGTCCTTGGGCAAGGGCGTGCTCAAGGTGATGAGCAAGATGGGTGTCTCGACGGTCGCGTCCTACCGCGGTGCACAAATTTTCGAGGCCATCGGGCTCTCACATGAGGTGGTCGACCGATACTTCACTGGCACCACGAGCAAATTGGGTGGGGTGGGACTCGACGTCATCGCCAAAGAATCAGCGTTGCGCCATGCCGTTGCCTATCCGCCGAGTGGAATCTCACCTGCTCACCGCGTGCTCGATGTGGGTGGCGAATACCAGTGGCGCCGCGAGGGCGAACCGCACCTTTTCGATCCCGAAACTGTCTTCCGACTGCAGCATTCCACGCGCAATCAGCAGTTCGATGTGTTCCGTCAGTACACCGAGCGCGTGAACTCACAGTCGCATCGCCTGATGACCCTGCGCGGGCTCTTCCGACTTCGCGATGACAAGTGCGCGCCTGTACCCCTCGATGAGGTGGAGTCCGTCTCCGACATTGTGCGTCGTTTCTCGACCGGTGCGATGTCGTACGGATCCATTTCGCAAGAGGCCCATGAAACATTGGCCATTGCCATGAACCGGCTCGGTGCCAAGTCCAATACTGGTGAAGGTGGTGAAGACCCCGAGCGCTTCAGTCCACTACCCAATGGTGACTCCAAGCGGTCGGCGGTCAAGCAGGTCGCATCCGGGAGATTTGGTGTCACCAGCGAATACCTTGTCAACGCCGACGACCTGCAGATCAAGGTGGCTCAGGGAGCCAAGCCGGGTGAAGGTGGCCAGTTGCCCGGCCACAAGGTGTACCCGTGGATTGCACGCACGCGGCATTCGACACCAGGTGTTGGACTGATCTCGCCACCGCCGCATCACGACATCTACTCAATCGAAGACCTCGCGCAACTCATTCACGACCTGAAGAACTCCAACAATCGTGCGCGTGTTCACGTCAAGTTGGTCAGTGAGGTTGGGGTTGGAACGGTGGCGGCGGGTGTCGCCAAGGCGCACGCCGACGTCATCTTGATCAGCGGTCACGACGGCGGTACTGGGGCATCGCCGCTCACCTCGCTCAAGCATGCGGGAGCGCCGTGGGAGCTCGGTCTGGCCGAGACGCAACAGACCCTCATGCTCAACGGGTTGCGCGACCGAGTGGTGGTTCAGACCGATGGACAACTTAAGACCGGCCGTGATGTCGTGATCGCCGCGCTGCTCGGCGCGGAGGAGTACGGCTTTGCGACGGCCCCACTGGTGGTGATGGGATGCATCATGATGCGTGTGTGCCATCTTGATACGTGTCCGGTGGGAGTAGCGACGCAGAACCCAGTCCTGCGCGAGCGTTTCTCCGGCAAGCCCGAGTTCCTCGAGACCTTCTTCCACTACATCGCCGAAGAGGTGCGCGAGATTCTCGCGTCGTTGGGTTTCCGCACTCTCGATGAAGCGATTGGTCATGCCGAACTGATCGACTCGCGCGAGGCGATCGACCATTGGAAGGCCAGTGGACTTGACCTCGCGCCGATCTTGCATGTGCCTGACCTTGGCGACGCACCTCGACGGCAGATGATTGAACAAGATCATGGGCTTGATCGTGCTCTCGACAACGAACTCATCGCTCTATGCAAGGGAGTTCTTGAGGGCGGTGATTCGATCAGCGCCGCGTTGCCCATTCGTAATGTCAACCGCACGGTCGGCACGATGCTGGGCGCCGAGATCACGAGGAAATTCGGTGGAACTGGTCTGCCTGAGGGGTCCGTTGACATCACGTTCACCGGCTCCGCCGGCCAATCCTTTGGCGCCTTCCTGCCGGCTGGCGTGACCTTGCGCCTTGTGGGCGACACCAATGATTACCTCGGTAAGGGTTTGAGTGGCGGGCACCTCGTCGTGCGCCCTCACGACACCGCCACCTTCGCTGCCGAAGAGAACATCATCGCCGGCAACGTCATCGCCTACGGCGCGACTGCTGGCACCATCTTGGTTCGAGGCAAAGTCGGTGAGCGGTGCTGCGTTCGTAACTCGGGTGCGACGGTCGTGGTTGAAGGCACCGGAGACCACGGCTGCGAGTACATGACGGGCGGGCGAGTAGTGGTGTTAGGCGAGACCGGCCGTAACTTCGCGGCGGGAATGTCGGGTGGAATCGCCTATCTACTTGATGCGCAGCCCTTGCGCATCAATGGAGAGATGGTTGACGTTGAGGGTCTTGATGACGACGATTTGTTGTTCCTTCGCAACGTGTTGACACAGCATGCGGACGAAACGGGATCAACCGTGGCCGCCGCGCTCCTGGCTGCGGGCGATGAAGGGCTTGCGCGGTTCTCTCGGGTGATGCCGCGCGACTACAAGCGCGTCCTTGCCGCCCAAGCACGTGCCGTGGCTGAAGGACTTGATTCGATGACCTATGTGATGGGAGCGGTCTGATGGCAGATCCGAAGGGTTTCCTCACGACGGCTCGCGAAACTCCGACCCGCCGTCCGGTTGATGTGAGGTTGATGGATTGGCGCGAAGTGTATGAGCCATTTCCTTCCGAGCACGTGCAGAAGCAAGCGGGCCGCTGCATGGATTGCGGTATTCCGTTCTGTCACAACGGTTGCCCGCTCGGAAACCTCATTCCCGAATGGAATGATCTGGTGTGGCGTGACGACTGGCGTGCGGCGAGTGAGCGTCTGCACGCCACGAACAACTTCCCTGAGTTTACGGGCCGGCTCTGCCCAGCCCCGTGTGAAACGTCGTGTGTGCTCGGAATCAACGCCGATCCCGTCACTATCAAACAGGTCGAGGTGTCGATCATTGATCGCGCCTGGGATTCGGGCTGGGTGCAGCCACAGCCGCCCTCGCGCCTGTCGGGCCGCACCGTGGCCGTCGTGGGCTCCGGCCCCGCAGGACTTGCCGCCGCCCAGCAACTCGCGCGTGCCGGCCACACCGTTGCGGTGTTTGAGCGGGCCGATCGCATCGGTGGGCTCCTGCGCTACGGAATCCCCGAGTTCAAGATGGAAAAGAAGCATCTCGATCTCCGGCTGGCGCAGATGGAAACGGAGGGAGTCAAGTTCCGTCCCGGAGTTGATATTGGTACCGATATCACCGCTGATGATTTACGTCGTCGCTACGACGCCATTGTGCTGGCAGTGGGTTCGACGATTGGTCGTGAACTTGATGTACCTGGCCGCGAACTCGCAGGTATTCATCAGGCGATGGAATTCCTGCCGCTGGCCAATCGCATTCAAGAAGGTGACCGCGATGTGCCGGTGATCGACGCCGGTGGGCGTCACGTCGTCATCATTGGCGGGGGAGACACCGGTGCTGACTGCCTCGGCACGTCTCATCGCCACGGCGCCGCTTCGGTGACGCAGTTGGAAATCCTTGCGCAGCCACCGGAAGCGCGTCCCGCCGGACAGCCATGGCCGACGTATCCGATGGTCTATCGCGTGTCGAGCGCTCACGAAGAAGGTGGTGAGCGGGTGTTCTCGGTCTCGACCAAGCGATTCGTTGATGATGGGCAGGGTCGAGTGCGAGCACTTGTTCTCAGCGAGGTTGAGTGGGTCAACGGTTCTTTGGTTGAGGTCGAAGGTTCCGAGCGAGAGATTCCGGCTGACCTGGTGCTGCTCGCGATGGGTTTCACCGGTCCGGAAGCCCAGTCATTGGCCGACCAGTTGGCACTGGACATCGACGCGCGAGGCACGATTGTGCGCGATGACCATTACGCGACGTCCGTCGACGGAGTCTTCGTCGCCGGCGACGCGGGCCGTGGCCAATCGCTGATCGTCTGGGCCATCGCTGAAGGACGTTCCGCCGCGGCAGCCGTCGACCGCTATCTCACCGGCGAGACGAATCTGCCCGCCCCGATCCTCGCCTCCGCTCGACAACTACTTGCATGATCGATTTTCCGCTCACGTTCACCTCCACCACCAACCGATAGGGTTTGACAGTGCGCCGCGCCAAAATTGTTTGCACGTTGGGTCCTGCCACATCGAGCTACGAGTCGATTCGTGGGCTCATTGACGCCGGAATGGATGTCGCTCGGCTCAATTTGTCGCACGGCGACCACACCGATCACCGGGTCACCTACGACACGGTGCGCCGGGCCGCTGATGATGCCGGACACGGCGTCGGCATCCTTGCCGACTTACAGGGTCCCAAGATTCGGCTTGGCCGATTCTCGGGTGGTGCCGTGGTGCTGACCAACGGTCAGACCTTCACCATCACGACTGAAGAACGCGATGGTGATGCGACCGGGTGCTCGACGACCTTTCTCGGTTTGCCAGGTGACTGCCGCGCGGGTGACCGCATTTTGATCGACGATGGGCGCGTTGCGTTGGAGGTCGTCGAGGTTGACGGTCCGCGAGTTGTGACCTGCGTCATCGAAGGTGGGCCCGTCTCCAGCCATAAGGGCCTGAATCTGCCGGGTGTGGCTGTCAGCGTTCCCGCGCTCTCGGAGAAGGACATCGACGATCTGCGCTGGGCGCTGCGCACCGGGTGCGACATGATCGCCCTGTCATTCGTACGTTCGGCCGCCGATGTCATCGATGTGCATCGAATCATGGACGAGGAAGGCCTGCGGCTTCCGGTACTCGCCAAGGTCGAGAAGCCTCAAGCTGTCGACAATCTTGAAGAAATCGTTGCGGCCTTCGACGGGGTGATGGTGGCGCGTGGTGACCTCGGAGTCGAACTTCCACTCGAGCGAGTGCCTCTCGTTCAGAAGCGCGCAATTACCCTGTGCCGGCTGGCGGCAAAGCCGGTCATCGTGGCCACTCAGATGCTCGACTCAATGATTAGCGCATCGCGCCCGACGCGCGCCGAGGTTAGCGATGTCGCCAATGCAGTACTCGATGGCACCGACGCGCTCATGTTGTCGGGAGAAACCAGTGTGGGTGTGCATCCCGCCTTGGTGGTGTCGACGATGAGTCGCATCATTTCTCACGTCGAGCAGGAGGCGTTGCACAAGTTGCCGGTCTTGCATGACACATCCGGCGGTGGCGGCGACCGGATTGATGAGATGTTGGCGGCATTGTCGAATTCGCCGGTGCGGGGTTCCACCGCCAAGGCACTGACACGAGCTGCGGTAGATGTCGCTGATGCTGTGGGTGCGTCGAATCTCATCGCGTTCACAGAGACGGGGTTGTCGGCTCGAATGATTTCGCGCTGGCGATCGCGTACGTCGCTGCTGGCCTTCACCCCGAACGCACGAGTTCGCAGTCAGTTGGCGTTGGTGTGGGGAGTCGAAACGTTCCTTGTGCCCAACGTGATGCACACCGACGACATGGTCGTTCAGGTTGATAAAGCGTTGCTTGATATTGGGCGTGCCACCGCGGGTGAGCGCGTTGTCATTGTGGCCGGAGTCCCACCGGGTGTTCCTGGCACCACGAACGGCATGCGGGTGCACCTCATGGGCTCGAGTTCAGTGGGTGGCGGCGGAGTCTGACCGCGACCCGTGGCAACTATCCACACGTCACTGCGTGTAGTTGACCGTTTCGGGGACTATCGCTCTATGACAGCGCTTCTGAGTGACCCCGACGCACCCATCCACGAGGTACGGGCGGCTTCTTCTCGCGCCGAATGGCGCGAGCGGCTTGCCGACATCGCATCGAGCCAAGACGAACTTGTCAGTTCAGCGCAGATGCGCGCGATCGGTGTTCCGAGTTCAACGGCGAGTGGTCGGCTTCGTGCCGGTCGTTCCTGGACTCGGGTGTTGCCGGGAGTACATTTGGTGACCGGTGGTCGACCCGATCGACGGCAGCGTGAACGTGCCGCGCTCCTGTATTCAGCACCCCACGGAATTCTCGCTGGGCCCACGGTCCTGCGGCATCTTGGGGTGCGGGCTGGGCGGTTGCAAGAGGTGAGCGACGATCATCGGCTGCCCGAACCGGTGCATCTGCTCATGCCGCACGAACATCACCTCTTGGCGGCCGGCTACCTCGATGTTGCTCGTACGCGCAGGTGGCCCGCCGAGCAGATCATTGATGGATTGCGTATGACGTCGACGTGTCGCGCTGTTGCCGATACAGCGCGTCGGGCCGATAGTGCGCGCGAAGTTGCGGTGCTGGTTGATGAATGTGTACGCCGAGGATTGACCTCCATCGACGAACTCTTGGTCGAGGTGAGGGAGGGGCCGCGGCAGGGTTCGGCCGCGCTTCGCGCTGTTCTGATGTCACGAATCCACGCGTCACGCGTCAGTGTGGGTGATCTGGTCACGACTCTTATTCATGAAGCGGGCGTCGCGCAACCGCTGTGGAAGACCCGGTTGGTGGGTCCGTCGGGCGAGCATGTCGGAATGCCACTTGCGTGGCTCGATTCCGTCGGGGTTGCCATTGAACTTGCTGCCCCAGACGCGGCTTTCGTGGCAGCCCTGCAGCGGTATTCGGCGGCGGGAGTCACGGTCTTCCCGGTGTCGGCGCACATGTTGCAGGCTGACCTACCGGGCCACGTCAGAACCTTCATGAACGCCGTGCACCACGCAGCACGCCGCCCCCGTCCGCGTGTTAGTCCAGTCCTTGCCGTGCCTCAGGATTGAGCACGCCCCAGGCGATGAGTTGCTCGGCCAGTCGGCTTGCGGGCTCGTCGTAGATCACTCCGAGTGTGCGTAGGTCCTCTTGGCGAATCGACAGGATTCGTCCGTTGTAGTCGCCGCGCTGAGCCTGAATGGCCGCTGCGTAGCGGGCCAATGGTCCGGCCTTCTCCGCTGGTACTGAGCCCAGTCGCTCGAGATCGAGGATGAGCCTCGGAGGGGCTTCGGATGCTGAGGCAGGGGCGCTATCGGGGAGCAGTTCGGAGACGGGGACTCCGTAAAAGTCAGCCAATTCGGCGAGTTTTTGTACGGTGACGGCTCGGTCACCGCGCTCGTATGAGCCAATGACGACAGCCTTCCAGCGGCCTTTGGACTTCTCCTCGACGCCATGCAAACTCAATCCCTGTTGCTGGCGAATTGCCCGCAGTCGAGATCCCAGTGCCTTGGCGTAATCGCTCGCCACATGTCCTCCTTGGACTAACCGTCCCCCCGGCTACAGAGCGTAATGCATGCCGGCAGTGAGAGTGTGCCGCTTTGCCCCATCTACTCGTGACCGCCCGCTCCCGATTGACCGCGCACCGCGGGGCATGGGGTAGGGTCAGCGATGCTAGGCGTCCTTTAACGACCCGTCCTGTGAGGCGGGGAAGGAGGTCACAATGGATGCTGGGACGACCACCCAGAACAGTGCAGGGATGCACCCCGGTGACAAGCCGGTGATGTCTGAATCCGATATTGCCCGCGCGATTACGCGAATGGCTCACGAGATCGATGAGCGAACCACAGGGGCCCACGATGTGATCTTGTTGGGTATTCCCACTCGAGGCGTCGAACTCGCCGATCGGCTTGGCGCCCGGCTTTCGCAGATTCAAGGTCGCTCGGTACCGGTGGGGTCCCTCGACATCACCATGTATCGAGACGATTTGCGACGCCGACCAGCGCGCGCCTTGCTGCCCACGGAGATTCCGGCGTCCGGAGTTGACGACGCTCTCGTCGTTCTCGTTGACGATGTGCTCTATTCAGGTCGCACGGTACGCGCGGCACTCGACGCACTCAACGACGTGGGTCGCCCGCGGGCCGTGCAATTGGCCGTTCTTGTCGACCGAGGACACCGCGAACTGCCGATCCGCGCCGACTATGTGGGCAAGAACCTGCCCACGTCGATGCGTGAGAAAGTGCGAGTCGCACTGGCCGAGCGCGACGGAGAAGACGGAGTCTTCCTGTCGGGGCCGAAGGATCAATCGTGAAAGCGCACCTGTTGTCGGCCACCGACCTCACCCGCGACGACGCGTTGCTCGTGCTTGACACGGCCCAAGAACTTGCCCAGATTGCTGACCGGCCCATCAAGAAATTGCCCACATTACGCGGGCGCACCGTGGTCAACCTTTTCTACGAAGATTCGACTCGCACTCGCATTTCTTTCGAAGCTGCGGCGAAGCGACTCTCTGCCGATGTCATCAACTTCTCCGCTAAGGGCTCCAGCGTGTCGAAGGGTGAGAGCCTCAAAGACACTGCGCTCACCCTCGAAGCCATGGGTGCCGATGCGGTGGTCATTCGGCACTCCGCGAGCGGTGCTCCGCATCGCCTTGCCACCTCGGGCTGGATTCGCGGCTCGGTGGTCAATGCCGGAGATGGAACCCACGAGCACCCCACGCAGGCGCTTCTTGACGCGTACACCATTCGCGAGCACCTGACCGGGGGAGTGGGCGACCTTGCTGGGCGGCGCGTCACGATCGTCGGCGACGTTCTGCACAGTCGCGTAGCGCGCAGCAATGTGCATCTACTGCACACGCTCGGAGCGCAGGTCACGCTGGTTGCCCCGCCGACGCTGCTTCCGGTGGGCATCGAACAGTGGCCGTGCGATGTGAGTTACAGCATTGACGCCCCGCTTCCCGAGACCGACGCGGTGATGATGCTTCGGGTTCAGGCCGAGCGAATGGATTCGGCATTCTTCCCAAGCGCGCGCGAGTACAGCCGTCGTTACGGTCTCGATGCACGGCGCATGGCGTCGCTACCCGAACATGCAATCGTGATGCATCCAGGACCCATGAATCGCGGAATGGAAATCGGCTCTGATGTGGCCGATTCCGAACGTTCGGTGATCGTCGAACAGGTCACG
>CAIYMF010000307.1 GCA_903927265.1 uncultured bacterium | reverse complement strand
TCACCGTCAAGGATCTGGTGACGATCGGGACACTGACCCGGTCTGCAGCGGAGGTGCTCGATGCCTGTGTGCGCGGACGCCTGAACATTCTGATCTCCGGCGGTACCGGTTCCGGAAAGACCACGACCCTGAACGTGCTGTCGTCCTTCATCCCTGACGACGAGCGGATCATCACGGTTGAGGACGCTGCTGAGTTGCAGCTTCCACAGCCGCACGTGCTGCGCATGGAATCACGTCCCCTGAATGTCGAGGGGCAGGGTCAGGTCACCATTCGTGATCTGGTGCGCAACTCACTTCGTATGCGGCCTGACCGGATCATCGTCGGGGAGATCCGTGACGCAGCTGCGCTCGACATGCTGCAGGCGATGAATACGGGCCACGATGGCTCGCTCTCAACCGTTCATGCCAATTCTCCGCGTGACGCCCTTAGCCGTGTGGAAACCATGGTGCTGATGGCGGGTATGGATCTGCCTGTGCGGGTGATCCGTGAGCAGGTCTCATCCGCGATTCAGGTGGTGGTCCAGCAGTCGCGCATGCGCGATGGCTCTCGGCACATCACGCAGATCTCGGAGATCACGGGTCAGGAGGGTGAGACAATCCTGATGCAGGACCTGTTCACCTATGAGTACAACACCGCTGAGGATTCCAACGTGCCCGGACGCCTAGTCCCCACAGGGATCACGCCGACGTTCACCGATCGACTCCATGATCACGGAGTCGATCTGACGAGTGAGCACTTCCGGCCGCAATGGGGGAAGTGATGTCTCGGGTCGTCCGCGCGCTTGCGGCGCTTGGCACGGCCCTGCTGATCGCTGTGGCCGCTGCAGTTCCCGCATGGGCCGACGAGGCTAAGTCTGTTCAGGTGGTTGGACAGGACGGCCGCACCGTCACCTTCCTCGTCTACCTTGACCCCAATGTCGCGGCCAATCCGGATGCGGCCCTGACGTCCAAGATCGTGGTTTCGGGAGCGGAGATTGCCGCGACGGCCAAGCCAGTTCTCGATGACGTCAGTGCGAAGCAAGCCATCCTCGTCCTCGATATCAGTGGGTCAATGCGAGGCGAGCAACTAGCGGCAGCGAAGACGGCCGCGAGCGACTACGTCGCGACCCTTCCCGCCGATGTGAGTATCGGGCTGATCTCCTTCAACGATCAGGTAACGGCCGAGTTGAGTCCTACCACCGACAAGGCCGCCGTGATCGCCGCAATCGAGGGACTCAGCGCGGGCAAGAAGACGGCGTTGTACGACGGGCTCATCGGGGGTCTCGATATGGCGTCCCCCGATAGCGGCGCCCGCATCCTGGTGCTCAGCGATGGCGGCGACACGGCCAGTGCGGCCGCTGTTGAAGACGTCAAATCAAGGGCAGCGGCTGACGGTGTTGCCATCGATGTCGTGGCACTCACGCCCAGCGTTGCCCATGCTGAGGTACTGCACGGGATTGCGGGGGTCGACGGTCAGTTCCTGTTGGCAACTGATGTTGCCGGGCTTGAGAAGGCGTTCGACGAGGCGACCGGCTCATTCGGCGGCAAGGTCAATGTCACGGCAACGATCCCGACCGACGTTGATGCGAAGGGCAAGTTCGCCATCGTCACGGTGTCCGTCGGAGAGACTCCCTATACCGGCACGAGCCAACTGCCCGATTCAGCGGAACTCGGCTCGTCTACGGGTCCGGCAATCGGACAGCCGCAGACGACGACAGCGACCGATGCGGAAGTGGTCTCCAAGTCGGCATCGGTAATGGCACCTTTGCTGTTCGCGCTGCTGGGGGCGCTGGTGATCGGTGCCGGAGCAATCGCGCTCGTCTCGTATCGACGGCAGCAGCGGTCGCGCATGCGAGTTGAGCAGGTGCTCTGGTACTCGAATGCCGCCTCGACGGGAATGGTTACCGAGGCTCGGCCGGTCATGTCACAGGGCGGCCTGATCGACTCAACGAATACGTGGATATCGGAGAAGTCCTGGTATCCAGAAATCGACATCAAGTTGGACAATGCTGGCCTGCGGATGAACGTGGCCACGTGGCTACTCATCCGCGCCGGGATGACGTTTGCGCTATTCCTGCTGCTGCTC
>CAIYMF010000306.1 GCA_903927265.1 uncultured bacterium | reverse complement strand
GCGGGTGTGATCGCAGCCGTGCGTCAGGTATTTCCCGAGCTGCCGATTCTCATTGGCGGCGCAGGGGGTTATCAGCCCGACGATGTGACTCCGGAAGTGTGGGCTCGCATGGCGATCGCGGCGGCGTGATGGAAGTTCTGAAGAAATGTAGCACGTGTGCTACATTGAGTGCTATGGCCACCGTCGGCATTCGTGAATTGCGGCAGAACGCGAGCGAGATACTGCGTGATGTCGAAGCGGGAGAAATCGCAACGGTGACGGTCGCCGGTCGTCCCGTCGCTCAGATTGTTCCGCTCAGTGCCAATCGGTGGACCACGTGGGAGCGTGTACGTGCCGTGTTCGATGGCCCCACCGATCCAGGGTGGGATGCCGAGCGTCGCGATCTTGAGCGTCCTGGGCTTGACGATCCGTGGGAGCGCTGATGCTTTCAATTCTCGACACCAGCGTGCTCATTTCGGAGCGGCCAGCCGGGGTTGAAGGCGACATTGCCATCAGTGTTATTTCGATTGGGGAACTTCAGTTCGGTGTCTTGGCGGCGCCCGATGATGAGCGTCGCGCCCATCGACTTGCACGACTGAGCGGGATTCTGCGCCACTTCGATCCGCTTCCGGTCGATGCGGCTGTGGCGACAAGTTACGGAGAATTGGCCGCGCTCACCCATCGTGCAGGGCGAAAGAAGTCGGCTCGAAGTTTAGATCTCATGATCGCCGCAACGGCCCACGCGCATGGCGCACGATTGGTGACTCACAATTTTGACGATGTGAGTCACCTCGCATCAGTTATTGAGATTGTGGCCATTTAGTTCGTTCGAATCGGCTCGCCTTGCACCAAATCGTCGAACTGGTAATCGCCGTCTTTGGCGCGTGGTTGGTCAAAACCGCGCCTGAGTGAAAAGGAACGAGTGAACGGCGCCTAGACGGCGCAGGACATGTCACTTCCGCAGCACATCGGTGACTTGATCTTGCCGTGACCGTTGGGGCACTGCGAGACGCCGACCTCGGCACCGGCTGCGGTGGTGACTGATGCGTTGACGAGGTCTTCGCCGCACTTTCCGCAGGTGGTGTTGACGGACATGTCGCACTGGGGGCAGGTGTAAAGGGCCATGGCGTGAATGTAGCAGTGCCCCCTCGGGGAGCAACCCCGCTCAGAGCGAAGTGGGGTCGAGCATCGTCACGGGAAACCGGGTGAAGTCCGAGTCAGCCGTCACCACCGTTAGCCACATCACGATGCACAGGCAAATCCCTGAATCCGGGTAACGGCTCGGTCACGATGCCGCGTCTCTCCACTCGCAAACGCGGCCCACTCCTTGACACCCGCTCCGATCACTAAGAGGATTCGAGCAATTCCTGCACGCCATTCATATATATGAACGGAGCCCCATGAAGACCCTGACCACCAATCGCCGCGTCCTCGTAGCGTCCATCGGTCTCGTGGCCGTAATGGGCACGCTGGCCGCCTGCGGATCCTCCTCGAGCGGCTCGGCCAGCTCGGCTTCCGGCGCTGCCTCCTCGTCCGGCGCAGCCTCGTCATCGGCCGCCGCCACCGTGGCCGACGTGTCGATGGGCATCGAGCCCTGGATCGGCTACGCCCCCTGGTACATCGCGCAGGAGAAGGGCTATTTCGCCGCCCACAACCTCAACGTGAAGATCGTCAACTTCCAGACTGACGCCGACCGCAACGCGGCCATCGTCGCTGGCAAGACGGACGTCTCGAACGTCGACACGGGCCGCATCGTGCAGTTCGCCGACACCGGCCAGCCCACGGTTCCGCTGCTGCTCGAAGACGCCTCAGTTGGCGCCGACGCGATTCTCAGCGACCCGGCAATCACCACGCCGCAGCAGCTCATCGGCCAGACGGTGTCGTACGAATACGGAACCACCAGCGACCTCTTGCTGCACTACTACCTCAACGCCAATGGCATCAAGGAAGACCAGATCAAGTCCGAGAACGTGCCTGCCGCTAACGCCGGTGCGCTTCTCATCGCGGGCAAGAGCCCGGTCGTCGTCACCTACCAGCCCTACATCGGCGAGGCCACGAGCGGCGCGAACGCCAGCAAGGCACACGTGCTGTTCGGAAGTGACAAGGCTCCCGGACTCATCTCTGACTGGCTCATCGCCAACAAGGACTGGCTGGCCAAGAACCCGGCTGCTGCCAAGGATCTCATCGCCGCGTGGAACGACTCGGTCGCCTTCTACAACAGCAACCACGATGAGGCCGTTGCGATCATGGCCAAGGGCGTCGGCGCCAAGCCGGCCGACCTCACCGAAACTCTCGCTGGTGTGAAGATCTACAGCGGTGCCGAAGTGAAGGCGCTCGTCACCTCCGGTGAACTCGCCACGCAGATCAAGGGTGTCAGCGACACGTTGCTCATCATGGGCAAGATCAAGAACCCGGTTGAACTGTCGAAGCTCGCTGACCTGTCGAACCTCGACTAGTACGAGCAATGGCACCAACCCCTACGGTCGACGCTGAGGGGGCTCCGCAGGCATCCGCCCCGGAGCCCCGCTCGGCGGTTCGGCGCCGACGTAAGCGCGCACTCTACGAGTCGATTCCGACTCATCACTACGCGCTCATTGCAGTCATTTCGTTGGCTGTTCTGTTTCTGCTGTGGCTGTTCATCAGCACGCGCGGACTGGTTAACACGCTCTTCCTGCCCACTCCCATGGAGGTGTGGCAGGCGACGGTGACGTGGCAGTCCGACGGCACGATGTTGCTCGACACCAAAGACAGTGTCATTCGCATTCTGCTTGGGTTCGCGATTAGTTCGGCCATCGCGATTCCGGTCGGAATCTTCATGGGTGTCAGCAAGCGAGTTGAAGCAGCAGTTGAGCCTCCCGTTGACTTCATTCGTTACATGCCCGCGGTGGCGTTCATTCCACTCACGTTGATTTGGTTCGGCACCGATGAGATTCAGAAGATCGTCATTTTGTTCATCGGTGTGTTCTTCCAGGAAGTGCTGCTGATCATGGACCACGTGAAAGTGGTTCCGCGTCAGTACGTCGAGATGGGGTACACGCTCGGCTTCACCCGCTGGCAGGTTATTCGCCGCGTGGTGTTCCGATCGGCCGCGCCCGGCATTGTCGACACATTGCGCATCTGCATGGGGTGGGCGTGGACCTACCTCGTGGTGGTTGAACTCGTCGGCGCCAACAGCGGCCTCGGATTTCGCATTCAGTCAGCGCAGCGCTACCTCGATACGCCGACGATTCTCGCCGGCATCATCTGGATCGGAATTCTCGGTCTGACCTTCGACTTTGCCTTCAAAGCCTTCTATAACAAGGCATTCCCCTACATGAAGCGAGGCCGGTGATGGCTGATCTTCTGCACATCGACCACGTGAGTAAGTCGTTCGAACAGCGCAAGGGCGACGCTCACCTCGTCCTTGATTCCATCGATCTCACCTTGGGTGAGGGCGAGTTTGTCTCGCTACTCGGTGCGTCGGGCTGTGGCAAGTCAACGCTGTTGCGCATCGTTGCCGGATTGGAAGTTCCGAGTGATGGCGTGGTGTGGCTCGATGGCCACGAGATTGTTGCGCCAGGTCGCGATCGCGGCATGGTGTTTCAGCAGTACACGCTCTACCCATGGCTGACCGCGAAACGCAATGTCGAGTTTGCGCTCGTAGACACTCCGAAGAAGGAGCGCCCCGAGATCGCGGCCGAGTACCTCGAGGTTGTCGGACTCTCCGACTTCGCCGACCACTTTCCATCGCAACTATCGGGCGGAATGCAGCAGCGCGTGGCGATTGCGCGCGCGTTGGCGTTGCGGCCGCGCGTGATGTTGATGGACGAGCCATTCGGCGCACTCGACGCGCAGACGCGTGGCTTGATGCAGGAACTGCTGTTGTCGATTTGGGAACGTGACCGGCTCTCGGTGCTCTTCGTCACGCACGATGTGGAGGAGTCGCTGATTCTTTCCGACCGCGTGTGCGTTCTTGGGGCCCGTCCGGGACGCGTGCGCGAGATCGTCAACGTCGACTTGCCGCGACCGCGCGTGTACGAGCTGCGTGATTCCGCGGAGTTCATCACGCTCAAGCATCACGTGCACTCGCTGATTCACGACGAAGCGGTGAAGGCAACTGGCCTGGGCAATGTGTTGGCGCGCGGCGGTTACTCATGAGTGAAATGGGAAACCGCTCGGTGAGCCGAGCACTCGGAATTCTGGAACGTCTGGCAGCCGCACGTCAGCCGATGACGCTCAAGGAAATCTCCGACCAACTCGAGCTTCCGAAGAGCAGCGCGTTGGTGTTGTTGCGCGCACTGAAGGAACACGACTTCGTTGAGTGCGACGAGGCGGGCCGCTACTCGGTTGGCCTACGTGCTTTCGAAACAGGTTCGGCGTACGCCCGCGGCATGAGCACCGTGCGTGCCGCTTCCGATCAATTACGGTGGCTGACGCAGAGTCTGGGTGTGAGTGCGCACTTCGCGGTGCTTGACGGTGACGAGGTGGTGTACGTCGCGAAGGAAGATCCCGACGAACTCACTGTGCGACTCGCGAGTTTCGTGGGAGCACGCTTGCCTGCCGCCCAGACCGCGGTCGGAACCGCGCAGTTGGCGCACATGCCGATGCGCGAGCACTTGGTGAGCGCTGACTCGTCGCTGGCGCAACGGATGGCTGACGTAATCACCTCGGGCTATGCCGTTGATGAGGGCGCGATACTCACCGGTGTTCGCTGTGTGGCGGCCGCCGTGATGGATCAGCGCGGTTGCTGCGGCGCGATCGGTGTGAGCTTCTTGCAGCAGGCTGACTTGCCGCTCGATGACGTAGCACGATCGGTTGTGGAAGCCGCCGCCACGGCATCGGCGCGACTCGGCGGACGTGCACACAACGTAGGTGTCGCATGAGTTCAACCACGAGTGCCGCGTTACTTCTCGATGAGTCACTTGCGCTGAGCCTCGGTGAACGCGAGGTGGCGGCGCCGGTTGCTGGGCAGGTGCTGCTGAGGCTTGAGTGGGCTGGCGTCTGCGGTTCCGACCTGCACGTGTTGCGCACTGGCGACTGGGTATCGCAGTGGCCCGCGACGATCGGTCACGAGGTTGTGGGTGTGGTCGTGAACTGTCCGGCCGGCGAGTTCGCTGAAGGTGCGCGCGTGGTGGTCGACTCGCGAGTTCCGTGCGGCACGTGTGCGGGATGTACGCGTGCGGCCAATCAGTGCGACGACCTGCGCTGGGTGGGTGAAGCGATGCCCGGCGGATTTCAGCAGTACGCGGTGTTCGGCGTCGAGCAGATCGTGCTGTGTCCGCAGACTTTGGAAAGCGCAATCGCAGTGTTGGCTGAGCCGCTCGCCGTTGCGATGCATGCCGTGGCGCGCGGTGGTCGAGTTCCTGAGCGCGTACTCATTCTTGGCTACGGTCCGATTGGCGCCCTCGTGCACACCGAACTCGTGCGTCAGCGCCCGTCGGTGAGCGTGAGCGTTGTTGAACCCGATGGTGCGCGTCGGGAAATGGCGGCGGCCGCTGGAGCAGTCGTCGCCTCAGCACTGTCTGATGAGCGTTGGCCGTGGGTGGTCGACGCGGCCGGCCATTCCACCGCGCTCGCCGATGCGCTCGAAGCCGCCGAGAGTGGTGGCACCGTGGTGGTGGTGGCGCTGGCACATGCACCCGTTGAAGTATCGAGTCTGATGATTGCCGAGCACGGACTCACGATCGTGGGCTGCAATGGTTTCGCCGACGAACTTCCGCTGGCAGTGGAGGCGCTCGCGGCGAATCCACAGGCCTATCGCTGGCTGATCACCGAGGCCGTGGTTCTTGATGAAGCCGCCGAACGGCTCGCGACCGCCGTCACGGCGCCTGCCGTGGGCAAGTTGGTGATTCGACTATGAGTGAACTCGCCGATATCGCTGCTGCGCGCCTGATGGGCGTGCCGCGCTATTCACCAGGCAAGCCTCCCGCTGGACATGCCAGCGGCAAGTTATCGTCGAATGAGGCGTCGCTGGGAGTGGGGCCCGTTGTTGCGCGCGCCGTGAGTGAATCCGTCGCGGGTTTGTCGCTGTATCCGTCAGAGAGCGCCGTC
>CAIYMF010000305.1 GCA_903927265.1 uncultured bacterium | reverse complement strand
ATGGCGGAAACGATGCGCAAAAGACCATGGGCATCATCTGGATGTTGCTGATCGCCTCCGGCCAACTCGGAGCGAAGGACCCGTTGCCCGCATGGGTGGTGTTTGCCTGCTATGGTGCCATTGCCATGGGAACGCTGTTCGGCGGCTGGCGCATCGTCAAGACCATGGGACAGAAGATCACCAAGCTCAAGCCGGTGGACGGTTTCTGCGCTGAAACCGGCGGGGCGATCACGCTGTTTCTTGCCACCGGCCTCGGCGTTCCGGTCTCCACAACACACACGATAACGGGTTCGATCGTCGGTGTGGGCTCGGTGCGGCGGTTCTCGGCGGTACGATGGGGCGTCGCCGGCACCATTGTCTGGGCGTGGATCCTGACGATTCCATGCACAGCATTTATCTCCGCGGTTGCGTGGTACTTCGGCGAGCGCTTTCTCTGATCATCCGGTCGCTATGACCATAGTGGGCGGTGCCGTGCGATCAACTTTCCGGCACTCATGCAAGATGCCGCGTAATACAAGAGCCACAAGAATCAGGAAGCGAGAAGAACTTGGATCAGACACCAAACTCTGAATTCGACCGCCTGACCGAGCACCTCAACGAGGCGCAGCGTCTGCTGTCCCGCCACCGGCTGGTCGAGAACCTGGTCAACCGCCAGGAGATGCCCAAGCACCGCCTGGTCGAGAACATCGTGCACAAGCAGAATCTGGGCGAACTGGGTGGCTTGCTCAACGGCCTTGATGTGGTGGACGCGGCCCGCATTCTGGAAGCCCTGTCGCCGGAAGACCGCCTGCTTGCCTGGGAACAGATCAGGGAGGACCGCCTCGACAGCATCCTGCTGCTGCTGCTCGACGAGGTGCGCGAGGAATTGGTCAACGCCTCCAGCCACCAGAGCGAAAAGGTTTCGCTCAACGCCTTTGAGCTGCACGACGGGCGGTTGCGGCAGGTGAAGGTGGCTAACAAGGCGGACCTCGCCAATATCACGCCGATCTGGGTGGACCTGGTGGCGCCGTCGGCCGAAATGCGTTATTGGGTCGGCGAGTTCTTCGGCCTTGATCTGCCCGACCCCGACAGCCTCACCGACCTTGAATCCAGCGCCCGCTTCTACGTCGAGGACAACGGCGAAATCCACCTGCATTCGGACTTCCTGCTGGATTCCGACAACGAGGCGCAGAACGTGGCGGTCGCCTTTATTCTGCACAAGGACATCCTGTTCTCGGTGCGCAAGGAGGAGTTGCCGGTGTTCCGCCTGCAGCGACTGCGCGCGCGCACCCAGCCGGGCTACGTCACCGAGGGCAAGGACGTGCTGCTCGACCTCTACGCCGCCGATGCCGAATATTCGGCCGATGCGCTGGAGGACGTATATGCCGATCTGGAGTCCGTCGGCAACCGGGTGCTCAACCCCCTGGTGACCGACGATATGGCCGCGCAGATCCTTTCCGAAATCGCGCGCGGCGAGGATCTGAACGGGCGCATACGCCGCAACGTGCTGGACACCCGGCGCGCCCTGTCCTTCCTGACGCGCGGCAAGTCCTTGTCCCCCCAGCAGCAGGAGGAAGCGCGCCAGATCGTGCGCGACATCGAGTCTCTCGACGGCCACACCACCTTCCTGTTCGGCAAGATCAACTTTCTCATGGATGCCACGGTCGGTTTCATCAACATCAACCAGAACAAGCGCGTGTCCAAGCTGACCAGCATCAGCAT
>CAIYMF010000304.1 GCA_903927265.1 uncultured bacterium | reverse complement strand
ATTCCGAACATATGTTCGGGCGTGTCGTAGCGAAGTGTCGGTGGCGCGTGGTACATATAGCACAGATGTTCGATCGAACAGCCGTTCGAACAGCATAAATTCAACAGCACAAAGCCAACAGCACAAAGTCAACAGCAGCGCTTCCCCAAGGAGTTCCCATGGCCACCATCTCGCTGAACGCTCACAGCTCGTCCGGCAGTCTGCGCCTCACTCGGCGCGGTCGCTTGGCCCTCACCCTGGCGGCGATGCTTGCCAGCGTCATCGGACTGCTCATGGTGGCGTCGGCCGCGTTCGGCGGTGCCGGGCCGCTCCCAACGCGTCATGTGGTGGTGCACTCGGGTGACACGCTGTGGTCCATCGCTCGTGCAGCGGCTCCCGAGGCCGATCCCCGCGCCACCATTGAGGCGATGCGCGATATGAATGGTCTGGCCGACGATGCTCCGTTGGTTCCGGGGCAACTGCTGACGCTTCCGGCGGCAGGCTGAGCGACTGCGTCAGGCTCGGTCCTTGGGGGACTGTGTCGGTGGCGGTTTTCGGGGTCGAAGGCGACGAATCCACGACGCTGCAACGTACTCGAGCATTGCGAGCGCAGACGGCGCGCGAGTACCTAAAAGCCAGCTTCCCAGCGACGTCGAGGGCCGACACGCCGACGACACGCGCATGATCGCGTGGGCGCTTGCATCCGCGATCTGTGAGCCGTAAGTTACCCCTAGATGGTGTAGTCACATCCCTGTAGTTAGTCCATATATAGTGGTTGTCTATCCACAACTTCCCGAGGGTTTCCCCCAAGAAACCCACTGCTTATCCCCAGATTCATCCCCAGATTCATCCCCAGATCGCCCCCAGATCGGCCCTTGAACCCCTCAAGACCGGTCCTAGGCCAGCCAGATCGAACAACGAGGAGGTGCACCCGTGAACTGCCCGTTCTGCCACAACTGCGATTCCCGGGTCATCGACTCACGCTCGGCCGATGACGGCTCGGCGATTCGCCGCCGCCGTCAGTGCCCCTCATGCTCACGACGCTTCACCACGGTCGAAACGGCCATGCTCAGCGTGGTGAAGCGTTCGGGTGTGGTCGAGCCGTTCAGCCGGTCGAAGGTTGTCTCCGGTGTTCGTAAGGCCTGCCAAGGGCGTCCGGTCGATGATGACCAACTCGCGTTCCTGGCTCAGAAAGTCGAAGATGCCCTGCGGGCCGGCGGCGCTGCCGAAGTGCCCAGCGATGAGGTGGGTCTGGCCATCCTCGCCCCGCTACGCGAACTCGATGAGGTGGCGTACCTGCGTTTCGCCTCTGTCTACCGCTCATTCGACACCCTCGATGACTTCGAGGCCGAGATCACCCTGCTGCGGGCCGAACATGAGCCCACCGGGCAGGAGCCCAGCCCCATCGCACCACCCGCATCGCCACACCACTGACTTCCTCTTGTCCCCGTCCACCGCACGTTTGCTTGGAGGAACCCGCACATGACTGAAACCGTCGCCGGCACATCCGGATCGGCAGAGCAGAGCCCTCGCGCGCAGAAACTGACCATCGAGCGGCTCTACACCACCCCCGGGGTGCACCCATACGACACGGTGACGTGGGAACGTCGCGACGTCGTTCAGACCAACTGGAAGACCGGCGAGACCGTCTTCGAGCAGCGCGGGGTTGAGTTCCCCGACTTCTGGAGCGTCAACGCCAGCACCATCGTCACCACCAAGTACTTCCGTGGTGCTGTGGGTGCGGGTGACCGTGAATGGAGTCTGCGTCAGCTCATCGACCGGGTGGCCAAGAAGTACGCTGCCGCCGGCCTTGAGCACAACTACTTTGCAACCGACGAAGACGCCCTCGTGTTCGAGCACGAGCTCACCGCGATGCTGTTGCACCAGGTGTTCTCGTTCAACTCGCCGGTGTGGTTCAACGTCGGAACGCCTGCGCCGCAACAGGTTTCGGCCTGCTTCATCCTGTCGGTCGACGACACCATGGATTCAATCCTCAACTGGTACAAGGAAGAGGGACGCATCTTCAAGGGCGGCTCCGGTGCCGGCCTGAACCTCTCGCGCATTCGTTCGAGCAAAGAACTGCTGCGCAGCGGTGGAACGGCCAGCGGTCCGGTCTCGTTCATGCGCGGAGCCGACGCCAGCGCCGGCACCATCAAGAGCGGTGGCGCCACGCGTCGCGCGGCGAAGATGGTCGTGCTCGACGTCGATCACCCCGACATCGAAGAGTTCATTGAGACCAAGGTTGCCGAAGAAGAGAAGATCCGCGTGCTTCGTGACGCCGGCTTCGACATGGACCTCGGTGGCAAAGACATCACCAGCGTTCAGTACCAGAACGCCAACAACTCGGTGCGAGTCAGCGACGAGTTCATGCACGCGGTCGAGAACGGCACCGAGTTCGGACTGCGTGCGCGCAGCACCGGCGAAATCATCGAGACCGTCGACGCCAAGAAGCTGTTCCGCAAGATTTCCGAAGCAGCGTGGGCATGTGCTGACCCGGGTATCCAGTACGACGACACCATCAATGACTGGCACACCAACCCCGAAACCGGTCGCATCACCGCCAGCAACCCGTGCAGCGAGTACATGTCACTCGACAACTCGTCGTGCAACCTGGCCAGCCTCAACCTGATGAAGTTCCTCACCAGCGACGACTCCTTCGACGCTGAGACCTTCCGTCGGGCGGTTGAGTTCGTCATCACGGCGATGGACATTTCCATCTGCTTCGCTGACTTCCCGACCGAGGCCATCGGCGACACCACACGTGCCTACCGTCAGCTCGGTATCGGCTTCGCCAACCTCGGCGCGCTGCTCATGGCCACCGGGCTTCCTTACGACAGTGATGGCGGTCGCGCCCTCGCTGGTTCGATCACCAGCCTGATGACCGGAACGGCCTACCGCCGCTCGGCCGAGTTGGCCGCAATCGTCGGACCGTACGACGGTTACGCGCGTAACGCTGAGGCGCACCAGCGCGTCATGCGTAAGCACGCTGCTGCCAGCGACACCGTGCGTGCCAGCAGCAGCCTCGACGGCGACGTCATCAAGTTGGCTGTGCAGGAATGGCAGAAGTGCCTCGAGATCGGTGCCGTCAACGGATGGCGCAACGCGCAGGCATCGGTGCTCGCGCCGACCGGAACCATCGGCTTCATGATGGACTGCGACACCACTGGTATTGAGCCTGACTTCTCGTTGGTCAAGTTCAAGAAGCTCGTGGGTGGTGGCTCAATGCAGATCGTCAACCAGACCATTCCGCGTGCGCTGCGCAAGTTGGGCTACGCAGAAGAGACGGTCGAAGCGATTGTTGAGCACATCGCCGAGAACGGTCACGTCATCGACGCTCCCGGCCTGCGCCAAGAGCACTACCCGATCTTCGACTGCGCCATGGGCGAGCGTGCCATCAGTCCGATGGGCCACGTGCGCATGATGGCCGCGTGCCAGCCGTTCTTGTCGGGTGCGATTTCCAAGACCGTCAACATGCCTGTGACGGCAACGGTTGAAGAGGTCGAAGAGATCTACTTCGAGTCGTGGAAGATGGGCGTCAAGGCGCTCGCGATCTACCGCGACAACTGCAAGGTGGGTCAGCCCCTGTCTGACGGTAAGGCCAAGAAGGCCGACGCCGTCGTCGAGATCGCTGCGCCTGCCGAGTGGCGTCCCACGCGCAAGCGTCTGCCGAAGGCACGTCCGAGCCAGACCATCTCGTTCTCCGTCGGCGGTGCCGAGGGTTACATGACGGCCGGTTCCTACCCCGACGACGGTCTGGGTGAAGTGTTCCTCAAGCTCGGCAAGCAGGGTTCAACTCTTGCCGGTGTGATGGACGCGTTCTCGATCGCCATCTCGATCGCGCTGCAGTACGGCGTTCCGCTCGAGGCGTTCGTCAGCAAGTTCGTCAACATGCGATTCGAGCCGGCGGGTATGACCGACGACCCCGACATTCGCATGGCGCAGTCGATGATGGACTACATCTTCCGTCGTCTGGCGCTCGACTACCTGCCCTACGAGCAGCGTGAAGCACTCAGCATCTTCACCGCTGAAGAGCGTGCCGCTCAAGTCGCCGGTTACGACGCAGCACCCGCGGTGTCGTCGGTGCAGGAAGACGTGCAGCTCGACACCGAGACGCTCGCGCAGAGCGCCCCGGTCGAGACGGCCCTCGTGGTCGAGGCAATGCCCGGTGCTCACAAGGCGCCGAGCCAGGCGCACTCATCGGCCGAGTTGCTCGAGCAGATCACGGGCAAGACGGCAGACGCTCCGCTGTGCATGACCTGCGGAATCAAGATGCGTCCTGCGGGTTCGTGCTACGTGTGCGAAGGCTGCGGAAGCACCAGCGGCTGCAGCTGATGTCAAGTGACGTGACTTTGTCCCAAGAGTGACAAGTGTGTCCCTGAAGTGATGGCCCCCTCGGTTTCGAGCGGGCCATCACTGGCGTTGTTCAAGAGGTGCAATGTCCGCACCGAGTGTGGGCATTGAACCGCCCCGGGTAAGGTGCGGTGTGGCTTGGTGTTGAGTCTCTAGCTTGCAGGGTTGGGGGATGCTGGTGAGTAGCGCTAACGGTGGTGGGCGGTCGTTGCCGGCGGTTCCACTTGAACCGCTACGCGAGCGCGATCCACGCCAACTAGGTGTATTCAGACTGTTGGGTCGTTTGGGCGCGGGTGGCAATCGCTAGCCACCGCTGAGGTTTGGTGGGTGCAGTAGGGACGGGGGGCTGGCGAAACGTTGATGAAGTCCCTTGCGCATTGACCCGTTTAGTCACACTGCTGGGCATCGTCCTATTGAATGACACCACCATCCGCGAAACTTGAGTCATCTGCGAAGGCAACTCGGGATTGGGGCGCGATCGTTGTCGCCACTGAAAGGTGCTCACCCGCTAGATTGAGCAGGATGGCGTCAGGGGAATGCCACGAGGGGGTAACCATGTCGAAGACGCGCCGTATTTGGGGTTCATTGCTGCTGTTCGCTGCAGCAATTGCCATGGGCCCAACCACAATAGATGTCGTCAAGAATCTATCCAATTTCGGCGACACATCCCTTGGCTACAAAGCATCAATGCTGACAGCGATCCTTGCGCCTGCTGTCGCATTGGTGGCTGGTCTCCTGTGCGCCCTCGGGAAACGCGGTGCGGCCCTCGGGCTTGCGATCGCCTCGCTTGCCCTTAACGGATTGTCGACCGTGACGGCGATCCTTGGCGACAAGGGCTTCTTCGCAGATAACTCGGTTCCCTTTTCTATGGGAGACGAACTCAAGATCTATTTACTCGGCCAGGGGGCCAGCCAAGATGGAGGTTCTGCCTTCTGGCCAAGTCTTGTGGCTTTCGACGTAGTTGCCCTGCTGCTTCTGATCGCGGCGGTGATCGTGATTTCCACCGCACGCGTGAGTGGGCCAACTGTCCTCTCGGCCGACACGCTTGGATCACCGTTGAGTGCGTATCCGCCACCTCCGGGAGCGCCGGGTCCTTCTGCTGCAGCAACTGAATTCGATGAAGGGGAAGAGGTATGACTACTCCAAGTTTGGGTGTCAATCTGCAGACAGGAACGGCCAATGTCTCGGACGTAACGATCGGTGGGTTAGCTGACCTCGCAGGTGTACAGAGGGGCGATCGACTGTTGTCCTTGCATGGACACCTAGTTGCCACGTCGGCTGACGTCGCAGCCGCCTTGAACGGTCTGACTGTCGGCGATCTGGTTCAAATCCAGGTTGCGCGCTCGGGTCAAGTTGTTTCGCTGGAGTCCGCCATCCCTGCTCCGCCTGCCCCTGTCGCCAGCCTTGGGGTTCGACTCAAGCAGGGCACGCTTGAGGTCTT
>CAIYMF010000303.1 GCA_903927265.1 uncultured bacterium | reverse complement strand
TACATCAGACACTCTTCCGGCGAACCCAGAAGTAGTACACCGCTGGGGGAACCGCAACGAGGGCAATGATTTCCAGGGCCACGACCGGTGCGAGTGCGCCGGCGCCGCTATTTTCGCGGTAGGGAGCAATCTCGGTGACCGTTCCCATGACCTCGCCTGCCGCAACGTTCTGAGCTCCGCTCCCGTCAACCTGCCCGGTGTCGGCGTTGACCGCACCGCCACCACCGTCAGCGGTTCCTCCCGCGGTACCGCCGGCTGTCGTGCCACCGGACGTCGTGCCGCCCGTGGTGCCACCAGAGCTACCAGAGCTACCGCCCGAGGTGCCCCCTCCTGACGTACCGCCTGAAGACCCGCCTCCACTTGATCCACCACCACTTGAACCACCCGACGAACTGCCACCCGTTGAACCAGGTGTCGGAGTAGGCGACGGCTTGGGCGGGGTCGTTGAGGTTCCAGAGTCACCGGGGCCGTTACACGGACCCGCACCGCCCTTGTCGCATGCGGCCGGCATCGGCGCAATCTCGGCGAGGTGATTGCGCTTGGGCTGTCCCGGAATGAAGGTCGGGTTATTACACGTAGTGACGTCACGCTTGGTGAGGTCGACGCCCTTGTCGGCTGCCTTAAGCTTGGCCGTCTGCTCGAAACTCGCCTGCACCAAGTTGACGGGCAATGGCGAATAGCCGATGGGTCCCATTTCGGCCTGACCCTGACAGATCGAGTAGTACAGGTAGTCGACCAACGTCTGACGCTTGGCCGTCGTCATACGCGGGTCAGTCGCCGAGGTCGGAATGATCATGTACGAATACGACGACATGGGATAGGTGCGCGCATCGCCGAAGGTGTAGACCTTGTCGAGATTTTGCAACAGGTAGTTTGGCGAGTTCTTGTCAGTGTTGATCTGCGCCTGCGTGAGCGCCACCGCAACGTTGTACTGAGTAGGCAGCGTGTAGAAGCCTGACGCGTTCTTCAACTTAATCACGGGGTAGTTCTTGGCGAGCGCGTACGAGTACTCGTCATAGCCGATAGCGCCGTTGGCCGCGGCCGACGTGATGAAGTTGATGACACCGTCTGAGCCGTTCTGCGCGATCATCTGACCCTTGCGGGGGAAGTATTCGGTGCTTCCTTCACGACCGAGGAAGGGACGCCAGATGGTGGGGTACTGCTTGTTGAGGTAGCGCGTGAACTGCGCCGTTGAACCCGAGCCCTCGGAGTGCACCACGACGATGATCGGAATCGACGGGAACTTGCGGCCATTCATGTCGGCTGAGATCGCCGCGTCATTCCAGTTGGTGATTTGCCCGGTGAAGATCTTGGCCAGCGTGTCACCCGAGAGGCGCAGGTTGCGAACGAGTTTGCCACCGACCTTGAGTTGGTAAGGGAATGCAGTACCACCGGCCACGATCGGGAGGTACGCGTAGGCCCTACACGACGCCCCGGCCGGCGGCTGATCGCGCGGATCCTGACACGGGGTATCCGAGTCACCCGTCACACTGTCGGTTCCGAGGTACCCGATATCTGACACCGCAAAGTCGGTGGTGCGGTTGGTGAAGTCTTTTCGACCCTGAGCTGAACCTGTGGAGGTAAACACCACCTGAAGACCGCTCTGGGTCACGTCGGCAACCCACTGGTTCACCGCGTTGGCACTCCAACTCGAGCCTGAGCCGGTGATCTGGGCGTGCGCGCCTGCGGCATTGACCTGCGACGTGGGCAGCAGCACGACAGCCATCACCGCAGTCGCCCCGAGGAAACTGCGGAGCCTGCGTGACCGTTCGGACGGACGCTTCACCGTCGACCTACCTTCTGACGCGCGAGGAATCGCGTGATGGTGAACAGGATCAGAACAAGAATCAGCAGCACCATCGCCGCACCGAATCCACGGGCGATGAAGAGCGGCTCACCACTTCGAACCGCGGAGAACACAAACAGTGGCAACGAGTTCATTGGCTCGTTGGTGGGATTGGCGTTGAAGTACGTCGACGCACCCGAGGTGAGCAACACCGGCGATGTCTCGCCGACGCCGCGCGCGATTCCAAGAATCAGCGCCGTCGCCAAACCAGGCCGCACGGTCGGAAGCACTACCTGCTTGACCGTCTGCCACTTTGACGCACCGAGCGCAAGGCTCGCCTCGCGCAAACCACCGGGCATGACGCGCAACACCACGTCGGCCGAACGGGCGATGATGGGCAGCATCATCACACCGATGGCTGCCGCCGCGGCAATACCTGTGCGCGAGAGACCGAGAGTCACGATGAGCGTGGTGTAGATGAACAGACCGGCCACAATCGACGGCAGCGC
>CAIYMF010000302.1 GCA_903927265.1 uncultured bacterium | reverse complement strand
GCGTAGGGTGCGATCGCGATTCCGGCGAGAATGGTGGCCACGCCGGTCAGCCCAATGAAGCAACTCTGAACAGGGTGTCTCCATTCGGCCAGTGCCTCGTCGCGATGCCACGCCCATTTCGCGAGGTAGAGCAGCGTTAGCACGACCCACACCACAAAGCCGGCGATCATGATGGTTTCTCCGACGGCTTTGGGCAATGCCCAGGCGTGGTTCGCGACTCGCCAGCAGTCACCGAGTCCGACCAGACCCAAGACGATGCCGAAAAACGAGGCAGGTATTGGAGGAGTTTTCATGGTGCGTTGACAAAAGGATGTCGCGGGTACGTGGCTGGCATCGACCGGGCTTTCTCGTCACAGGTGGGCATAGGTTGATTAGTTTAGTTATCCCGTCAGGCGGCACTACCGTGCTACTACGGTGTCTGAAAAGATGACGGGCTGAGAGAGTGCCGAGGCCGTGAGTCGCAACCTCGAAGAAGGATTTCGCGACCGATATGAAGGAATTCGCGACCGATTTGAAGGAAGGCGTAACAGTGGCCCTACCCCGCAAACTGGATGAGTCAGAGGCAGATCACGAACTTGGATCGCTGCCGCAGTGGACACGCGACGGTGAGGTCATCGAGCGCATCACCGTGTTTCCGACGTTCACCGATGCCATCCGAGCCGTCGATGCGATAGCACTCATCGCGGAGGAGTTGAACCACCACCCCGACGTCGATATTCGGTGGCGCACCGTGCGGCTCGCGATGACAACACATGACGTCGATGGACTCAGCACACTCGATATCGAGGCGGCTCGGCGCATTGACGCTTGCATCGGAGCACTTGCGGGTTGAACGCCTTCTAGCGGGGTACCGACTCTGACTGAAAGTCCCGTAGGTGCTTACCAACGACGAACACGACGTACGCTAGCCACGCAATCATGCCGACGTGCAGCACGTCGTTTTCCGAGAAGTAGATTCCGGCGCCGTCTTTCCAGAGAACTGCAGTGATTCCGGCCGCGTAGTAGGCGAAGTAGGCAACCTGCACGATCACAAGAAGTACGGCGGCGAGTACGAGTGAACGATCGAGTGAATCGTGCGTGGCGCGGTAACGTCGCGCTGCCACCACAATGACGATCACAATGCCGGGTAGCGCGAACAGCATCAGCACTTCGAACGACAGCAGGGTGCGACTCGGTAGCATCACACCCGCCAACGAAATGATGAGGTAGACAGCAGCGTTGATTACCGCGTACCAACACAACCCGCGCCTCAACTTCCCGGTACTGCACGCGTACGCGACCGCAACGAGCATGGCGCTCACACTCAGCGCCTGGGTGATGCTGTAACCGACTTCCCAACCATTGGTGAGCAGACAGATATCACGCCCGGCGCACTTGAGTTCGTAGCTAAATGCTTGGTACGAGACACCGGCTTGGGCGGCGCCAAGCCCGCCCAAGATGAGCGCTCCGCCGAGCCATTGTCGTGACCGTTGCGAGCGGGCCGTCACTAGGAAGTAGATGCCGCTGGCAACCCATAGTGCTGCGAGTGCGAAGACGAGCACTGTGCTGGACGGCTCGTTCAACACGGTGCCGCCAATGTCGACACAGGGCCGATCGCGACACCACTCGTCGGGCGTGGTGGTCGTGGTCAACTCATCGAGCCGGCCGCAACCGGCGAGCGTGAGCGCGGCAAGCGGAAGCAGCGCGAGGCGCATGCGTGAGATGGTCACGCGAGCCATTGTGCCGCTATCGCGCGGCAACCATGACCGATTCGTTGTAGATGAATGCCCGACCGGCCGCGCGGGGGAACGGGAAAGATGATGTGCGGGTCGGTGTGAAGCCGGCTCTACGCGCGGTCGCGTTGAGATCGGCGAGGTCAAGGAAGCGAACGTGAGTGGCGTCACTGTCGTAGCCGCGTTCCTGCGGGCAAATGAGAACCAGGCGCGCCGCCGGCTTCATAAATGGCAGGTACTCGTTGATGATCGCGTCGCCTGTTGGCTCGTCGACGTGTTCGAGTACGTGTGCGAGCACGAGCGAGTCGAAACTTGCCGGCACCGCGTCGGGGCACGTGGGCCATTCATCGGTCGTCCAGGCCGTGTAGCCGCGTTCACGGGCGACAGCGATGGATTCAGTGTTGTGGTCGACCCCAACACCGTCGTCGAGAAACGACAACACCCGACCGATGCCGCAGCCCACTTCGAGGGTTCGGCCGAGCGCGAGTCGGCGCATGTTCCAGCGGTAGGGCCGCTGCACATCGAGCGCTTGCTTCCATCGCGCTGACTCAAGAGTTCGCAGTCGTTCGGTGTAGTCGCCACCTGCTGTAGAAGGCGTCGGGTTGTCGCTCATGACCTCATCCACAAATCGAATCGGCAGCGCTATGCACCTTGGTGGGGGAATTGATAGCGGTACTGGGGCCTGCGGCAGTCGCTGACACGGTGACCGGCTGCACACCGTTGTAGTCGCTACCCACTTGCAGCAAGAACGTATTACCCAAGCCATTGATCTTCTTGACGGCTGCGTTGGGGAATGCCGCGCGTAATGTCTTGAGCGACTGATCGAACGCGGGATCGTACTGAATTACGGTGGTGGTGGCGTCGTTCGCCTTAGCATTTTGTGGCTGCCCGACAACGGTGTAGCCCGCCTTGGCGAGATCATCAGACACTCGCCGACCGAGTCCGGAAGTCGCCGTCGCGTTGTAGACCTTGACTCGCACGCGCGAGGGTGCGATGCGCACGGCCGTAACGGCATCGGATTCCGAGGGCTTGCCGGTGAGCGACATGTCGGCATTGATGCGGCTGAAGAGGTCCTTTGCGTCAGGACTCCAGAGCACCGTTGATTGGTTCTTGGTCTTGCCGATGTCGACGCGATAGTCACCCTTGGCGATGGGAACTGTGAGGAACACGATGTCACTGGCGTTGATCGAACGCAGGCGATTTCCGAGTGCCAACATGCCGTCGCGATCGAACTCGTTGTCGGTCGTGACACTTGAGGTCGCGGCGTCAAGGAATGCGTTCAGGGCCAAGGGGTTCAGCAACGTTCCGGAGCTCGTTGCTTTCTGCACGATCGACGCGATGAACTTCTGTTGCCGGTTCGCTCGGCCGATGTCAGAGTCGATCTTGCGTGCTCGCACGTAGGCCAGCGCCTGTTTGCCCGTGACCATCGACGTTCCGGCAGGAAGTTGCAAGCCTGAAGCCTTGTCGACGGTCGCCTTGTTCACACAGACAGGTACGCCGCCAAGGGAGTCGACCATCGAGAGAAAGCCGGCGAAGTTCATTTCGACGAAATGATCGATTCGCACGCCGGTTGCGCCTTCGACGGTGCGCACCAAGAGGGGCGCACCCCCAATTTCGTATGCGGCGTTGAGTTTGTTCTTGCGTTCGGTGTGTGTGACCCCTTTGGAATCCGTGTACGAAGGAATCGTTACGTATGAGTCACGTAGGAGGCTCACGACGGAGACGGAGTTTTGGTCGGCAGAGATGTGCAGCAACATCACGGTGTCAGTGCGCGGTGGTCCGTAGTTCCCGGTGCCGACGTGCAGCGCCTTGAGTTCTTCCTTGGTGAGGCCGGTGCGCTGGTCGGTGCCGACGAGGAGCAGGTTGGTTCCTGGCTCATCGGCGGGACGCTCGCCCTCGTTCAAGGTGCTGAACACATCGATGTGGCGCACTTCGCCCGAGTAGCGGCTGACGGCGGCGTAGCCGACGGTGGACGTCAGGAGGACTAACCCGGCGACTCCAGCGGTGACGGTGCGGCCGACTTTGCGGCGAGGAGCAGTCGGTTCGTCGTAGGGAAGTGATTCGGCGGGTTCGGAGGGTTCGACGTCGGTCACGTCGGATTCCTCCGGGGGTTCCGGCGGTGTGTGGTCCGTCATCGTTCGCCTCCCTCCGCGTGACGCGCATCCTTCGGCCGGAGGGCGCTGCCCGCACATCCACTGCTCAACGAGTGCGTCCTTCCCATTGTGCCCGAGGCAGAGCGACCAACAGTGGGTCGAAGGCGAGTCCACTCGGGCGACCCTCCTGTTGATGTGAGCCAGATCACATTCTCGGGCGTGGAATTTCCCACGGACTCGTAGACTGGGTCAGTGCCGACGCCGAGTTCCGCTCTCCCCGAGCGACCTCTCATCGTGGTTCCGGCCTTCAATGAGGCCGGCGTCATTGGCCCGGTACTCGACGAACTGGCGCGCAATGAGCCCCGTTGGCCCGTGCTCGTTGTCAACGACGGATCACACGACGGCACTGCCGCTGAGGCGGCCAACGCGGGAGCCACCGTGGTGTCGGTTCCGTTTAACGTCGGTGTCGGCGGTGCGATGCGCACCGGCTTCCTCTACGCATTACGCAACGACTTCGATGCGGTCGTGCAAGTAGATGCCGACGGGCAGCACGACCCTGCTGCTGTGTCGGCGTTGCTCGCGGCCCTGAGCGATGCCGACATCGTCATTGGTGCGCGGTTTGCCGGCGAAGGCGAGTACCGAGTGCGCGGTCCGCGACGGTGGGCGATGCGCGGGCTCGCCGCAGCGCTCAGTCGCATCACCGGAACTCGTCTCACTGATGTGACCTCCGGTTTCCGCGCTACCGGACCGGCGGCGCTGCCGCTGTTTGCACGCGACTATCCGCAGGAGTACCTCGGTGACACTGTCGAGTCGCTGGTGCTCGCGCACAAGGCCGGCCTGCGTATCGCGCAGGTTCCAGTTGCGATGCGTCCGCGGGCTGCCGGACAACCAAGCCAGAGTCCGTTGCGTGCCACGGCCTACTTGCTCAGGGCGTCTCTCGTACTTCTACTTGCGGTGGTACGTCGTCGGCCGCCCATGCCTTCGAGTGAGTGGGTGGC
>CAIYMF010000301.1 GCA_903927265.1 uncultured bacterium | reverse complement strand
GGAGCCGACGTCTCGGGGTTACGTAGAGCCCCAGATTCCCTCGCAAATCAGCGTCTGCAGCAGCGTCCGCCGACCTACCAGGGCACGACCTCGCGGTCTTCCCACAGCAAACCTGTGGGTGAATCGTCGGGTCGAGTGGCAAGCCACACGATGGTGTCAGCCCCCTGTTCGGCCGATCGCGGCGCGTTGGGTCCACCCATGTCGGTGCGGCAGTGATTGGGGCACATGGCGTCAACCAGCACTCCACCCGCGCCGTTGCGCAATTCGGAATTGAGGTTGCGCGTCATCGCATTCATCGCGGCCTTCGACACCCGGTAGGGCGCTAACCCTCCCCCTGTGCCCGGGCCAGTAAGTCGGCCGAGGCATGCCGACACGTTGATCACCCGACCCCAACGCCGCTCCACCATGCTCGGGACGAAGGTGGCGATGGCGTAGAACGAGCCGTCGAGGTTCACCGACATGACCCGCCGCCACTCATCGGGCGAGGTACGCAGGGTCTTCGACATGCGCTCGGCCATCACCCCCGCGCTGTTAACGAGGATATCGACGGCCGCCAAGGGGCCAAGGAGGTCGGGCAACGCATGAACTGCCCGGGCGTCGGAAACATCGCAGGCAATTCCGATGGCATCGAGGCCCTCGGCCTGCAATCCTTCTGCGGCGGCTACCGCCCTGTCGCGGTCGACGCCGAGCAAGATGACAGTCGCGCCGGCTTCGGCAACCCCTCGCGCCGCAGCGAGCCCGATTCCGCGAGTTCCGCCCGTGACGAGCGCTACACGTGACTCAAGCAACATTGGCCCATCGTCTCACCGCGAAGGTGGGACGGCGAGATGTACGTGATGCGGTTAGACCTCGGCGGTGTACTCGTCCATGGCGACCCCGTACTCCTCGCCCGCCTGCTCCGTTCCGTGCAATCTGTAGTGGGAGTGCCCCACCATCGAGTTCCCGTCGATCACGTACGAGGAGTGACCCGCAGGGCCGGCGAGTTCAAGCCGCTTACCATCGGAGGAGAGCAGTCCGATCGCACTGAACTCACCGTGAGCCGTACCAAAGACAAGTTCAAGTGCGCGACCTTCCTGGAAGACAACCGTGATGGTGCTCTCAGTCGACTGCACATGCACAGCGGGGTCGAGGTGGCCGTGCGTCTGGAAATTCGGGTGGTTCTCCCCGAAGATGAGGCCCCACGACACCTGTGTTGACACGCCTATCCACTTGGTCGGCAAGATGCGTACTTCTTCGGCCATCAGTGATCCTCCACGTTTCGCCTTGGGTCAGAACGACGGTGCCAGTGTCTCGTTGTGCGGAACGCACGGGTTCCTGCTGAGCAGGTTCGCGACGAGAGTACCAAGCGCTTTGGAGTGCCGCTTCAACTCAAGGAAGAATGCCCAGGGATCGACCTATGGCTTCTTCACTCGTGGAGGTGCCAGGACCCCTCGCTTGCCTCCGGCGAGCTCGTCCCGAATTGACACGTTACCCCCGACACGCAGAAGGACCCAGGGGATCGACCCTGGGTCCTTCTTCTGTGGAGGTGCCGGGACGTTACTCGAACCCCACAACGGCGCTCCAGCGACTCCTAGACCGGCTGCTGTGACATGTCAGTTCGCCGCTGCG
>CAIYMF010000300.1 GCA_903927265.1 uncultured bacterium | reverse complement strand
GGCTAGAACGTGCGACCGAGTGGTAGCGGTCGGGTTGGCTACATCGGTGAAGGCGGATCCCGGCCGGAGTGGCATGCTGTTCGGATGTTCGACGACCGTGCCCTTGCCTTCCTCGGCCAAGTCCGCTTCGCCCGTCTAGCCACCGTTGGTCGCGACGGCTTCCCCCACAACGTTCCAATCTGGTTCGACATCGAACCCGTTGGCGATGGCTCGCACGACGTGCTGTTCGTCTCGGATCGCGCGGCGGCCAAGACCCGCAACGCGCTCGCCAACCCACGGGCGGGCGTGACTATCGGCGGCGAGCGCACCGACGCCCACGGCTACCTAATCCGCGGCACGATCACCGTCGAGGACGATCCCGGCCAGGTGGTGACGCACCGCATGATCGACCGCTACGAGGCCGGCACCCCTCGGGCAGCAGAGCTGCGTGATGCCTGGAAGGACGACGACATCGTCGTGCTCCGCCTGCGCCCGACGTCGATCGTCAGCGTCTGGGCCTGAGCTAGTCGTTCTCGTCAACGGCAACGGATACGGCAACCGACGGCATCCTCATCCCAAGAGATCCCACTTGTTGCCGGAGATGTCGAGGAAGACTGCGACGGTCCCGTAGCTCTCCTCCCTCGGCTCACTGAGGAAACGGACACCGTGCTCGACCATGCGGCGGTAGCTGTGGTCGAAGTCGTCGACTCGGAGGAAGAAGCCAACCCGACCGGCCGCTTGGTCGCCGACAGCTGCGGATTGGCGATCGCCATCGGCCTGCACGAGGAGGACCGCGGTCGATGCGCCGGGCGGGCGGATGATGACCCAGCGTTTCGGGTGTCCGTCGTTCGTCAACGCCGGCGAGTCCTCGACGAGTTCGAACCCGAGTGCATCCACGAAGAAGGCGATGGCCTCGTCGTAATCGTCCACGATGATGGCGACCGACTCGATGTGCATCCGCGAACGATACTTCTTGCTGGAGCCCTCACATTGCTGCCCGATGCGACGAAGTCCGAGTGACACCGCTCGCCCAACGACAATTCAAACATGCCTGTGCGCCTTGTAAGTCAAGTATCGTTACAATGCACACATGCCTGGTACCTCAATCGCCAAAGTGTCCCACCGCGGTCAAACCAATCTGCCTTCCGAGCTGCGTCATCGGTGGGGCATCGAACTGGGCGGCGAAGTCGGCATCATCGATCTCGGCGATGCCGCGCTCGTTATTCCCGGCGGCATACAGAGCGCTCGACGCGAACTCCGCCGGGTACTCCGTGACCGCTATGACGCTGGGCTGGCCAGCATCGAGGACTCAGACCTGGCTGATCAGTAGGTGGCCGCGATCCGCAACGTCATTCTCGACGACCGACTCTTGATCGAGGAACTCCTCGTGGGCATCGACGCGAAAGGCGAGCGTCATACCACGACGTATTGGCACTACCGCGCTTGCCGTGCCGCAGTCAGCGGAGCCGGGGGGCATCTCTCGGGACCTTTTCTTGGTCTCGATGACCAGCGTCAGGCGACGGCGATCCGGAGCTTGCTGTTGCTGCCCGACACCATCGGTCTCCCCGAGCCGCGGGCGACGGTTCCCGTGATGGCCGAGCTATCCGAGCGTCACCCGCGCCTCAACCTCTTGAACCTCGAAGCCGCCGCAGCGGGGCTCGTACTCAACGCAACAATGCTGCTCTCGATCGAAGCGACCCGGGGTGCCCTACCGGAGATCCTCGACGCCGAGAAAGTTAGATGGCGAACAGTCGAGATCGCCTGAGTCTCACTGTCGCAAGGCTGGTGCTGAGCCCGGGGGCTT
>CAIYMF010000299.1 GCA_903927265.1 uncultured bacterium | reverse complement strand
CGGCGCCGACAGAGGGCCTCACGGGCCTTGCCGGCAAGCCGCGGACGCCCCCCACCCCGTGCCGTCGGCCTTGCCAGCATGGCTTCGACGGCACCCCCCCCGTCGAAGTCGAATCACGGCATTCGGGCGAGCACCCGGGCACCCTCTCGAGACGGCTCGCAGCATTCGTCGACGGGGCCTGGCACCGCCCCCCCGCGGGGCGGGGCCACGGTGACCAAGGTTGGGGTCACGGTGACCAAGGTTGAGGTTTCTGCCATCAGAGCCCGTTGCCTAGAGGAAAGCCTTGATCGGCTTGCAGTCAGTTGCCCAGTTATCAACCACGTTATCAACCATGAGCACTCTATTGAATGACCATGATTGCATACCCGGAAAGCATGGGGGGCGCGACCTGACGAAGTCCTGGATTTGCTGCTGACGCGCCGTCGTCGCTATTTCGACCCGGTTTTGAGCAACGCTAGCCGCGAACGTGAGTACAAGAGTCATGGCGCCGTAGAAACATGTGGGAATCTGCTCCAACAACAGTGCCAAGCTGCGCTGCTCATCGCCTGACATGCGAGTATCGTTCAGCCTGCTGACGTAGATGGCGCTGGTCAGTTGACGGAAATCGACGTCTCTCTTGATAAGAGCAAGGTACTTCCGGTCTCTCACCTCGGTGTCCTCGGCGAGACCGGGGGTATCAATGAGGCAGATCTCGGAGGCGCCCGCGTGAACGAAGTACTCGACCACCTTCGTGCAGGCCTCAAACGGATCGGTTCGGGCAAGCGTCACTCCGAATGCTGCGTTTATGAAGCTTGACTTCCCCACGCCCGTCCGACCGAGCAATAGATGTCTCCGCAACTCAGCCCCATAGCCAGGCTGCAAACCCCACAGCGGCCCCCGCTGCCGCCCCGATCGCCGCGCCCGCGGGCCCGAAGATCTCTCCGATTACGGCACCCGCAATCGCAAACTCGGGAATAATGGCGGCGCTAATCGACTTCACGCGCTCCTTCTGCTCAGCATCGAGCTGAATGCGCGGAGGCTTCTTCCCGACGGGGCGCAGGGAGGACGCCGTCGCCAGGAAGAATGGCATGCCGCCGCCCTTGGAAAGACGACCAAGAACCTGCGTATAGAGTTCGCTGAGCCAAGGCTTTCCATCTGGCGTCGTCGGGGAAGTGTTGTCGGCTGCCACGGCCGGAATCATTTCAGCCGACTTGCCGGTAGCGCTCGCGATCTCGTGTCGAATGAGCTCGGCCCGCTTCAGCAGCGAGATAGAGTATTTCTCCGGACTCACGTTGCCAGCAAACGTGAAGACGATGATGGCGTGGTCCCAGATGTCGGGTCCGAATGCCTTGGAAATGAGTCTTATCCCGCGCCGTTCGTCTCCGGTGACCCTTGTCTCATCCAGCCGGGACACGTACCAGAGACAATCTACGCTAGGTGCTCTCTCGCGCATTTCAGCAAGGTAGCGCTCGTCGTTCCCGGCCTCTTCTAGGTCGTCGCATAGGCCGGGCGTGTCGACCACCTCATACTTCACGCCGTCCAGAGCAGAGTGATACGACTCCACGCTCATCGTGGTTGGCTCGTAGTCGCCCACCGGCGCGACCTCTTGCCCCATCAACGTGTTGACGGTACTCGACTTCCCGGTTCCAGTGCGACCCGCCAGGAGAAACACGAAACGCCTTTTGAGGGCGGCGTTGACGTTCGCCTTGAAGCTGGCAACAGCTCGAGCGGTGTTTTCGTCCTGCTTCGGGTCTTTCGTGGCCATCTTTTTCTCCCGGTAGTTCTTGGAAACGACAGATGCTCGCCTCCGCGAGCAGCCCATGTCAACGATGAACCTGGTCAGCCCAGGGCGATCGCAAAGTCCCGGCGGCCCGCCGGGAGCCAGCCGTGCGTCGCGGAAGCGGCCTGACCGGGCCCATCGCATCGCCAGGCCGACGGTATCGGGCTTCGAGCGGGTCGATCTCGATTGACGGCAGATCGCGAGG
>CAIYMF010000298.1 GCA_903927265.1 uncultured bacterium | reverse complement strand
ATGGTGAATTTTGCGACGGCGGGAGTACCGGTCGTGACCGCTTCGGAAGCATCGATCGCCGACGGATCAGCGTTGTTGGTGATGACCAGATTCGATTGCGGCTGAATTGAATTGGAGGTCGTGCGATCGGTGTCGCGCAGCACTAAGCCGACCGCCGCTGTACCCTGAGTCGCGCTATAGGGCAACGTGGCATTCGTACTGCTGCTGAACGCAAACTCCACTCCCGTCACTGAGTCGAGAGGGGTGCCGCCGGGGGCTGCAAAGGGGCCGGCCCCCGTGTGCGTGGCACTGACCCATTCCCCGCCAACGCAGGGCGTGGCAACAGGCTTGGTGCACACGCTCACCACCACCTGATCAGCTCCCGGTGGGTAGGTCACCGGACCGAGTGCAGTCACGTCGAACGCGTTGAACGTCGCCGCCGTGTGGTCGGTGACGACCAGTTCGCGCACGTCGGCAGATGACGACGAGGCGTTGCGAACTCCGAGGATGGCGGTACTCGCTCCGCCAGACTGTGCGATGGCGGTGGAGGGAGACCATGCCTTGGTCGCCACAGGACGAACTACCACGGGCACATCGGCTGTCATGTCGACCGACGACGACACCTGCACCGCGTTAGAGGCAACGAAGTTCGCCGAGTTGGAAATGATCTGCCCATTGGTAACTGACGTTTCCGCAGGAAGTCGCATGCCGATCTGAATTTGCTTTGACGCTCCAGCGGGCAAGCCGAAGGCACCTGCCGGCTGGTTGAGACGAAGTTTGAAGGTGATCGTCAGCACGCGCGTACCGGCGTCGTAGGTGACGGTGCGCTCAGAAGTGGAGGGCGGCAGCGAACTGATCTCAAATTCGGCGGGCAGCGTGTCAGTGATGGTCGCATTCACACAGCCGTCTTGAAGGCCGGCACAACCCGCGGTCAAGGTGTACGCGAATTGCTGGCCCGGTGCGATGGTGGGCAGCGTCGTTCCCTTGAGCAACGTCACCTGCGGATCACCCGGGGCAGCTCCTACAGGCACGGCGCCAAGTGCGCCAGCGACAAGCGCCATCGTGGCGGTCACCGCGATCAGTCCCGCCCGACGCGCTAATTGAGCGACACCCCCACTACGCGACACCATTGCCATTTTTCAAACATCCCCTTTAGCCGTACCCTCGCCGGGCAATCTGAGGTCCTTTGCAGCGTAGCCCGAGGGGCCACGTCGATGCTGATTTCGTGTCGCGACTAACTCCGACAGCCGCAGGCCGCGACAGTGGCCGCGAATTCGTCGAGATCGCTACGTGCCGCGTCGGTGTCGGGGATGCCACTGGCCAAGGCGGCGAATACGAGCAATCGCCCGTCGCGATCTCGCGACTGGCCCGCGAGCGCCGAGATTCCTGTCAAAGTTCCGGTCTTGGCGCGCACCACACCTCGTCCGGCGCGTGTTCCGTTTGTGTCGAAACGGTTGGCCAGGGTGCCCGTGAATCCCGCCACGGGAAGTCCGACCGACACCGCCCAGCCAACGGAGGTTGGCACATCGAGTCCCTCGGGCGCATGACCATTCACGATGACCTGCAAAGTGCGCGCCAGCGTGATCGCTTGCATGCGGTCGCTGCGCGAAAGTCCGCTACCGTCGCTGATCTTCATACCTTCGGTGGGAATGCCATATGCCTCGAGCACCTGCTTCATCGCCCGGGCACCACCAGCGAATGATGCCTCGCCCACCAATTTGCCGCCCGCAAGATGCGCGAGCGCCTCGGCCACATCATTGTCAGATTCGGTGAGTGTGTAGTCAGTAATCTCAGCGATGGTGGGTGACATCACGTGTGCGATCTCAGGTGCATCGGCCGGCGCTGTGACCCGCTGAACACCTCGGGCGACATCTATGCCTGCATCCCTGACCTGGGCAGCGAAATAGCGAGCTGCACTGGCAGCCGGATCGGACACACTGGTATCGGACGTTGCAGATTCTCGCCCCTGATCGGCCGACAAGGCCGTGATCGGGGCAATAGCCCCACTCGAGACCAAGGCTGAACTCCACTCGGGCGACAGGGTGGGACCGGTGAACAAACTGTCGTCGAAAGCCACGTGCACCGACGAGATGCCCTGCTTATCCAGAGCCTTCACCGTCAACTCGGCCAGTTGGTTGAGCGACGCAGTCGGTGTGCCGTCGATGAAGCCCTTGGCACGACCCAGCGTGGCGTCGCCGGCACCGATGATCACCACCGTTGATCCGTTGAGAACGACCCGGGTGCGCAGCCTCGTGTCCGGTCCGAGCACACTCAGCGCCGTCAACGCCGTCGGAATTTTCAGCGTCGAGGCTGGGGTGCGCGCAATCGAACTACTTTCGTACAGCAGGGACCCATCGGAGGGATCAAGAACGACGGCGGACACTGCTTCCCAGGAGCCCGCGTTGAGTACCGGCGCCACGGCGGCGGTCACAGCAGCGGGAGAGGCCGGGGGTGCTGTCGTTCCTTCGACGGTCACGGGGCTCAATACGGCGCTTGCCCCCACGGGCGGAATCGAGGGTGCCGTCGCAACGAGTGCGGGGGCTGCCGGTGCCAGAGCGACCAGGCACACCACAGCCACCGCCGGCACCACTGCGTAGCCGAGTCTGGGGGCTCGGATGCCGAAGGCGCGGAGGGTCACTCCCCGAGGGTACGTCAGTCGAGCGACCGCCCCCGGCACCCCTCGCGAGCCGGCGCTGGTGTTTGTGGTGTCAAACAGCCGCCGCGTACGGAACAATGCAATCAAGCGAACGCCGTCTCTGAAGGAGTTGCAGTGGAGCCCATGAAGTTCGATGTATTCGTTGAGATCCCGGCTGGCAGTCGCAATAAGTACGAGGTCGACCACTCCACCGGACGCATTCGCCTTGACCGCATGCTCTTCACCTCAACCCGTTACCCGCAT
>CAIYMF010000297.1 GCA_903927265.1 uncultured bacterium | reverse complement strand
TCGCTGCGCCTGGGTATCGATCGCGTGTATTGGTACGCATGGTCGAATGGCATGACGTACCTAGGTATCAAGACCTACTACGACACTCCTGCCACGAAGGCTCTTGGCACCATCCGCACCTGGTTGGCGGGAGCGACCGTGACAAGCTGCACCGGAACACGGCTGCACGTGTGCACGGCCACGCGTGTCAGCGGCGCCCGCACTCTGTCGTTTAGCGTGGCGTGGACCGATAGTGGCAAGGGCTACGTCAAACGCGGCGCCATCACGGTGTGCCCCGCCTACGGCAGTTGCGTCAAGAAGCCCGCCGGCACAATCACCATCACCACGATGCCAGTCAAACTCGGGTAGCGATGATCCTCGATACCTTGACGCGCGCGCCCATTGGACACGTGAACTTCAGCGTGTGTGACCTCTCCACCGCAACCGCGTCAATCATTGATGGAGCGACGTCCGTCAGTAACGCACCCGGAAATGCAGTGCTGTTCTGGAATGCCTACAACGTCGCACTGGCGTCTGATGACGCTGACTACGCCACCCTCTCCGACAGTGCCTCCGCAGTTTTTTGCGATGGCGTGCCGGTCGTGTGGGCCGGCAAGAAACTTCACCCCGACGTTTCCGGCTGGTCACGTGTCTACGGCCCCGACACCATGTGCGCGGTGCTCGACCAAGGACGCTCGGTGTCACTTCGCCACTACCTCCTCGGCTCCGACGAAGAAACGTTGGCAGCACTCACCACGGCCATCGCCGAACGCTGGCCCGGTGTTGATGTGGTCGGCGTCGAATCGCCACCATTTCGAGCCGCCACCGCCGACGAACTTCATGAACGCGACCAACGCATCAGCGAATCTGGCGCACAGTGCGTATGGGTGGGCCTCGGAACACCCAAGCAAGACATTGAGTGCCGCAGACTCGCCAACGCATTGCCCGTCACGGCTCTCGGCGTTGGAGCCGCGTTCGACTTCATTGCTGGCACCAAGCGCCAGGCCCCTGCGGTGCTACAGTGCAGTGGCCTTGAGTGGGCGTTTCGCCTCGCCAGCGAGCCTCGCCGACTAGCACGCCGCTACTTCTGGGGAAACCCTCGGTTCGTGACAGAAGTGATCCGGCAAAAACGCGCCCAGCGCACAGTAAGATCCACTTCACGTACCGACCGGGGAGACGCAAGCAATGAGTGAACGTCGAGTTCTCGTCACAGGAGGAGCCGGCTTTATCGGCAGCCACCTGTGCGACCGACTCATCGCCGAAGGTGCCGAGGTCGTGTGCGTTGACAACCTCTTCTCGTCGTCGATGACCAACATCACTCACCTGCTTGAGCACCCGCGCTTTGAGTTCCAGCAACACGACGTCACGCTTCCACTGTTCGTTGACGTTGACGAGATCTATCACTTGGCCTGCCCTGCCTCGCCGATTCACTACCAACGCGATCCGGTGCACACGATCAAGACCGCAGTTGTCGGATCACTCAACATGCTCGGTCTGGCTAAGCGCACAGGCGCGCGAGTCCTGCTCGCCTCAACATCGGAGGTCTACGGTGACCCCGAAGTGCACCCGCAAACCGAGGATTACGTCGGAAGTGTGAATCCGATCGGGCCTCGTGCGTGCTACGACGAGGGCAAGCGCTGCGCTGAAACCCTCTTTTTCGACTACCGACGCCAGCACGATCTCGACATTAAGGTCGTGCGCATCTTCAACACGTACGGGCCACGCATGGCACCCGACGACGGGCGCGTGGTATCAAACTTTGTTGTCAGTGCGCTCAGCGGCGCACCGCTCACGCTATTCGGCGACGGCAATCAGACGCGCTCGTTCTGCTACGTCGATGATTTGGTCGAAGGACTCATGCGCATGATGGGCACCGACCACAGCGTTACGGGTCCGATCAATCTCGGCAACCCACAAGAAGTGACCGTTGCCGAGTTGGCCGATCTCACACTCGCGCTCACTGCGTCCGAGTCAGCCATCGACCGGCACCCGCTACCGACCGACGACCCACGTCGCCGTCGGCCCGACATCACCCT
>CAIYMF010000296.1 GCA_903927265.1 uncultured bacterium | reverse complement strand
TTGGCCGGAGCCTTCTTAGCGGCAGCCTTCTTCGCCGGAGCCTTCTTGGCAGCGGCGCGCTTGGCCGGAGCCTTCTTGGCAGCGGCGCGCTTGGCCGGAGCCTTCTTGGCAGCGGCGCGCTTGGCCGGAGCCTTCTTGGCAGCGGCGCGCTTGGCCGGAGCCTTCTTAGCGGCAGCCTTCTTTGCCGGAGCCTTCTTGGCAGCGGCCTTCTTCGCCGGTGCCTTCTTTGCTACAGCCACGGTTCCTCCAGTTCATCTTCCTCGATCCCATACCGAGGATTGTGTATCTACGATGACAGGTTTTTGCGCAAAACTCACGTTAGAAGGAAGGGGGCTGCGACTCGTGTCGCGCACAGCCGAATCAATCGTGTGCGATTGACGGACCTGAAATTGAATCGAGCAGTCGTCCGAGGCGATCGCGCATGCCACGTCGCTGGGTCGACGAGTGCGTCGGAGCCGTGAGTGCACTCTCACCAACGGCGGTACTGACGAGGTGTTCAATGACGTCAAATGTTGCGCTAAGCGTCGACACGTCACTGGCGAGAGTCGTTGTGGCGTAAGCACTTTCAAGTGATGTGATGAACGAGTCTCTACTTGTGTCGGGAATCACGAGTCCGCGTGCAGGCACGATTAATGATTCATGGGCAATCGAGTTGAGGTCGCTGTCGCCGGTGTTCATCGAGAGAATTGTTGTTCCATTGCGACGTGCATCGTTTGCACGTTCGAGTAGTGATTCGGGTGCGGCACCTGGCGCAACAATGAACATAGTTTCTCCGCGCGTCGCGCGTTCGAGTCGTTCGAAACCGATAGACAAGTGCGCGGGTGCGCCTTCGGGGATGCGGTAGCGCACGAGTACTGGGGCCAACTGCGGAATGCCAGCAAAGCGTGTTTCGTCGTCAAGGTGTGCGGCTAAATGCCACGGCTCTTCTTCGGGAGTTCCGACAAGCAGGAGTCCGTGATCGACGCGCGTGCTGGTGCGCATGGCGCGGGCGAACTCGCGGGTGCGCTCGACCCACGGAGTTGACGACAGAACCTGTCGCATGAGGGCAACGCGTGTTGAATCCACCTACTCATCGTGCACTACGACTAGTGCGTCTGCGAGGATCGACACTATGAGTGATTCCGCGAGTCGCAGTGAGTTGGACGTGCCCGATCTCACAAGTCTGAGCATCGGTGTTCTTGGTGGGACCGGTGAACAAGGTCGCGGTTTGGCGACCCGATGGGCGCATGCTGGTCTTCGCGTCGTGATCGGAAGTCGCAGTGCCGAGCGTGCGGCTGCAGTTGCCGCAGAAATTGGCCACGGCGCGACCGGTACCGACAATGTCGAGTGTGCGCGTACCTGCGATGTCGTCGTCGTGGCCGTGCCCTGGGACGGCCATGGCGAATTGCTGCAGGCGCTCGCGAGCGATCTCACGGGCACCATCGTCGTCGACTGTGTAAATCCACTTGGCTTCGACAAGCAGGGCGCTTTCGCACTTCCGGTTGCCGAGGGAAGTGCCATGCAGCAAGCAGCAACTCTGCTCCCAGACAGCACTGTCGTTGGAGCCTTCCACCACGTATCGGCCGTTCTGCTGCTCGACCTCACCGTTGAGTCGATTGACACCGACATTCTTGTTCTTGGTGAAGACCGCGCCGCCACCGATTTGGTTGCCGCGCTTGCCGACACGATTCCCGGCATGCGCGGAATCTACGGCGGCCGATTGCGTAACGGTCACCAAGTTGAAGCGTGGACGGCCAATCTCATTTCGATGAATCGCCGCTACAAGGCACACGCGGGTGTGCGCATCACCGACGTCTGACGAATCGGTTAGCTATAGGTGTGCTCTGCCGCGGGGTAGGCGCCGCTGACGACGTCGGTACCCCACTCGCAGACAGCAGTCGTGAGCACGCTGGTGAGGTCGGCGTACTTGCGAACGAACTTCGCCGTACGTCCCGGTGTGAGTCCTGCAAGGTCTTGCCACACCAGTACTTGCGCGTCGCAGGCAGGTCCAGCGCCGATTCCAATAGTGGGAATCGACAACGCTGTCGAAACCTGAGCGGCAAGATCGGCAGGCACTACCTCCAGCACGATGGCAAAGGCGCCGGCTGCTTCAAGCGCCTTGGCGTCGCGCATCAACACTTCGCCGGCTTCGCCGCGGCCTTGCACGCGGTACCCACCGAGTTGGTTTACTGATTGCGGCGTCAAACCCAAATGGCCCATCACTGGGATGCCAGCAGCGACGAGTGCCTCGACTTGGGGGAGTACCGCAGCACCGCCTTCCAACTTCACTGCGTGTGCACCGCCTTCTTTCATGAAGCGGGCTGACGTCTCGAGTGCCTGCGTGGTCGACGACTGGTACGAGCCGAAGGGCAGGTCGGCGACGATGAGTGAACGAGGCGCTCCACGTCCGACTCCGCGCACCAGTGGCAGCAACTCGTCGACTGTCACAGGAATGGTGGAGTCGTAGCCGTACACCACCATCGCGGCAGAATCTCCGACCAGAATGACCGGAATACCCGCCTCGTCGAAGACGCGCGCGGTGAGCGCGTCGTAGGCGGTGATCATGGGCCACGGGATACCCGCCTGTTTGGCAGCAGCCAGATCGCGAATGGTGACCCGCGGTCCGGTCGGGGTGATGCCAAAGAAGGGGGACGTCGCCTCAACCAGATGGGGGCGAGTCGGCAGGCCGGCGTGAACAGACATTGCAATTCTCCGATCTCGAGGCTCCACAGCGGAGTCCCCGGACGGGACAATGATGCCACGAAATACCCCGAATAAAACCTCTGCGTGGCTACCAATTCGCACGAGTTCTTTCAATACGATACTGTTCCGTATCGGAATAGGCCCCCACGCGAAGGATCCACATGAGTTCTCCCACCCCCGCAGCTGCCGCATCAGGAATGGGTACCGGCATTCCTTACCCCAAGCGGTGGAAGGCGCTGGCCGTGTTGGTTGTCAGTTTGGTGATCGTGGTGCTCGACAACACGGTGCTCAATGTGGCGCTCAAGACGATTCAGGATGACCTCGGGGCGACTCAAGATCAGTTGATCTGGTCGATCAATAGTTACTCGCTGGTCTTTGCGGCGCTGCTCTTCACCTGGGGGGTGCTCGGCGATCGTTACGGCCGTCGCCGCATTCTGATGATCGGTCTCACGCTCTTTGCGTTGGCATCAGCGCTGTGTGCATTTGCCAAGACTCCTGAGCAGCTCATCGCCTTCCGCGCTCTCATGGGAATTGGTGGCGCCTCGGTTCTGCCCGTGACCCTGTCGATCATCACGGTGATCTTCCCGCCCCAAGAGCGAGGCAAGGCGATCGGCGCGTGGGCCGCGGCCGTGGGTGGAGCGGTTGCACTGGGTCCGCTGCTGGGTGGATTCCTGCTTCAGAACCCGCAGTGGTTCAACGCTCTGCTCGGTAACAACTTTGGGTCGGTGTTCTTGATTAACGTGCCCATCATCATCGTGGGTCTCATCGGCATCGTGAAGGTGGTGCCCGAGTCGAAGAACCCGCACCCGGGTCGTCTTGACCCCGTCGGATTGGTGCTATCGGTCATCGGCATGTTGTCGCTGGTGTATGGCATTCAAGAAGCCAGCAAGGCAGGGTGGACGTCGGCCAGTACCTTCGCATTCGTCTTTGTGGGCATTCTCGTGTTAGTCGGATTTGTTGTCTTTGAATCTCGTACTGATCACCCGTCGCTTGACCTCAGCCTGTTCCAGATTCGATCATTCTCGGTTCCGTTGACTGGTGTGTCACTGGCGTTCGCGGCACTCTCGGGCTCATTGGTCTTTCTCGCCTTCTACTACCAAGATGTGCGCGGCTGGTCGCCATTGCAGTCTGGGGCGCTCACTTTGTCATTCGCATTGGGGCAGATCATCGCCGCTCCCCGAAGTGCGAAAATGGTTGCGCGATTCGGAGCGCGTCGAGTAATTCCAACAGGTCTAGTTCTAGCCTGCATCGCGATGCTGATGATCTCTCAGATTCAGGTCGACTCGCCGGTGTGGTACCTGCTGCTCTTCGGTTTCATCTTCGGTACCGGGCTGGGTAACGTCATCGCGCCCTCAACGACGCGCATGACGCTCGCTACACCGCCGCAGCGATCTGGTTCTGGATCGGCCGTGCAAAACACGGTTCGTCAACTGGCTGCCGTTCTGGGCGTCGCAATCCTCACCTCGATCGAAGGCACGCTGTATTCGAACAAGATCACCGAGCGCCTTTCCGGTGTCAGTATTCCCGAGCAGGTGAAGACCGCACTTGCCGACAGTGTGGGCGCGACCTACTACATCGCCCAGTCTCTGCAAGCCAAGGGCACTATCACCGCAGCCCAGGCCGATGCGCTGCGTCAGGCGGGCAGTGATGCGTTCATTCCCTCGATGCACGCGGTCGCCTATATCTCGCTCGCGATGTTGCTGATTGCCCTACTCGTGTACATCCTCTGGTTGCCGGCCCAGGCCGAAGCAGTGTCGTGGCACTCGGGAAGCAGCGCCGCCCCGATGGCTGCGGCACCAGGCGGTCGGGTTGAGGCGGACGGTGAGCCTGATGCGCTGCATCAGGCGCATTTGGTCGATGAGGATCCTGAACACCTTGCTCACATTGACGAAGCGCCACTGGAACTCGGTGCCCCTTCGAAGCCCTCGGGGGAGCAGGTCTAAGAATGAGTGCCGCTGCAATGCATCGCGGTCGCCCTCGCAGTGAAGAGGCCGACCGGGCAATCGTGGCCGCTGCCCTCGATGTGCTCATTGACGTGGGTGCAGCGGGCTTCACTGTCGAGGCCGTTGCCGCGCGCGCTGGGGTTGGGAAGAGCACGATCTACAGACGTTTCGACGGATCTCACGACTTGTTGGCCGAGGCACTGTCGACCCTGAACGACGACTTGCCCTCACCTCCCGCCGGAGTTCCGGTGCGCGAAGCGCTCATCGCAATCGTCGAGGGAATCCGTGAACGAAGTGGCGAGGGCAGGTCCGACCGATGCCTTCCGCAAGTACTCAGTCAGGCACATCTAAACCCGGACCTTTTCGAGATCTACTACGAACGTGTCGTTCTGGTGCGCCGCGAGCGAGTGCGGGCGGTGTTGCGTGCTGGGGTTGAGCGAGGCGAGGTTCGCGATGACATCGACCTCGACTTGCTCGTGTCGCTCTTCACCTCACCGATGATCAGTTTGATGATGATGACGCCGCTGAGCCAGCGTCGCGTCGACGACACGACGGCGGCGAGCATCGTCGACGCCGTGCTCGGCGGTGTGGGCGTTCGCTGAGTTCAGTCGTCGGAACGTTCTCGCCAACGATTGGTAATCGGCAGTCGACGATCGCGGCCGAAAGCTCGGAATGAAATCTTGGTACCGGGTGGATATTGTCGGCGCTTGTACTCGGCGGCGTCGGTAAGGGTGAGGACCCGATTCACCAAAACAGGGTCAAAGCCTTGAGCAATGAGTTCGGCCGCGCTGCGGTCATGCTCGACATAGTCGTCGAGCACGTCATCGAGAACCGCGTAGTCGGGAAGTGAGTCGGTATCTAGTTGCCCGGGTCGAAGTTCGGCACTCGGCGGCTTCTCAATGCTGTTGGGCGGAATGGGGGCTACCTCGCCCCGCGCCAACGCTGCCTCGTTGCGCCAACGTGAAAGTGACCAGACGCGCGTTTTCGAGACATCCTTGATGGGCGCGTAGCCTCCCACCGCATCGCCGTAGATCGTGGAGTAACCGACTGCCAGTTCACTCTTGTTGCCGGTGGCCAACACGAGGTGGCCTTCCTGATTGGAAATACCCATCAAGGTGATGCCACGCACGCGGGCCTGAAGGTTTTCGGCTGCTAATCCGGTGAGCTCAATGTGTGACTCGAAAGCATCGACCATCGGCGCGATCGGCACGGTGCGCAAGTTCACGCCAGTGCGTTCGGCCAAATCCGAAGCGTCGTCACGTGAGTGCTGAGACGAGTGAACCGATGGCATTGAAACGCCGTAGACGTTACTGGCACCCACTGCATCGCAGGCGATGGCGGCGACGAGCGCGGAGTCGATTCCGCCTGAGAGTCCGAGGAGTACCGAACGGAATCCGTTCTTGTGCACGTAGTCGCGAAGTCCGACGACGAGGGCTCGGTAGATCTCCTCATCTGTTCCGGTTCGTTCGGTGACCAGCGGCGCAGTTGGTTCGTAGGCCGGGAGTGCGACCGGACTCACCGACACGATGGGTGTGCCGTCGGGAAGAGCGAGTTGCTGTTTGGCGTGAGGTAACTCGAGATCGATCACCAGCAGTGAGTCGTCGAATTGCGGCGCCCGGCTGATGAGCGTGCCCGCGGGATCGACCACAAGTGAATCTCCGTCGAAGACCAGTTCATCCTGACCGCCGACCATATTGACGTAGGCGAGAGTGCAGCCGGCCTCACGCGCACGCGTGGCACACAGTGCAAGCCGTACATCGTCCTTGTCTGCTTCATAGGGCGAACCATTGAGCACAAGAAGTAGGCCAGCGCCACTCTCGCTGATGGCTGCGACGGGTCCGCCGTCTTGCCAGAGGTCTTCGCAGATGGCCAGTGCGACGTCGACGCCGTGGATGCGCAGTACGGTCAAGTCGCTGCCTGGAACGAAGTACCTGAATTCGTCGAATACACCGTAATTAGGCAGATGGTGTTTCGCGTAGCGTGCGATGGCGCGTCCACCGTGCAGCACCGCAGCGGCGTTGATGGGGGCGCCGCGAGGAACGCCGAGTCGATCGGCCATCGACTCGATGTGGTCGAGATAGCCGACGACCACCGGAACCCCGCCAAGTCCCTCGTCGGCGAGGCGCGCGGCGAGTGCTTCCATAGCGGCCCGAGAAGCGCGTTGGAATGAGCGCCGCAGGGCGAGGTCTTCGATCGGGTATCCCGTGAGCACCATCTCGGGGAAGGCGACGAGGTGTGCCCCGGCACGGGCAGCCTCATGGGTACGTTCGATGACGAGCTCTGAGTTGCCGCTGAGGTCACCCACGGTGGGGTTGACCTGAGCGAGCGCCAGTCGCAGTTGGGGCACGGACCCACGCTATCTGTCGGCGTGGACGTTCAGCGCGCCGTAACACGGACGAAACCAAGAGCATGAATGATGGGGGCATGAATAAGCAGACCGAATTCGTGCTCCGCACCATCGAAGAGCGCGACATCCGCTTCGTCCGACTGTGGTTCACCGATGTGCTCGGCGTACTCAAGTCGGTCGCAATCGCGCCCGCTGAGCTTGAAGGTGCCTTCAGCGAGGGCATTGGCTTTGATGGGTCTGCCATTGAAGGGTTCGCTCGGGTCTACGAGTCGGACATGCTGGCCAAGCCCGACCCCGACACCTTCCAGGTGCTGCCGTGGCGTGGCGAAACCAACGGCGCGGCGCGGATGATCTGCGACATCCTGCTTCCCGACGGCTCGCCGTCATTCGCTGACCCGCGCAATGTGCTCAAGCGCACCCTCGCGCGTGCGGCCGATCTGGGCTTCACGTTCTACACGCACCCCGAGATTGAGTTCTACCTGTTCGACGGTGAGCCCAAGCCCGGTGAACCACCGGTGCCAGTCGATCAGGCAGGCTACTTCGATAACGCTCCCGGTGCAGCACACAACTATGACTTCCGGCGCAAGGCGATCACCCTGCTTGAGTCGATGGGTATCTCGGTCGAGTTCAGCCATCACGAAGGTGGTCCTGGGCAGCAGGAAATCGACTTGCGTTACGCCGACGCGCTGACCACTGCCGACAACATCATGACGTTCCGCTTGGTGATGAAGGAAGTGGCGCTTGATCAGGGTGCCTACGCGTCGTTCATGCCCAAGCCCTTTGCCGATCATCCGGGTTCAGGAATGCACACCCACCTGTCGCTCTTCGAGGGTGATCGCAATGCCTTCTTCGAGGCAGGTGCCGAGTACCAATTATCAAAGGTGGGCCGCGCCTTCATCGCCGGGCTGTTGCGACACGCGCCCGAGATCACTGCCATTACCAATCAGTGGGTCAATTCGTACAAGCGGCTCGCGGGTGGGGGAGAAGCCCCCGCGTACGTGTGTTGGGGACACAACAACCGCTCGGCCCTCATTCGAGTTCCGATGTACAAGCCGTCGAAGGGTAACTCGACACGGATTGAATTCCGATCAGTCGACAGCGCCTGCAATCCCTACCTCGCGCTCGCCGTCATGCTTTCAGCCGGGCTCAAGGGCATTGAGGAAGGCTACGAGCTTCCCCCGGGCGCCGAAGATGACGTGTGGTCGCTCACTGACGCCGAGCGTCGGGCCATGGGCATCCTGCCGTTGCCGATCAGTCTGGATCAGGCTATTGCGGCGATGGAGGCTAGCGAACTGGTCGCCGAAACCCTCGGCGAGCACGTTTTCGACTTCTTCCTGCGCAACAAGCGTGCCGAGTGGTCCGAATATCGGCGGCAGGTCACTCAGTGGGAGCTTGCGCGCTACTTGCCCTCGCTCTAGGGGCCGTCTGAGGCGGACACCGTCTGCTCTGGCCGATCCCGGTAGATTGTCGTGGTGACGAAATCCGACCCACGAGTCTTAGCCGTGCAGAACGACCCCGAAGCGCCACCTGCCCGTGTGGGCAAGTGGATCGCGGAGCGGTCAGTCACCGTCGAGACCCTCCGCCCGTACCTCGGCGACGTGGTGCCGTCGACTCTCGACGGATACGACGGGTTGCTCGTGTTGGGCGGCTCGATGGGTGCACTCGACGATCACATCGGAACCTGGCTGCCGCAGGTGCGCTCTCTCGTGCGGCACTCGGTCGACGCCGATCGTCCAGTCTTCGGTATCTGTCTGGGTATCCAAATCATTTCGGCTGCGTGCGGCGGCGTGGTTGAGCGTGGTAACACCCCGGAGCTGGGTGTCGGCTGGATCGACGTGACTGACGATGGTCGCGATGATGCCGTGATGGGGCAACTTCCGACGCGGGCCCAGGTGCCACAAATGCATCGCGATGGCGTGGCCCACCCACCACTCGGAGCCACCGTGCTTGCCACCTCCCCGTTCTATCCCGTCCAGGCTTTGCGGATTGGCACTCGCGTCTATGGCGTGCAGGGTCACCCCGAGATCGATGCCTCGGTGATGGCGCGGTGGGGTGACGAGTCGGAGGCGGACATTCTGGAAGGGACGGGTAAGACTCTCGAGGATGCTGTTGAGGAGTTGAGCGCGTCGCAAGACGCAATCGAGGACTCGTGGCGACCGGTGTTCCATGCCTGGGCCGACCTGGTGGTGGAGTATGCCGGCGGCTGATCGCCAGGAGACTCTCTCGGCCCGGCTTCGTAGACTCGGTTCGCGTGATCCGGTGCGCACGTCGGCCCTGCTCGAATCGCCCGCTCTCACCCCACTTCTTACCGACGATGATGCCGTCGATGACCTCGGTCTCGCTGCCGATCCCGACCTCGCCGTTCTTGCGCTTTCGAGGCTGGCCGACACAACTCTTGGTGCCCGTGCGATCGCATCGATTGCGCGGGATGCCGATCTCCGCGCGAGCCTCCTACCGGTGTTGGGAGTCTCCGTTGCACTGGGGGAGCATGTGATCAGGCACCCCCAGCAGTTCACCGATCTTGCCCATCGCGGCTCTGGACCACTTCCGGATCGTCATTCATTGCGCAGTGATTTATTGCGCGGAGTCGGGGCAGACCCGGCGTTGGCCGAGCCCGTCGCAGGCGTGACCGGTAACGAGGCTCTCGACGCATTGAGAGTTGAATATCGCCGGCACGTGCTCAGCTTGGCATCGCGCGATCTCGACGGTGCCGTCGGAATGGAACAGGTGGGGCGCGAACTTGCCGACATCGCTGACGCCGTGCTCGAAGCCGCGCTGGCGATTGGTCGGGCCGAGTTGCCGGCAGATTCCGAGCCGTGTCGGTTGGCGATTATCGGACTTGGAAAATGCGGCGCTCGCGAACTGAACTACGTGAGTGATGTCGACGTGGTGTTCGTTGCTGAAGCGGTGTCGGGTGGCAACGAGGAACGTGCACTCGTCACGGCCACAAGATTGGCGCGTTCGGTCATCAATGCGTGTGTGGCCGCGACAGCCGAGGGAACGATTTGGGAAGTTGATGCAGGCCTGCGGCCCGAGGGTAAGAGCGGTGCATTGGTGCGCACGTTGGCAAGTCACGTGGCGTACTACGAGCGTTGGGCAAAGACATGGGAGTTTCAGGCGTTACTCAAAGCCAGGCCCAGCGCGGGTGATCTTGTGCTTGGGGCTGCCTATGTCGAAGCGATGCTGCCGGGGGTGTGGTCGGTCGCTGATCGCGACGACTTCGTCACTGATGTGCAGGCGATGCGACGCCGCGTCGAGGAACATATTCCGGCCGGCGAAGTAGACCGCGAAATCAAACTGGGCCCCGGCGGTCTCCGCGATGTCGAGTTCGCGGTTCAGCTACTTCAATTGGTGCACGGTCGCAGCGATGTGATGCTGCGTAGCCCGACGACGCTCACGGCGCTGGAGGCTCTGGCTACCTGGGGATACGTCGGTCGCGACGATGCGGCCACGCTGGCGTCGGCGTATCGCTTTCAGCGCACTCTCGAACACCGTTTGCAGTTGCGGCGCTTGCGCCGCACACACTTGCTCCCCGATGACGCTGATGAGCTTCGGGTGTTGGGTCGCAGTCTGGGATTCCGGGTCGATCCAGCAGTTGAACTTATTGCAGAATGGAAAGTGCACCAGAGAGAAGTCCGACGGCTGCACGAGAAACTGTTCTATCGGCCCTTGTTGCAAGCAGTCGCTCGGCTCGATTCCGGTGAGGCGCGGCTCACGACCGAAGCCGCAGGGCAGCGACTGGAAGCTTTGGGATACCTCGATCCTGAGGGCGCACTTCGGCATCTTGAAGCCTTGACCAGCGGTGTTACTCGGCGCGCAGCTATTCAGCGCACGCTGCTTCCGGTGCTGCTCGGGTGGTTCGCCGATACGCCGAGCCCTGATGCCGCACTGCTCGGCTTCCGACGCGTGTCCGATGCCTTGGGAGCGACACCGTGGTACTTACGCCTGTTGCGCGATGAGTCGCTTGCTGCTCAGCGGCTCGCGATGCTGCTGGGATCGAGTCGTTTGGCTACCGACCTACTCATGAGGTCTCCCGACTCGGTCAGTTTGTTGGCGCGTGATGAGGAATTGATGCCGCGTGACCGCGAGGCTCTCGTGAGCGAGGCGTTGTCAGCGGTGGCTCGTCAAGACGATCCGGTTGAGGCAATCAGCATCGTGCGCGGTATCAGGCGGCGCGAATTGTTCCGGGTCGCGTCCGCTGACGTGCTGGGATTGCTCAGCGTGCAGCAGGTGTGTGAGGCGTTAACCGACATCACCGCCGCCACTGTTATCGGTGGATTGCACGCGGCGGTGCGTTCGGTGTGCGCGAGCCGAGAGGCTGCGGGAAAGTCGGCGAAATTACCGACGCGGTTCGCCATCATTGCCATGGGTCGACTCGGTGGCGGCGAGTGCGGGTACGGAAGTGACGCCGATGTGATGTTCGTTCACGAACCCTATGACTCAGCCGATCCGCAAGATGCCAGCGAGGCGGCGTTCGAATTGGCGAACGAATTGCGCTCACTGTTGATGACGCCGAGTACTGACCCACCTCTTGAGATCGACGCTGACCTTCGTCCCGACGGGCGGCAAGGTTCTCTCGTGCGTTCGCTCGAGTCGTACGCGACCTATTACGAGCGGTGGTCGGCAGGCTGGGAGAGCCAAGCGTTGCTGCGGGCAGCACCCCTCGCAGGCGACCCCGATTTGGGCGATCGATTCACGGCGTTGATCGCGCCGTTGCGTTATCCCGATGCGGGTCTGAGTGAAGCCGAACTACGTGAGATTCGTCGGCTCAAGGCGCGTATGGAATCTGAGCGACTTCCCCGTGGTGCTGATCCGACCTTGCACACCAAACTCGGCCGCGGCGGGCTATCGGATGTCGAGTGGACCGTGCAGACCCTGCAACTGCAGCACGCCCATCGGGTGCCCGCCCTTCGGGTAACTGGCACCCTGACGGCCTTGATGGCTGAAGTAGACGACGGGTTGATCGACGGCGCCGACGCTTCGGTGCTTGTCGATGCTTGGAATCTGGCGACGCGGATGCGCAATGCGATCATGCTGGTACGCGGCAAGGCGGGTGACTCAGTTCCCCTCGATGTGGTTGAGGGACGTGGGGTTGCTCACGTGCTCGGGTACCCTCCCGGCGGGACTCAACAGTTGATCGACGACTACCGTCGAGTCACACGCAGGGCGCGGATGGTGGTTGAAAGGGAGTTTTACGCATGAGCGAGCGCGGGGCGGCTGAGAAAGCCGAACGCTCAGGAACTCGCGCCCGAAATAATTCCGCTGACCTCGGTAACGTCTCGTATGGCGAGGTCATCCGCAACCGCGAATTCCTCGGAATCATCGTTGCGCAAGCCATCAGCGAGGTGGGCGACCAGATCGCCAGGCTGGCCTTGGCACTCGTCGTTCTCGACCGCACCGGATCGGCGTTTGGTGCTGCAGCGGCTTTCGCTGTTTCGTTCCTGCCGATGTTCTTAGGCTCCGCTGTGCTGGGCCCCATCGCGGACCGTTTGTCTCGTCGTAGCGTGATGTTGGTGGCCGACATCGCTCGTGCGGCGCTCGTCGCTTTCTTCGCGCTCGTTGCCGTCGGAACGACTCCGCTGTGGTTGCTGTTCCTGCTGCTCTTCTTCGTGGAACTGTTCACGCCAGCGTTTGATGCGGCGCGCACGGCAACGATTCCTGATGTCCTCACAGATCCTGCTGAGTGTGCCGCAGGTTTTGGTTTAAGCCGCACGCTCTCGCTGGTGACCCAGGTTGTCGGTCTGGTGTTCGGAGGAGCAGTGGTCACGATTCTCGGGCCGCGTTTGGGATTGGCTGTCGACGCAGTCACCTACATTGTGTCCTTCGTGGTGCTCCTGGTGATGGTGCGGCCTCGACCAGCGGAACTCCCCGGAGGCGCCTCACTGGTATCGCTTCTTTCAGATGCCAAGGCTGGAATGGCAGCGATGTCGGGCGATCCGGCCCGCCGTAGTCTGCTGATGTTGGCGGTCGCGTCATCGTTGGCAGTGGTGGCGCCCGAGGCGCTGGCCCTTTCGTATGCACGCGATGTGGGTGCGTCTGACGTGGCGGGCGCCGCACTCGTTTCGTGCGTTGTGGGTGGTGCGGCCATCGGTTCGATCATGATCAGTCGCCGACCACCCCACCGGCAAATCGAGCTGCTCCTGCCGCTCGCGTTGGGGTGCGGCCTCGTGCTCTTGCTGGTGGCGCCGGAGCCCTCACTGCTCATCGTGATGCCGCTGTGGGTGATTTCCGGCGCGCTGCAGGCCTTCCTCGTACCGTGTATGGCCTTCATGACACTGCTGACACCTGCTGAGGAACGGGGTCGCATCGCGGGACTCTCAGCGTCAGCATGGGCGGCGGCCACCGTGGTGTCGTTTCTCGTTTCCGGCGCCCTCGCCGATCTCACCAGTCCGGCCTTCGCCGTCGTGCTGTGTGCCGCGGTATCACTGGTGTTGGTGCTGGTAGCCACTCGTCGGTGGCCTGGACGGCAGCTCCTTCAACGCGTCGCGCGCTTGGTGCGAGGTGACACCGTCAGTGTGAGCCCGGTTGAAGTCGACGATCGCACCGTGACCGAAGCCATGCGTGAGGTAGATGACTCGGGGTTCATGCGTCGATAGCGGGCGGCATCACTCGGTCGAGTGCTCCCACTCGTCGAGTGGAGCCGCCTTGCCGTAGAGCCAGCCTTGGGCGTGACTCCACCCCATTGCGCGCAGATAGGCCGCCTGTACTGGAGTTTCGACTCCTTCGGCGATTCCTTGCAACCCAATTGAGTGCGCCAATCGCGCCAAGCCTTCGGTGAGTGCGTAGCCGGATGCAGTCTCGTCGTTGAGCATCGCCACGAAGGAACCGTCGAGTTTGAGTCCGCTGATCGGTAGGTCTCGTAGAAGTGAAATCGAGGAGTACCCCGTGCCGAAGTCGTCAACATGGATACCAACTCCGAGGTCACCCAGTCGCTCTAAGTCACGAGCGAGATCGTGACGGGTGGACATCACGGCCGTTTCGGTCAGTTCGATGACCAGGCGTGAAGCGGGTACCTGCTCCTCTTCGAGGATCGTCAGAAATGATTCAAGCCAACCGGGTTCGCTGAGTTGAACGGGAGAAATGTTGACGGCGAATTTGTCGGTGATGCGTGGGTTGGCAACCATATCGCGGCACACGGCACGTAAGGCTTGCGCGCCGATCGGCACAATCAGACCCGACTCTTCGGCGACCGTGAGGAATGCGGCTGGAAGTAGGAGCCCCTCCGTCGGATGATGCCAACGAATGAGTGCCTCAAACCCAGCCCGACTGCCGTCGGCGAGCCGGTGTACGGGCATGTAATGCGAGGTGAACTCGTGACGTTCGATCGCATCGCGCAACTCACCTTCAAGAACGAGTCGGCGGATGGCGGCAGATGCCATGCCGAGGTTGAACACTCGCCAGCGTGACTTGCCATTGCGTTTTGCCTCAGACAGTGCAACATCGGCATCCTGCAGCAAGGTCGCCGGCGTCGACTCGGGTTGGGACAGCGCCGCGCCGACGGAAGCAGTCATGACTACCTTGCGCCCATGTACCCGAAACTCACCTGACAGAGCCGAGAAGATGCGATTTGCCAATGTTTCGATGGATGCTTCGTCTGCTGGTGCCGGAACGACAACGAGGAATTCGTCGCCGCCGAAGCGCCCCACGGGAACTTCGCGAGACAGACTGTCGCGCAGACGCTCGGCTACAGCGGTGAGTAAGGAGTCACCTGCTGCATGGCCGAGTGACTCATTGACGAGTTTGAAGTTGTCCAGGTCGACGAAGAGCACGCCCACATGTTGTTTCTCGCCAGAGTTTTTTGGGTCTCGAACTCGCGACGTGAGTGCTTTCTCAAGCTCAGTGAGGATGCTCGCTCGGTTGGGGAGCGATGTCATCGGATCAGTAGTGGCCAACCTCGTGAGGTGCTCTCGAGCACGCGTCTGCTCGGTGATGTCAATGACCTGCTTGGTGAGGAGCAGGAGTTGGCCGTCGTCGTCGCGGGCCGCGGCAACGGTGAGATCGCCGAAAAGGATGGTGCCATCAGCGTGCAGGTAGCGCTTCGAAACACGGAATGAGTCACGTTCGCCGCGGTGAATCTGCCGCAGGAACTCCTCTTCGATCGGTACATCGCCGAAGTGGGTTACCTCGCGCCAGTCTTTGTTCATCATCTCTTCGGGCGAGTAACCGAGGTAGAGGCACAGAGAGTCGTTCACTTCCAGGGTGCGCTCATCGGGTGCGAGCAGCCAGATGCCAACGCCCGCGTGTTCGATAGCCGATCGATACATCCGCTCGCTTTGGATGAGTGCCTTTCGAGCGAGCATCTGGTCGTGAATGTCGTGCATTCCCACCATGAATCCGGCGGCACTTCCCTCGCCCGGCATGGGCCGCGCGCGACCAGCAAACCAGCGCTCTTCGCCCTGTGATCCGACGAGCAACATTTCTTGGTAGACCGTCTCGCCCTGATTCAGCAGTTCGCGATTGCGCCGGATGAACGTGAGGTCTTGGCGGGGAGACACCAACTGTGCTGCGGGCTGACCGATGAGTTCGTCTGGCTTCCAACCCAGCAGGTCGGTGACCGAGGGTGAGATCCAGATGATGTCGAGCCCGTCGGTTTGATACACGAGGTCAGAGGCATTCTCCGCGAGGAGTCGGTACAGATCCTCGGGAGAAAGCTCAGGGGGCTCGTGGTCAGGTGTCATGTCTATGCCTGGTAGGCCACTTCGCCATCGATGCGAGTCTCGGACACGGTGATGTCGTGCCATCCTGCCGGATCAGTGCTCCAGGGGTCGGCCGAGAGCACGGCCCAGTCAGCGCGCTTGCCCACTTCAAGTGTTCCGCGGTCGTCAGCGTGAATCTGCCAGGCCGCGTCGACTGTGATGGCGGTGAGGGCCTGCTCGGGGGTGGCGCATTCGTGCGGGTTGAGTACCTCGCCGTTGGCTTGCATGATGCGTTGCACTGCGGTCTGAGCGCTGAAGAGAGGGTGAATCTCCGAGACGTTGTAGTCGGAGTGCAACGAGGGGCGAAGGCCATGTGTGAGGGCACTCGCCACTCGGTCGAGTGTGTCGGCTCGGGCGGGTCCCAGAATCGTGTCACGGAAAGCCGCGCCCCAGTAGTACACGTGGTTCATCAAGAAACTCGGTGACAGTCCCAGCGATGCCATGCGAGCGAGTTGGTCATCGGTGGTGAGCGAACAGTGCTCGAGGCGGTGTCGAAGGTCGGCGTGGGGGTGTCCCGGAAGAATGTCTTCGAGCGCCTCGACTGTGAACTCAACAGCGCCATCACCGTTGGCGTGAATCATTAACTGCCAGCCCGCATCGAGTCCCGCCGAGAGGTAGGCGCGCAGCAACTCGGGGGTGTAGTTCGCTTGCCCACCTGTTTGCTCCCCGAGATACGGCTGGGTTTGATAGCCCGTACGTCCCTGGTTGGAACCGTCAGTGACGACCTTCCAAGCATCTGCGCGCACCATTCCGTCACCGCTGAAGGGAGTCACACCCGCTTGCGTCCATGCGAGCGCAGAGGCTTCGGGAGCGAGGCCATTGAGCAGTGCCCACTGAGCGGTGGAAACGCGTGTGGGAAGGCGCTTGGCTCCGTTGAGTTGGTGCAAGAGCGCGTACTCGCCCACGCCGGCGATGGCGCCCGTTGTTGCCTCGCGGAATGAGGTGACACCGCGGCTTGCCGCCGTGCTGAGTAACCGATAGATGCGTTCGCTGATGTCAGCGGGAGTGGGCTCGGGGAGTTTGCTAATGAAGAGCAATTCCGCACCTGATTCCGACGCGATGCCGGTGAGGCGACCGTTGACACGGGGGAGTGCTCCGTGGGGCGGGTCGGGTGTCTCGTCGGTGATGCCAGCGGCCTTCATGGCTGCCGAGTTGAAATAGCCGAAGTGCATCGACGCGTTCATCACAAAGACCGGCGTATTCGGAATTGCCTGATCAAGGATGTCGCGGGTGAGATCGGGCTCTCCGGGGTAGAGGCTCGGGTCGAATTGCTGACCCAGCAGCCACTCGCCCTTGGTGAGACCTTCGGCCGCCTTCTTCAGGGTGGTGACGACGTCGTCGAACGTCGCACACGACTGGTGTGACACGTCGGTCCAGTCGATCGAAATAATTGAGGTGAAAATGTGGGCGTGCGGCTCGATGAGCCCCGGGGAAATGAATCCCTCAGGCTTGATGATCGTGGTGTCAGGACCGGCGAGGTGAGCGACGTCGGCGGCGGTTCCGACCGCCGTGATCACTCCACCGGAAACGGCCATCGCTTCGGCGGGGGATGACCCAGGCACGCCGGTTGAGATGTGGGCGAGCACGATCAGATCAGCCCGGTCGCGGCGCACCGGTCGAAGTCCGTAATGCGCAGGCTCGGCGATGCCAGAGGGAACGCTCAGGTGGTGTCGCAGACCCTGCGCCAACGGTAGGCGCGCGCAGCAGGTCGCGTGGGTGTGCGACATGGGTTCTCCTGACAGGTCGATGACGGGTGACACTGCCTCCAGCGTAGGTGATGAACGGTCATTCGGGACCAAGGTCCCACGACTTCCCCAGACCGTGACTCACAGCCCGCCACGAGTCGCGTCACTCGTTGCCTGCACCACGCCGACGTATGCTGGAACGAAGTGGGTGAGGTGCCCGCGGGAAGCGAGTTGTGAGCGTGAAGCCAGCGCGATCAGGCACGGCCCTCGGGCTGCTGGGTGCACTCGTGGTCGTCGCTACCGTAGCCGCGGGGTGCGGTGCGCCTGAGGCAGGCACGGCTCGCAGTGCCTCGGTGAAGTCCGGTGCAGGTGATTCGGCGAGCCTGGCTCCTTCTGCAAAGCCCTCACCAACGAAGCCAACGCCTAGTGCCTCCAAGACGGTCGAGGCGGCGCCGTCGGAGTCTGCCTCACCGGCGCCGAGCGACACCGGAAGTGACGCACCCGCTCCCGCGTCTGACGGTGGGTCGCTCGAACCGATCTGGTACCCGAACTGGAGCCCTGACTCTGGCAAGGGTGAGGCGCAGCCATGGTTGGCGCTCTGGCCGCGGCCGATGGTGGTGGGTCCTACGGGGTCAGGTGACCTCGACGGCAAGTTGGTGGTCATTGACCCTGGCCACAACGTGGGCAATTCGACCCACAGTTCCCAGCTCAACAAGCACTACTGGGTGGGCCTCGACAAAATCTGCAACACCACCGGTACAGCCACGGCGAGTGGCTTTGAGGAAGCGACCTACACCTTTGACGTGGCCAAGCGGTTGTTGGCGCGACTGACAGATGCAGGTGCAACAGTGGTGCTCACGCGTGACCGCAACACCACCGACACCTACGGCCCGTGTATTCAGGCGCGTGGACTGCTCGGCGGACAGGTCAAGGCCGACGTCGAGGTGTCGATTCACGCCGATGGTGGTCCGTCGAGTGGGCGTGGCGCATTTGTCTATACACCAGGACGACTGGCCGGCTACACCAATGCCAGCAAGGCCACCGAGTCGGTGCGTTTGGCCGACCGGGTGTTAGCGGGACTGTCGAATCAGGGGCTGCAGGGATCGACCTATCTCGTTCCGAACGTGTCACCCGACACTCAGCAAGGAACGCTGAATGTAGCCACCACTCCGATCGCCATTGTGGAGACGCTCAATATGGCGAACGAGAGTGATGCGCAGATCGCCGAATCGAAGTCCGGACGGCAGCAGGTGGCCGACGGCCTCTTTGAAGGTATTCGCAACTACCTGCTGGGTGACTGATGCCATCACTCACTGGCTAGTGCAGTGGAATTGTTGCCTGCAGAACGGCTTCAGTGAGTGACTCGCTACGAAGGTGAGTGATGGCCTGGTACTCAGGGTCGGACACCATGCGGGTGAATGCCTCGCGACTTGGGTAACGCACCAGAATCACGGCGTCCCAGTCTTGCCCCGACTCAGCGACGAGCGCCGTGGAGCCGGTGCCGAAATACACCACCTCAGCGCCGTAACGTTCAAGGAATGGAAGTACCGATCGCGAGTACTCGCCGTACTTCACCTGCCCGCCCTCGTTGAAGCGCAGCAAATTGAGCATCACGACCGGGCCACCAGGATCGTCGACGAGCAATTGCTTGAGTTCGGCGCCGGTGGGATTGATCGCCATGTCAGTGCTCCTGCTCATAGAGGGCGGGAAGAAAACTTGCCAGATGCGTCATCTCTTGGGAGCAGTGAACCAGCATGTTGCGCGCGTCGAGATCGGTGGGGGTCAGGAGCGGTTTCGCCAACGGAAGAACGGCCCGCACCTTCGCATTGCGCGCAGCGATGTACGGCTGTCCGATCCAGAAGCGTGACCGCATGACACTGCCACCCGGCACGCGTTCAATGTGGTGCGCCAAATAGCCGATGTCGACAGGTACGTCAACGACTCCTACACGTGCGCACACGGCAGTGGCATCGACTCCGGCCGTGACGTCTGCATCCACGAGGCCTAGTTCCTCGGGTCGGCGGAATTGAATCAGTGCGCGAATGAGCCCGCTCCCGAGGTACTCATCGACCTGTGATGCGTACCCGACGTAGCGTGCTCGCCCGCTGGTGCCCGTGGGGGGTTGCTCCTGCCACTGCGCATGCACGTGAGCCTGGGGATGCCACATCTTGTAGCGCTCAGGGCTGTCGCTATGCCAGCCGAACCACCAGTCGATCATCTCGGGAGTGACATCGGGCATCTGCGTAGACAGATTCACATGCATCGCGCCGGTGGGCGTGATCGTGTAGCCGTTCTGTACTTCAGCGTCGACCACTGATGCGATCGCCTCGCGCATGGGCGGGAACAACTCGTGTGCCATCGGACTGTTCGCTACGGCGCGATAGGCGTCGGCCGAAATGTCCGCCATCTTCGGGTTCCAGAATCGTGCGTACGGCGCCGACGCAAGTTCGCCTTCGGTCCAGCCGAGATGACGTCCTTCGAGGGGTTTGGCAGCGGTGAGACGTTCCTTGAAAGTCACGCGTGTCCAATCCATGGTTGAAAGCGTCCGCTCGGGTCGTGAGTGGAACGTAGGCCGGCAAGGCGATCGAGGTTGGGCTCGGCGATCACGCGGGCGGGGTGACCGGGGTCATCGGCCAACTGACTTCCGGTGGAGAGGTGGCTCATCTCGGCGATACGGTCGGGAGCCCAGCGCGCCGTGGCTGCGGCTTCATGAGGGTGGTTCCACCCGCCGTACAGGGAGATGTAGTAGTCGTCCTCAACTGAATACGCCATATCGGGGCGCGACTCGGGCGGCATCCAGTTCATCCACAACATATGTGAGGGCCGCTGCGGCATCGTGTCGACGACGCGGTGTAGCCCCGGTCGCAGTTCTTCGTATGACGCGTGCGTCCACATGTTGTCGGAGACCCAGTGAGTGTTCGATGGGTAATGCGTCATCACCTGGTGGTAGAGCCGCGACAATGGCACCTTGGTCAACGGAATCACGAGTTTCGCGCCGCGCGGTCGAGCGCTCATGAACGATGTGGCGCTGCGCGCTTTCGACCACGAGTCTTCGAACACCGGAGCGGCGACTTCGATGCCCTGCCCGCGGATGAGCTTGGGATTGCGTGATGTCATCAGGTTGAGATCAACCGATGGTGGTACCTCTCGACCAATGTGATGTGCCCAACTGAGCACCTCGTCGAAGTGGTCGATGGAGTAACTCGCGGCAGTCACCCCAAGAAACCGTGGCTTCGGGTAGAGGCGCAAATGAAATCGCAGCACGACTCCAAAGAAGGCAGGCCCGGCACCGCGGGCAGCCCACAACATGTCAGGGTTCTCGGTCTCACTCGAGTGCCGCGCGGTTCCCTCGGCGTCGATGTAGTCGATACCGATCACGCTCTGGCAGGCAGGTCCAAGTACGCGTCCGTTCCAGCCGAAGCCTCCCTGAAGCAGGTAACCGCCGAGTCGAACTCCCAGACAATGTCCGGCGGGGAAGAACAGTCCTTCCTTCCCCAGAGCCGCTGCCACCACACTGCCCCCTGATCCGGCGCCAGCGACGGCGGTCATGCCAGCCTTATCAATCGTCACCGAATCAAGGCGCGACACATCAAGCAGAAGTCCTCCCTCACGTACGTGATTGCCCGACCAACTGTGGCCTCCGGATTTCACGGCGATGCGCATGCCCTTGGTCGCTGCATCCTTGACTGCCGCGACGGCGTCAGCCTCGTCGTTGGCCTGGACGATGACGTCGGGAAAGCGGTCGGGCACGTTGGTGTTCCACATCATCGCGAGCCGGGTGCCTTCGTAACCGGGCTCACCACGGCGATACGTACCGCCTGGCGCAGTAGTGGGGGCGCCCACTAGACCACACCTTCCTGACGCGACGAGAGTGTGTGGGGAAGCGAAGTGAGCGGAAGGGGACGTGGTGGCACGAAGGTGAACGGCTCATGTGCGACTCGCGCTGCGGTGCGCACATTCACTCCCAAGGATGTGAGCATGCGTTCAGTTGCCGATTCGATCGCGCTGGGCCGAAGTGTGGTGCGATGCAGGTCGAGAGCGACTCCGAGCACCGAGCCGGCGATCATGCTAATCGCCACTTCGGCGTCGTGAACGCGGAAGCGCTCGCTACGAAGTCCTTCAAGCACGTCGGTGCCCATGCGATAGCGCAGGCCACCGAGGAAGCGGTCGACGGGGAGTCCGGAGTCAAAGAGGATCAGTCCGTATCCATGTCCGTCTGTCACGAGTCGCAATGTCTGACGCGTAGACAAAGCAAACACCGACACAGGGTCGGTGAGGCCGGCCGTGACACTGGCGATCAGGCGGGAGTGTTCGGCGAGCAGCAGCAGTCCGATTCCGTCGAGGAGATTCTCGATCGATTCGAAATGGTTGTAGAAGGTTCCGTGGGCCATGTCGGCCCGGCCGGTCACCGCGGACACAGTGAGTGGGGATCCGGGGTTTTCCAGGCAGAGATGCTGGGCGGCAATCAACAGCGCATTGCGGGTGCGATCGCGTTTGGAGGCGAGGGGAGTGGTCACGAAATGACTATTAGTCATAAATGCTCATCAGTCAAGAGAAATGCCCTGTCACTCGGACGGCCTTGGTCGTAGGTGGCGTAAGGGAGGGCGAGATACCCTCGAAGGAGTGAGGAGTAGTCAATGAACTGGTTCGCCATTTTCGGTGCCGGGCTTCTAGCTGGTGCGACCACGTGTGCCGTCGCTCAGGGAGGTTTGCTCGTCGGTCTGATCAACCGGCAAAAGCGCGCGGCTGACGAGGCCGCAGTGGGAGCGGTCGCCGTAGACACGAGGTCGTCTGTGGCCGAGGACCTCGTGCCCGTCGGTGGCTTTCTGGTCGGCAAGTTCGTCATTCTCGTCGTGGTTGGCGTGCTCTTGGGTGCGCTTGGTTCCTTCTTCGCCATTGATGCCCGCATCGGTGGCTTTGCTCAGCTGCTCGCAGCCGCGGTGATGATCATGCTCGGGCTCGGAGCCGCAGGTGTGGCGGGCTTCCGCGACATTCGGTTCACGCCGCCCGAATCGTGGACGCGCGTTGTGCGCAAAAGCACGAGGTCACAGTCGGCGTTCGCGCCCTTCCTGCTGGGCTTGGCCACGGTGCTCATTCCCTGCGGAGTCACCATCTCGATCATGTTGCTCGCGGCGACAGCGGGCTCGGCGGCGGCGGGTGGAGCCGTGATGGGTGTGTTCGTGCTGGGAACTGTTCCGATGTTTGCGGCCTACGGATTGCTAGCCCAGCGTTACGTGTCACCGGATAACCGCGCGATGTCGGTCATTCTCGGTGTCGTGATCGTGCTGATGGGGTTAGTGACGCTGAACGCAAGCCTGACGGCGCTGGGCTCGTCGGTCACGGCACAGACGGTTGCGGCGTCGGTCATGGGCTCACGGTCAGGGCCGGCATCGACGGCAGCTGCCCCTACGCCTGTGAACGGTGTGCAGGTACTGCGCATCGACGCCCGGTCTGACGGCTACTCACCGCAAGTGATCTTGGCGAAGGCGGGAGTACCTACCAAGGTTGTCTTCCACACCGATCACACTCGCTCCTGCATCGTTGACACCGTCTTCCCATCGCTGGGTAAGCAGGTGGTGCTACCAGATTCGGGAGATACTGAAATCGACCTCGGCACGCTGGCTGCCGGCGACATTCCCATCTCGTGTTCCATGGGCATGTACAGCGGCACCATCACCGTGTCGTGAGCGGGGAACGCCGACGATGAACCGAACCGTCGAAATTGAGATCACCGGCATGCACTGCGCCTCATGCTCGATACTTGTTGACGACTGCGTGGAGGACGTGCCCGGAGTGGTGTCCTCGCGGACGAATCTCAAGTCGGGGCGGTGTGCAGTGGTGGCTGCGGAGGCAGTGACAGACGCTCAGCTGTTGGCTGCTGTGGTCGAGGCGGGGTACGTCGGCGTGGTTGTTGACGGGTGAATGCGATGGGCCGTGGGTTCGGGTGCGGGTCGGCCGTAGAGGTATCCCTGAGCGGCAATCCAGCCGGCGCCAAGGAGTGCCTCAGCTTGTGACGGGGTTTCGACGCCTTCGGCGATGGTGACGAGTCCGAGTCCATTGGCCAGGCCCGCGAGACCAGTCACGAGTGCCAGGGCCTGTTCGCCACCGGTGTCGAGTGCGGCCACAAAAGAGCGGTCCAGTTTGAGCCCGCTCACGGGCATGTCGCGCAGATGCGAGACCGAGGAAAAGCCGGTGCCGAAATCATCGACGTGCAAGGCCATCCCTGCGCCGGTCAGTCGTAGTACTGCTCGCCGTGAATCTTCGGTGATTCGGAAGATGGTGGTCTCGGTCAGTTCGACCGCGAGTCGACCAGCTGAAATTCCGTGTGCGTCAGCAATACCAGCGAGAATCGCGGCCCACAACGGATCGGCGAGCTCGGTGGCTGAGAGGTTGAACGACACAACGGGTAGGTCGGGCTCGTCGCGCAACCGCTGGCAAATCTGTTCGAGCATGTGCTCGCCCAACGCCGACACCAACCCGGAACGTTCCGCCGCCGGCAGGAAGTCGGCCGGGGAAAGGACGCCACGTGTGGGGTGATTCCAGCGGATGAGTGCTTCGTAGCCGATGACTGTCGCGTCGACGAGAAGGACCTGCGGTTGGTAGTAGGGAACGAATTCACCCGCATCAAGTCCTCGCCGAATATCGCTCTCGAGTTCGAGCGCGCCGGTCGAGGTGTCATCGGCATCCTCGAAGACTCTCCAGCCAGGGCTGCGTTGACCGGCCGCGACGGCGAGGGCCAAGTCGGCGTTGCGCAGCATCGAGGCTGGGGTGGACGTTTCGGTGGATACGGCAATCCCCACGGAACCTTCGCGCGAAAGCCGACTTCCGCCGATGCTGCGTTCTTTGCGAATCACGGCGAGCGTCGACAGTGCAAGTTGCGAGAGGCGCTCTGAATCGACCGGTTCGTCCAGGACGAGTAGAAGTCGGTCTCCGTCGAAGCGACCGAGTTTGCCCGTGCTGTTCGTGGCGTCGGCTATTTCGGCGCCAATGTCGCGCAGCAATCCATCGGCGGCCTCATAGCCCAGTGAACTACGTACGAGTTCGAACTCGCTGAAGTCAACGAACATTACTGCGCAGGCGCCGGACTTTGGCACCGATGTCTCGAGGAGTGTCTGAATGCGTCGCGTGACCCACGATCTACTGCGAAGGCCAGTAGCGGGATCGGTGTTCGCATTGACGCGCGCATCCTGCTCCGCTTCGACAAGTAGGTCAGTAGAGTCGCGCACCTGGGCTAGGGCGGCGGTGAGGACCCATGCCGTCGCGGGGATCGCCACAAGGAACAGCAGCGTGTTGAGCATGACGAGTCGCGGATCAGGGTGCTCTTCAATCTGTTCGCCGAGCGGTCCTTGATTCGTCGCGGTGGCGTAGGTCGTCAGCAGAGCGACGACCGACAGTGTGAGTGCCAGTGGGAATTGTTGCCGTCGTAGGGCCATCAACATGAGCAGGGGAATGAGCAGGAAGGCCGTTCCGAGTGGCCATGATTCAGCTGGCTGCAGGAAGACCAGGCAGGTAGCCAGGCTGATACTTGCCAGACCGAGCACCGAGGCGAGCAGTGAGCGCGGAGTCCACGACTGCCACGATTCTCGACGGATGGCCAACGCCATCATGGGCATCAGGGTCAGCATTCCTATGGCTCCGGAGAGGCCGAAGGAAACAGGAAGAACGGCCGGGTTGGCGCCGGGGGCCGCCAGCAACTGGAACGTGACCAGCGCGAGGATGCTGCGAGCGAGCCCGACCCCCGCGGCGACAGCGATGAGGGTGAGCGCGTCTCGCAGTGAACGCAGCGGAAGATGAGTAAGTCGGCGAACGGCCAGTGCTGCGACAGCGACCACCAGTGCGTCTCCGACGACTCGGAAGGCGATGGTGAGCGGTGGGGTGCCGGTGGGAAGAATCACCACGACTGACACGGCAGCGACCACCACCAGCCAGATCGGCCACCGCCACGCGGGGATAAAGGCGATGATGCCAATGGCGGCGGCGGGTACCCACACGGGAACGAAACCGATGGCGAGCACACTGTCGTGAGCCGCTGCTCCGAGGATGACAGCTAGCGCTATCGCCCCGGCAGCATCGAGCGCGAGCAGGCCAAGCACGCGCCGCGGTTGAACGCGGTTGACTGGCGTGATCTCGGGCACGATTCATGCTAGAGGATGCTGGCGACGGTTACCCGTTAACGCGTGGCGCTTAGGGTTTTCTTAGCCAATTTCTTACTCGTTTGGTGAGGGGTTGGCCGGGGTTGCTTACGACGGTTTGGGTGCACCAGGACGGGCGTAGCGAACCCAGGTGATGGAGATACAGAAGAGGCTGAACGCCACCAGAATCCACAGGAAGCCCGACACGCTCATGCTGGCGAGTGCAATGCCGAACAGGAATGGTCCGAAAGCGGCGATAGCCGACACCCACCCGATGACGCCACCGGCTTGACGCCGTTCGAAGATCATCGGCAACTGCTTGAACGTCGAGGCATTGCCGATACCGGTGAAGAAAAAGATTGAGATGAAGCCGTAGAGGAACAGGTGGAACTCATTGGTGAGAGCCTCAGCCCCTTGAGACGGATCGGGATTCACGTGCTGGAGAGTGAACAGCAACGACAGCAGGATTCCGATCCCGGCCACCAGCGTCCACCTGGCTCCACCGTATTTGTCGGTAAGCGGGCTGAAGGCAACCCGTGCGCCGGCACCGACGAGTGGACCGATGAAGGCAAACGTCAAGGCAAGCGGTACGGCGTATCCCGGCACAAGCACCGAAGTTGAACCATCAGCTGCGGTGGCGACGATGGCGGGGTTACCTGCTCCGTAGATATTCTTGATGAGCAGGCCGAACTGGGCTGACAGTCCAGAGAAGATTCCAAAGGTCATGACATACAGCGCTGTCATCCACCAGGTGTCAGCGTTCTTGAAGATGTCGAGTTGCTGACCGAAGTTGGCACGCACCGGAACGCTCTTGAGCATGGTCCACGCGAGTATCGCCGCGACGATGACAAACGGAACGTAGATGAACGCGGCGTTCTGCTCCCATACTGCGCGATTGGTGTTCTTCGCGGGGTCGTGAAACTGCTGCGAAGCTCCCAAGATGCCCAGCAGCGAGAACCCAATGATCCATGGCGTGACGAATTGCACAATGGAGACGCCGAAGTTGCCGATACCCGCTTGGATACCGAGTGCTGTTCCTTGCTTGCGACGTGGAAAGAAGTACGAAGTGCTGGGCATGAAGCCTGAGAAGGCACCGCCACCGATTCCGGAGAGGAACGCCAGAATCATAAAGGTGGTAAACGTGGTAGCAGGGTTCTGAACGGCCACACCCCAACCAATGAGAGGAATCAGAAGCAGCGCGGTTGTCAGTGTGACGAGCTTGCGAGTTCCCATTACCGGCGGAAGCCACATCCAGAGCAGGCGTAAGGCGCCGCCGGCGAGTCCGGGCATGGCGACCAACCAGTACAACTGAGTCTTGTTGAGGTCGAAGCCGAGGTTCGTCAAGCTCGGCGCAATGGCGCTGGCGAGAAACCACGTGCTGAACGCCAGGGTCAGGGCGAATGTTGTGATGGTGAGGGTGCGCCAGGCGAGCGAGGAATTCCACTTCTGCTCATCCTCGGGATCCCAGTCTGTCAACCACTCGTTGCCCTTGCGCGTCTCTGTAGAAGTGCTGCTCATCGTAGTTAGTCCTCTCGGTCTGTTGGAATGTCAGTGGACTGACGTGCTGACGAGCACGGGTTGCTCGAAGTCGTCGGTGAGTGCGGGGGAGTTGCGGTGCAGCATGCGAATCACGGTCAGGTGCATCCAGATCGAGCAGGCCAGCGTGAGCAGGAACAACACCCCGAACACGGCCGTGGGAATACCCGTGAGAGCAACCGCATACCCGAAGACCGGCAGCAGGAAGAAGCCGCCAAGGGCACCCAACATCCCCACGAGTCCGCCGACGGCACCCACGTCGTGAGGGAAGTACTCAGGAATGTGTTTGTAGACAGCGGCCTTGCCGATTCCCATCGAGCAGCCCAGTAGGACGACCACGAAGGTGAATTGCCACATGCCCAAATGCCATGGGAGGACCTCCGCGGTGCCGTCGGCCGATTTGGAGGTGGCGACGTCGATGGTGATGTAACCGCTGGGCATCATGAGCACGCCCGTGGTGAGGAGCATCAGAGCGAACGTCCAGTACATGATGCGACGAGCGCCCACTTTGTCAGACATCCAGCCGCCAAGCGGTCGCAACAGGGAGGCGGGGAAAATGAAGAGCGCGGTGAGAAGTCCCGCTTGCCAAAGCTCAACTCCGTATTGCACTTCGTAGTACTTGGGCAGCGCCGATGACAGTGCGACATAGGCACCAAACACCGCCACGTAGTAGAGGCTGAATCGCCACACCCGCATGTGCTTGAGGGGTAGCAGTTGCACTCTCACTGGAATTGTCTTGCCGGGCGTGCGGTCGGGCTTGGGGGCAACGAACCACAGCACCGCTGCCATCACGACGAGTGCGACCGCATAGATCACGGGAACCAAGCGCCAGCCTCCGCCGACGAAACCGCCAAAGTACGCGGCGCCTGCGGTGCCGGCAATGATCGCCGGGCCAATCAGTTTGGTGATGGAGGCACCGACGTTGCCAGCGCCAAAGACCCCGAGCGCGAAGCCTTGCTGAGACCGAGGGAACCATGCGCTGTTCCATGCGATACCCGCGCTGAACGAGTTACCGGCAAAGCCGATCAGGAATGCAAGCACAAACAGCAACGTCGGGTTATGGGTGCCAGCGAGGAGGTAGGTGGGAATGGCGGCGAGTACGAGCAGAGCGGTCATCACGATGCGACCGCCCCATCGGTCGGCCAAAATGCCCGTACCCAGACGCCAGATGGCGCCGTTGAGAACCGGTAGCGCGGTGAGCCAGTAGAAGGCGGTATCGGAGAGGCCGAACTCCTTCTGGATGGGAATTCCCAGGATTCCAAACTGCAGCCAGACAGCGAACATCAACGTAAAGGCGATGGTCGACGTGACGAGGACGCGGTAGCGGCCGGGCGCAGGGAGCTCGTTTTCGTCGGGGCCGTCAGCCGTAGTCACGCTCATCTCAACTCCTTTGTTATTTACTATTCTGCTTATGAGTAAAGACGCCTCTGAGTGGCGCGTCTAAGGTCGAAAGGCAGTTTTTTACATGACGTACGACACATCACGTAGGTAGTGTCAGCGTGATTTCGTGAGGTGTACCGTCGTAGTCGGGTTAATTCACAAGTGACACATAAATAACAGGAGTGAGGGATTCGAGTGGTAAATGCGCCCAAGCGACATGACACCGCGACTGATACCTCACGTGGTCGAGTCCTCGACTATGTGGTCGGCTCTGCTGACCCTCTGACGGTGGCCCAGATAGTGGCGGCGACCGAACTGCACGCCAACACGGTGCGGTCGCATCTGTCGCTCCTGGTCGATATGGGGCGCGTCGAGTCCATCTCCGAGCGCCGCACCGTTCCGGGGCGTCCCAAGTTGCTCTATCGCGCGGTTCCTGAAGTAACGGCCCACGACCCGTACCGAACACTGGCGGCCGAACTCGCGGCGGGTGCCGATGCGGGCCGGCCCGGCGATACCCCGGGATTGGCGGCTGGCCGTCGGCTTGCGCGGGCACAGCGAGAGAAGGCGGGAAACCCCTCGACAGTGACTCCGGACGAGTCCATTGATTTGGCCATTGACGGACTGGAGGTCCTGGGCTTTGAGACGAGCACCGATCCGCTTGGTGACCGGCTCTACCTGCCTGTGTGCCCATTCTTGGAAATGGCCCGCGAAGACCGCTCGATCTGTCGGGTGCACCACGAGATGCTCACGGGCTTCTTCGGAGAAATCGACGCGGGTGTCAGAGTGCGACGTTTGGACATCTTCGTCAAGGGGGATTTGTGCGTCGTGCAGCTTGACCGGCCCGATATCAGGCCGGCCCCCGCCCCTGCCTTCGCGCAGGTGTCGACTACCGAGCAGGAGTAATCACGTGAGCACCACGAACCGCATTGACGATCCCATTGTTGATGGCCTCATTTCAGCCCGCTCGTTTCTCACTCGCTCGGATGTCTCGCCCGATCATCGAGTGGTACACGAAGTGGGAGGCCGTGAAGGTGACATCTTCTACCGTGACCGCTGGTCTCACGACCGCATTGTGCGCTCGACACATGGAGTGAACTGCACGGGATCGTGTTCATGGAAGGTGTACGTCAAGGACGGCATCATTACGTGGGAGACCCAGCAGACCGACTACCCGTCTGTCGGTCCGGATTCACCGGAGTATGAGCCGCGCGGCTGCCCGCGAGGCGCGGCGTTCAGTTGGTACACGTACTCGCCGACCCGCGTGCGCTATCCCTATGTGCGCGGGGTGCTCCTCGAGATGTACCGCGCGGCCAAGATCGCCAATGAGGGTGACCCCGTCAAGGCGTGGGCAGCTATCGCTGACGATGAGGAATCGCGGCGCCGGTATCACTCGCAGCGTGGGCGCGGTGGTCTAGTGCGGGCTTCGTGGGATGAGGCTCTGGAAATAGTGGCGGCCGCCCAGATCCATACCATTGCCAAGTTCGGACCTGACCGTGTCGCGGGATTCTCGCCTATTCCGGCGATGTCGATGGCATCGCACGCTGCGGGTGCGCGGTACACGTCATTGATCGGCGGAACGATGCTCTCGTTCTACGACTGGTATGCCGACTTGCCCATCGCATCGCCGCAGATCTGGGGTGACCAAACCGACGTCCCTGAGTCGGCCGACTGGTGGAACGCCAGTTACCTCATCATGTGGGGTTCCAATATTCCGACGACGCGGACGCCGGATGCGCACTTCATGACCGAGGCTCGGTACAAGGGTCAGAAAGTTGTGACAGTCAGTCCCGACTATGCAGACAACACCAAGTTTGCCGACGAATGGATGCCTGCAGCACCAGGAACTGACGGTGCGCTGGCCATGGCGATGGGTCACGTGATTCTCAAGGAGTTCTATGTGCAGCGGCAGGTGCCGATGTTCATGGATTACTCGCGGCGCTTCACCGATCTGCCGTTCCTCGTCTCATTGCGACAGCGTGAAGACGCGTGGGTTCCTGATCGCTTTGTCACTGCGGCTGATCTCGGTGTCGAGGAAGATGCGGCCGAATGGAAGCCCGCTCTGATCGACGGGCGCACGGATGCACCGGTGATTCCACACGGCTCGATTGGATTCCGCCACAACGAGTCCGGCATGGGCAAGTGGAATCTCAACCTCGATGGCATCGAACCGGTGTTATCGCTATTCAGCGACAACAGTGAGTCAGTTGCAGTTGACCTGCCGCGATTCGACATCGGTGATGCTGGATCCGAACAAGGATCGATCATTCGTCGCGGCGTTCCGGTGCGGCGCATTGGTGATCGGCTCGTCACGACGGTGTACGACCTGTTGCTTGCCCAGTACGGGGTCGGCCGCGTGGGTCTACCGGGAGAGTGGGCCGGTGAATACGGCGACGCATCGAGCCTGTACACGCCGGCCTGGCAAGAAGAGATCACCTCAGTGCCCGCTGAGACAGTGACTCGCGTCGCTCGTGAGTTCGCACTCAACGCTGAACAGTCGGGTGGTCGTTCGATGATCACCTTGGGAGCGGGCACCAATCACTGGTACCACTCCGACGCGACCTACCGGGCCATCATCGCGTTGGTCTTACTCACCGGGTGCCAAGGCAAGAACGGTGGTGGCTGGGCTCATTACGTCGGCCAAGAAAAGGCCCGACCATTCACCGGCTGGGCCCAGCTCGCGTTTGGTTTGGACTGGTCACGTCCTCCGCGGCAGATGGCCGGTACCTCGTACTGGTATCTGCATACCGATCAATGGCGCTATGACGCCTTTGGTGCAGATGACATTGCCACCCCGTTGGGAACTGGTCAGTTTGCGGGCAAGTCGTGTGCCGACACATTGGCGCAGGCGGTCCGGATGGGTTGGACTCCAGGCTCGCCGACGTTTGACCGCAATCCATTGACGTTGGCGGGTGACGCGCAGAAGGCAGGCTTGTCGCCTGCCGACTATGTGGTGGATGAACTTACCTCTGGCCGGATGAAATTCGCTGTTGAGGATCCGGATGCACCGGAGAACTTCCCCCGGGTTCTGACTGTGTGGCGAGCAAACCTCCTCGGCTCGTCTGGCAAAGGTAATGAGTACTTCTTGCACCACCTGCTCGGCACGGATGCAGCACTTGCTGCTGAGGAGTCTCCGCCCGAGAAGCGTCCCGCGGATGTGGTCTGGCACGACGAAGCCCCTGTGGGCAAACTCGATCTCCTTGTCTCGCTCGACTTCCGCATGACAAGCACGGGTCTATTCAGTGACGTGCTACTTCCCGCTGCTACGTGGTACGAGAAGTACGACATTGCCTCCACCGACATGCACCCCTACATTCACGCCTTCAATGCCGCGATTGCGCCACCGTGGCAGGCACGAAGCGACTACGACACCTTCACCAGACTGGCCGAAGTGTTCAGCGAAATGGCAGGTCCTCGGCTAGGCGTGCAGACCGACGTAGTGGCAACACCGCTGACACACGACACTCCGACTGAGATTGGTCAACCGGGCGGACGAGTGCTCGACTGGCGTGCGGGGGAGTGTGAAGCAATTCCGGGAAAGACAATGCCGAGTCTGGCGGTCGTGACTCGCAACTACGGCGAGATCGCAGAGATGATGACAGCGCTCGGTCCCAATGTTGAAAACCTCGGCACAGTCGTGAAGGGCGTCACACTCAAGCAGCAGAACTCCGTCGACTATCTGCGCACGATGAATGGCGTTGCCCGAGGTGGTGTGGCTGATGGTCGGCCGTTACTCAAAACTGCCGAGCAAGCATGCGAGACCATCCTGACGCTCTCGGGCGTGTCGAATGGGGCGATCGCCGTGGCTGGTTTCCAGGCACTCGAAGCGCGCACCGGTGTTGAACTTGCTGATCTTGCTCGCGAGCACGAGGGCAAGCAGATTACGTTCGCCGATACCCAGAGTCGGCCGCAGTCGGTGATCACGTCGTGGGAGTGGTCGGGAAGTGAGCACGGTGGCCGGCGATACTCGCCCTTCACGATCAATGTCGAGCGAGGCAAACCCTGGCATACCCTTACGGGTCGGCAGCATTTCTTTATCGATCATGACTGGATTTCGGAAGTGGGTGAATGTTTCCCGACGTATCGGCCGCCGTTGAATCTGGCGGCACTGGCCGGCTACCCAACGATCGGCGAGCATGGTGAATCCCATGTTGTCGTGCGCTACCTCACCCCGCACTCCAAGTGGTCGATTCACTCCGAATACCAGGACAACCTCTTCATGCTCGCGCTCTCTCGTGGTGGCCCTGACATCTGGATGAGCAAGGAAGACGCGGAGAAGATCGGTGTCAAAGACAACGACTGGATCGAAGCGCACAACCGTAACGGCATTGTCGTCGCACGAGCTGTGGTCTCGCACCGCATGCCCGAAGGCACCGTCTACATGTATCACGCGAAGGACCGCACCATCGGTGTTCCTCGGGTCGAGAAGACCGGTAAGCGCGGGGGCATTCACAACTCGCTCACCCGACTTCTGATCAAACCCACCCATCTCATCGGTGGTTACGCCCAACTGTCGTACGGATTCAACTACTACGGTCCCACTGGCAATCAGCGTGATGAAGTCACCACGATTCGTCGCCGCTCGCAGGAGGTTCAGTACTGATGACCAGAATCATGGCTCAGGTGGGCATGGTCATGAACCTCGACAAGTGCATTGGGTGTCACACGTGTTCAGTGACATGCAAGCAGACGTGGACTAATCGTCGTGGCGTTGAGTATGTGTGGTTCAACAACGTTGAAACTCGGCCAGGTCAGGGATATCCCCGTCGGTATGAGGATCAAGAGCGCTGGAAGGGTGGCTGGCAGCTCAACCGGCGAGGCGCCCTTCGATTGAAGTCGGGCGGGCGTCTGAAGCGACTGGCGTCGATCTTCAGTAACCCGAAATTGCCCGGGCTCGATGACTACTACGAGCCGTGGACCTACGACTACGACACCCTCATCAGCGCGCCTCCGATGGATACTGTTCCCGTTGCCCGACCCAAGTCGATGATCACTGGCAAGGACATGGAGATTCGTTGGGGGGCTAACTGGGACGATGATCTCGGTGGCGCAACCGAAAACGGCCACAAGGATCCCATGCTCAAAGGTATTGAAGACCAGGTCTCGTTCGAGTTCGAGAAGGCCTTCATGTTCTACCTGCCTCGAATCTGCGAACACTGTCTGAACCCTTCGTGTGTTGCCTCGTGTCCGTCAGGTGCGATGTACAAGCGGTCAGAAGATGGCATCGTCCTCGTTGATCAAGACATGTGCCGCGGGTGGCGTATGTGTGTGTCGGGGTGTCCCTACAAGAAGGTCTACTTCAATCACCGAACAGGCAAGGCTGAGAAGTGCACCCTCTGCTACCCGCGCATTGAGGTTGGCCAGCCGACCGTGTGTTCAGAAACCTGTGTGGGTCGGCTGCGTTACCTCGGGCTCTTCTTGTACGACGCTGACAAGGTGTTGGCCGCCGCTTCGGTAGAAAACGAGCAGGACCTTTACGAGGCTCAACTCGATCTCCTCCTCGACCCCAACGATCCCGATGTCATTGAGCAAGCCCGACGCGACGGAATCGCCGAAGATTGGATCGAGGCTGCGCAGAAGTCACCGGTTTACGCCCTGGCAAAGAAGTACCGCCTTGCGTTGCCGCTGCATCCTGAATACCGCACCATGCCGATGGTGTGGTATATCCCGCCGCTTTCACCCGTAGTTGACGCGTTGGCGAATACGGGGCACGACGCAGAGGATCAAGGCATTCTCTTCGCCGCAATTGAGGCGATGCGTATTCCGATCGGGTACCTCGCGAACCTCATGACTGCGGGGGATGTCGCAGTGGTCGACGGGGTACTGCGACGGCTGGCGGCCATGCGTTCATACATGCGCGACATTAATCTCGGTCGCGATCCTGACGAATCGATCGCGCAGTCTGTGGGTCTTGAGGGTGAGGATCTCTACGAGATGTATCGCCTGCTCGCGATTGCGAAATACGAACACCGGTATGTAATACCTGCGGCTCATCGTGAAGCAGCAGAAGCGCTGGAAGAAACACCAGGATGTTCATTGGACTACGACGGGGGTCCAGGAATGCAGGGTGCTCACGTCGATCGCAAGGGTCCTATTCCGGTATCAATTGAGAGCTTCCACCTCGCCAAACAGCGTGCCTCGGCAGATCAGCATGCAGGACTGCCCGAGGCAGGTGGAGAACGATGAAGAACTCACTTCACACTCAGACGCCCGCGAGTGAGTCCATTTCGACGCGGCGGTTGCTGGCGGCATGTTCGATGCTCTTGAGTTACCCGGACCAGTGCACAGTGGAGCGACTTGCGTTGCTGCGTAGCACTATCGGTGAATTGCCTGACCAAGCCGGCGCGGAAATTGAGTCGTTTGTGCAGTGGCTGTCGGCCACCGATGTGCTCAAGGCGCAGGAACATTACGTCGAAATCTTTGACCGTCGTCGCAAGGCATGCCTGTACCTCACCTACTTTCTCAATGGTGACACCCGTGGACGAGGGATGGCGCTGGTGGGTTTCAAAGAGGCGTACCAGCGTGCGGGATTCGCGATTGACCCCACAGAGTTGCCGGATTTCCTCCCGGTAGTACTCGAATTTGGCGCGGTGGGTGACCTTGATCAGGCACTTGAGATTCTTGGTCAACACCGGGCGGGGCTCGAACTCCTTGAGCATGCCCTTCGTGGGTTCGAGTCTGCCTATGCCAACGTGGCAGCCGCGTTGCTGCACGTGGTCCCGCGGGGTATCGAGGCACAGAATGCCGCCGAATTGGCTGCGAGTGGACCTCCCACAGAGATGGTGGGTCTGACCCCGTTCTTTCCGGTTGAGTCGATTCGAGTGGGAGCACGAACATGACCGCTATACAAACCCTGGTCTGGATTGTGTTGCCCTACGTCTGCGTTGTTGCTTTTGTCGTGGGGATGGTGTGGCGATACCGCTTCGACAAGTACGGCTGGACGACGCGGTCGTCGCAGATGTACGAGTCACGCTTGTTGCGCATCGGAAGTCCGCTCTTCCATTTCGGAATCCTCATGGCGTTGGGTGGGCACGTCATTGGTCTTCTCATCCCCGAGGGTTGGACATCAGCAGTCGGAATCAGCGAGCAGCTCTACCACGTGGTGGCGGTCACGTTAGGGGTGATCGCGGCCGTGATGGTTGTTGTGGGCCTAGTGATTCTGATCTACCGCCGGCGAACGGTGGGTCGTGTCTTCACGGTGACGACACGTATGGACAAGTTGATGTACGTCATGTTGGGGGCGGTGGTACTGATAGGTGCCTTCAACACCATCGCCATCAACTTGCTCAACATCACCGGTGCCTATCCGGGCGGCTACAACTACCGCGAAACCGTATCCGTGTGGTTCCGCAGCCTATTCGTGTTCAACCCCGATGCAAACGGCATGACGGCGGCTCCCGTTTCATTCCAGGTGCATGCGGTGCTCGCGATGCTTCTCTTCGCGATCATTCCTTTCACTCGCTTGGTGCATATATTCAGCGCGCCTGTTGGATACCTGTCGCGGCCGTACGTGGTGTATCGCAGCCGTGACCCGCAGAATGCGGCACAAGCACCGCGACGTGGCTGGGAGCGAATCGGAAGTTGATGACTTCCGGGTAACACCTAGCGAGGTTTCTGTAGCCAGCCGCTCAGCCGTTTGGTGAGCCACGGAACGCCCACCCAGACCATAAACGGCACGACGAGTGCAGTCGTGATGAGTACACGTACCGCTACCGGCAGTGACATCAACTGCGGAACTATCAGCCAACTGATGAGTAGCGACGCCGGATAGAGCGCGAGTGCGATGACGGCGGCACTTTTCCATCTCGGTGGCGGGCTGGACATTGCGTGAAGGCTGGGCGAGAAGATCCCCTCGAATCCACTCACTGCGTGGGCCCTCGCCTCGCCTTCTACAAGAGGCGCTGAACGGCCAAGCCAGTCACTGCGTTCGGCACTGTGCTCCCACACGCTGAGGGTTGCGGCACTTGAGAAGGAGAAGGCGATGACCAAATCAGGGCGGTCTGGCATCGACGGTGGGTAGACCTCGGCGCTCAGATGGCCTGGAAATGTGCTGGCGACTTCGACCACGTCGTTCGCCCATTGAACAAGCGGCTGTTCCTTGCCTGGAGTCGGTCGCCGCGACACCACCACGGTGACAGGAAGTTCGCGCGGATGGTGGACGCGGCCTTCGACCTTCATCGGTACCCCTAGCGCTTGATGAGTGGCGAACGGATTTGCGTGGCCGCGGCACTCGCGTCGAGAAATTCTTCCTTGTAGATGTCGCGTGGAAAGAGTCGCTTGAGCATCAACGTCTTCAGCGAGGCCTCCACCATGGCGGGCGGTCCGCACACATAGCCGATGTGCCCCTTGAGCGTTTCGTGATGCTCGTTGAGTACATCGGTCACCATGCCCGACTCGAAGCCTTCGGCATCTTCCTCGGACAGGCACGGTCGGTAGGTGAAGCGATCAGGAAATTCGTCGGCCAATGCCTGGAATCGTTCGACGTCGTAGATACCCGCCTTCGTGCGAGCGCCTTGGTACAGCGTCATGTGTCCGATGCCCTCAACGTCGTTCTCGAGGGTGTGCCGAATCATTGAGGCGATGGGCGCAAGGCCGGTTCCACCGGCAATGAGTACGGACGGCTCGGTGCGATCGGTTCGCAAGACGAATCGGCCGTAAGGCCCGCTGAGGTTGAACGAGTCGCCGACTGCGAGATCGGCGAAGATCCAGCCGTCGGTCGCGAGCCCGCCTGGTGTTCGACGAATCTGGAACTCGAGCAGTCGTGGCTCGGTGGGGATATTGGCCATCGAGTAGGTGCGCGTGACTCCCGGATGATTCGGAAGCGCCAGTGACATGTACTGCCCGGAATTGAAAGTGAGGTCGGCGTCGAGTTCAACGATCAGGCGGCGCGTGTCGAGTGCGACTTCGTCCATCGAAACAACAGTGCCGACGAAGTCTTGCACCGGGTGCACTTCAATAGCGTCGTCGGCATCGACATCGGCTTCGATGATGACGTCGGACAGGGGCTTGCACACGCACAGGAGGGTCTTGCCTTCTTCCCGCTCGAAGTCCATCAGGGCGAATGACGACGCCTCACCATGGTTGACCTCGCCTTCAAGTACCTCGGCCTTGCACGTAGCGCACGTGCCGTGGGTGCACGAATGAGGAACCCACACACCGGCGCGGAGGCATGCATCGAGGATCGTCTGATCGTCACGACAGGTAATCTCGCGCCCCAGGGGCTCAACCGTGATGCGGTACTCGGTGGTCATTCTGGCCTCCATGCGTGCTGTGACTTCGAGTAGTGCGGTCAAGCGTGCCGCGGCGCCCGGCAGTTCACCTACCGGGCGCCGCGAGGTGTGCACATCTGTCAGATGCTGAACTGCACCAGACTCTTGTGTCCGACCCCATTCGCCTCAAGAGAGGCGCCCAAGTCGGGAGTCACCGGCTTGTCGTCAATGACCCACTGGACACTGTCGAACGCAGTTGGATCCAAGTCAGGATCTGCCGAGAAGAACCCCTTGCACAATTCCACCAAGTCGCCGAATGGCATTGCCTTGGGGAAGCGGAAGCAGGAGGCGGCGACGAAGTAGGGATTGCCCTTCCACCACAGGTGGACGAGTTGGTCATCTCCGTAAAGTTCCTGACGTGACTTCGACGGGAACTTGTAGTCACTGATCGCCACAACAGCCATGGATCAGCCCTCCTTGATCGATGATGCGTGCCACTTGAGCCAGTCTTGGTGGTCCATCGAACCGATGTACTCACCGGCGTCTCCGGGTTCGAGCCCGTACCAGACTGCAACGTCGGGGAGCGTCGGCCCTCCGCAATTGCCTTGGTAGATCTGGTGCACCGGAAGCCACGCCTGCACATACTTTTCCGGCTCGCGATCGAAGATCCACTGGCAGCCATCGGAGCAGAAGTCGTAGCGCTCACCCTCGTAGATCGAGTGGCGCTGGCACTGCACCAACGGGTTGCCAGGCTCGGTGAAGCCCATCGGGATCTGACAGATCTGACACAACTGGGGCAGACCGGGGTTGAAGTAGCGACCGCCGGAGTCAACCACACGCTGCGCCTTGTCCCACACGACCGACTTGAACACTGGCCACGTTTCGGGGTAGGCCGATTCGAGCCACGCCTGGTCTTCTTCGTTGGGAATCGTGGTGGTGAAGGCTGCTGCGTGGCTGAACTGGTAGAGAACCCAGTACACCTGGTGCGACAGGATTTCCTTCTCATCGATTGCCCACTGCACGTGGCGCGGAGGCTTGATGCCGTAGTACTCGAGGTCCTTGAACAGACCATTGAGCATCTGCTCCTCGAAGTACAGTTCGAAGGCTTCTTTCCAGCTCATGACCCGCTTGGGAAGCATGTAGTCCATCATTCCGGCGACCAGAGCGATGAGACGGTAACCGCGCCAGAACCACTTGTCGAGCCATGCCTGAACGATGGGCAGGTTGTCTTCGTCCTGCTCGAGCATGAACTTGATGCCCTCGAGGCCCAGCGTCATGTGACGACTTTCGTCGGACTGAGCCGAGAAACCGAAGGTCATCGTGGGCAGGTCGCCGTTGAAGGCCGCGCCCGACATGAACGGTACGAACAGCAAGTTCGTCAACAGGTACTCGAACGAGAACCCGATGGCGATCAGCCATTCGAACGGGCCGGCAGTACCAGCGTCGTCGAAGAACGACTTCGGTACCGACAGGTACCACACGCGGTCGCTCATCTTGTTCCAGTCGTGCATGCCGCCGAAGTACTTGTTGTAGTGCGACAGCGTGTGAATTTCCGTCTGCGCGTGACGCAACTCGTCCATGCTCTGGCACAGCGATGCAAATCGCGCTCCGGGGCCGTTGAAGTAGCGAGCGAGGTGCGAGAAGTTGCGGTGCGCCTGGTACTCGCCGGACGGGATGCCTTGCAGGAAGATCTTCATCGCATTCATGTAGCGACCTTCGGTCAGGCTCAGCTGACCTTGGCTCTGTGCGAAACCGTCGAGGACGGCGTACAGGCGACGGTCCTTCTCCGCCTGGTACTTGTTGTAGGCCTCAACCGTCAGACGGAAGGGGTCCTCCCACTTTGACCAGTCGTGGACCTTGATGCCCTCGAAGGTGGTGAAGGGATAGATCTCTTCCTCGGCGACATACGTCGGGTCCCAGTCGAGATCGTGGGTGAGCGCCGCGTACCGCTGCTGCATCGTGAGCTTGCGGGCGGGCTTCTGGGTAGGAACGGTCATCAGCGTTTCTCCTCAGTGCTTCCAGGCGATGACGATGCGATCGTCATCCCACTCAACGAACTCGCCGAAGTACGAGATCATGGCCAGCTGGAATTCGTGGGTCTCCCACGGGCGTCCAAGTCGCCCCTCGACACTCTCCTGGTTGATCACCAACTGACCTTCCTTGGTCAGTCGGACGATGCCGGGCATGTGACGCACAGTGAGGTCATCGTTGTCAGCTTCGATCGCCTCGACGATGGCTCGGGTCTCCTCATTTTCCTGCAGGTCAACGCCTACGGGACGTGGTGCGGCTACGACGCTCATCACTTTCCTCCTGGCACTGTGAGGCCGAGTTCGCCAAGTCGGGCAGCGACGGCAGCAGCGTTCGCTGAAGTCGCGGCGACGGCGCCGGTGTCGACTCTGGAATCGAGGGCGGCCGAGTAGTCGGTGACCGCCTCAACAATTTGGCTCCAACGACGGTCAAGAACATCGTTGAATGCGGCCTTGTTCGTCTCTGCAAACTCGGGGTCGGCGAACCAGACCTTGACGAGTTGGTCGATCCAACGACGCTGGTCGAGGAACCAGGTTGAGAAGTGCTGGGCAATCAGGCTGTAGGCGCCCGCGCCACCCATCAGTGCAGCTTCGTCGAGGTGCGTGTAGAGCACCGCGTACAGCAACTGGTCGCACAGATCGAGTGCGATGAGTTCCTTGGCGTAGTCGCGTTCAATCAGCAGTTCCTCGATTAAACGGCGAAGACCCTGCAGCGCGGGGTCGTCTAGCCACTTCTCCTTGGCTTCGGCCAACGCGTGTGCGTGGCCATCGTTGAACACGATGCCAACGCGGGACAAGCTCTGCGCGTTACCGATGCGGTCGAAGGCAGCGTAGGTGCACGCCTGATCGATGGTGGTGCCGTAGGCGAAGCGGGAACCCTCAATGGAGATGAGTTCGGCTCCGGCCTCGTAGTGACGGAGGGGGAGCAGCAGTTCGCCGACGATCGCGGCCCAGCCGTCAGGCAACTTGGTGAGCAAGCCACGAGAGTCGACGTAGTCGAGAGACTTGGAGAATGCTTCACCACTCGCGGCCCGTGACTGCACGTACGGTGCGTAGTAGAGCTGACGCGGATCAAGGAATGAGTACGGGTCAGTCAGCCGGAAGGCCGTGTACGTGGGGTCGTAAAGTTCCTTGTCGGGAGCCCAGAGCGGGCGGTAGTGGAAATTCTCGGTCGCCTGAATATCAACCGATCCCTCTTCGTACCGGGAGGCGGGCCGATCTCCATACCTACGCACAAGATTCGAAAATGTCTTGCGTCGAGGTTCAATTACCTGTGTTCGTAGTTCGAATTGCATGCTCACCTCCTGGGTGGGGTACGCGCTTAGTGCTGGTGTGCCGGATGGCGTGGTGTGTCGGACTCGAGCAGTAACAGCAAGAGAAGGTCTTGTACTGAATCGGGGCTCGCCAATTCGCGGGGCTCTGAGTTATCGAGGCCGTCGGCAACGACGCGGCCGTAGGCCTTGCCCTCACCAAAGACGGTCGAAACGACAGCTGCGCGTCCTCGGTAGAACACCGAGAAGATCATTTCGTTTCCGATGATGTCGTCAACCAAACTCATGTGGTCGTCTTCAGCGGGGAGCACCGCATTGACTTCGCACACCAGCTGTTCGGTGAGCCCGCGGTAGGCAATTTGTATGTCATTGCCCTTACCAACAGGCCGTAGTACCGACGGTCGGGTCGCAGGCGTCGGCAAATCATCTGGATCAACTTCTGTGCCGAGTAACTCGGCGACTCGCATCATGAAGGGTGTCACTCATGCCCCCAAGAAAGGGATCGGCGGATGCCGACGGGTTATGTCTATTGGGGTCGCCCACGACATCATCAGGCACGTTCCAGCATCCGGAACGAATGGAAGAAGTCAGGACCTAGGTCCCGACTTTTTCGTTTCGTTCCATGGAAAGGAACGGCACCGTCGGTCGCCGCGGCGCGGGTCTAACTTGCGATTGCAGGGTGGTTCGCAGGCGCGAGCCTTGACCAGACATGAGGGGGTCACGTGCCCAAGCTCACCGTCGAGGCCCATGGCGTCAGCGTTGAACTGCGCGACGATGAAACCATCCTCGAAGGCCTCTACCGCAACGGTTTTGCGTATCGCATTGGCTGTCGGCGAGGTGGGTGCGCAATCTGCAAAGTTGATCTGCTGCAAGGAGAAGTCTTCTATAACCGCCCCGTCGCGGACAGCGTTCTCAGCGAGTCCGAACGAGCCGGAGGGACGTGCCTGAGTTGTCGGGCCGTCGCTGTTACGGATGTATCCATTGCGATGCGCGAGGACGACGATCTGCGTCGCGTGAGCACTCTGATGGCGCTCTACGCGGCATCGCGAACGGGCTGAACTTCACTCAATCGAACTCTCGAAAAGCGAAAGGACCGACAACATGGCTGTCATGCGAATGGGCTACATGCATGTGCGAGTGACTGACTTGGCTGAGGCCAAGGATCACTATGCAAACACGGTTGGGCTCTACCAGACCCTGGAGCAGGACGGCCGGGTCTACTACAAGGGTTGGGATGAGTGGGACCACCACTCGGTCGTGATCGAAGAGGGTGGCGTCGGCTACGTCAAGTGCGGATTCAAGTGTGAAAAGCCTGAAGACGTTGCAGACATTGAGACAAAGGCGATTGCCTACGGATACCCCGTTGAGCGTATGGTTGCCGGCGAAAACCCTGAGGTTGGCGACGGCATTCGCGTCACGCTTCCGACCGGACACCAGATCGAGTTCTACAGCCAGATGACCGCCTGGGGCCTTGAGGTTGGAACCCACAACCCCGATGCATTCCCGCGGCACATGGTGGGCATCGGTGCCCCTCGTCTCGACCACGCACTGCTGTGGGTTGACGATGTCGCGGGCATTGAGAAGTTCTTCATGGAGTGCACTGGCATGTGGGCGACGGAGCGGGTTCAGACCTCGCTCGACGACGACGCACACACGATCGCCACGTGGCTGACGATTGGTGAGTCGAACCACGACATCGCACTGCTCGAGGCGCCGGAGAACAAGATTCACCACTTTGCATTTGAGATGCGTGGCTGGAGCGACATTCTTCACGCGGCCGATATCTTCGCGATGGACGACACGCCGATCGACATCGGCCCAACCCGCCATGGCATCACCCGCGGAACGACGATCTACTTCTTCGACCCCGCGGGTAACCGCAATGAGACGTTCTCGGGCGGCTACCGCTGCTTCCGCGACCGCCCCACCGTGGTGTGGACGCCTGACCAGCTCGGTAAGGCGATCTTCTACCACCAGCGCGAACTCAACGACCGCTTCCTGACGGTCGCCACCTGACCGCAGCCCAGTGAGGTGGCGGGGGTGACAGAAGACCTGTTGCCCCCGCACCTTTTCTCCCTACGCTGTTGAGTGTGGAGTCAGATGTTGAGGGCGGCCTGAAGTCGGTCGCACATGCCCTCGATCTGCTCGACTGCTTCGCTGTTGATGAGGAACTTGGGGTATCCGAGGTTGCGCGCCGGCTCGGCGTTGCCAAGAGCACGGCGCACCGGTTGCTGACCACCCTGGCTTCACGCGGTCTGATTGAGCAAAGTGTGCCGACGGGACGCTACCGGCTTGGCCTCCACCTGTTCGAGTTGGGTCATTTGGCGGTCAGTCGACTTGAGTTGCGTCGCCGCTCGCTCACCATGCTTGAGGAGTTGCGCGAGGTGAGCGGTTGGACCGTGCACCTTTCAATCGCTCAAGGCACGGACACTCTCTTCCTTGAGCGACTTCCTACCTTGCGGGGTATGCAGGTGATGTCTGAGTACCGCCGCCGGTGGCCGCTGCATGCGACATCGTCTGGGAAGGCTCTCTGCGCCTATGATCCCGAAGCGGCGCAAGCGCGTATAGCGGCGGGCTTCCCTGTGTACACCACCCACACGATCAACAACGCGGCACGGTTTCGTGAGGAACTTGCGGCAGTTCGGCGCGTGGGTTATTCCACTGCGCGTGAAGAAGTGATGTACAAGATGGCCTCGGTCGCGGCTCCGGTGTTGGATCAGCACGGGGTGGCCATTGCGGCGATCTCCATCACGGGCTCGGTGGAAGAACTCAGCGTGCACAAGGACCGCCAGGTGCGACTAGTAGTCTCGGCTGGAAAGCATCTGTCGAAAGCAATGGCGTCAAAACACTGAGGTATCGGCGAAGAAGGGCGGTTCGTCAGTGAGTGAGTTCTTTGAACGAACCGTGGTGACGCGTTGGCGCGACGGCGACGCGTTGGGACATGTGAATCACGCCGTGTTCCTGACCTACCTGGAGCAAGCCAGAGACGCTCTGTATTCGGACGTGCTCAACCTTGGCCCGGAGTACGTCGTGGTGCGCATCGAGATTGACTTCAAGGCTGAAGTGCGGCTAGACGTCAAGGCGGTGCACGTCAGCGTCGCCGTCGAGAAAATCGGAAACTCCAGTCTGACGACGCGCGAGGAGATTCGACTGCCATCGGGGGAGTTGGTGACGACCGCGCGGGTGGTGTCAGTCAAGTGGAGCGGAGAGACTCGCGGCTCGCTTCCATTCACTGACGACGAACGATCGCAACTGACGCGCTATATCGGCTAGTTCGCGCCTCAGGCACAAACAACGACAACGGCTCGGCTCCCCGAAGGGAACCGAGCCGTTGTCGATGGGATAACTCAGATGTCGTAGTAGAGCTCGAACTCGTGTGGGTGCGGGCGCAGACGAATCGGGTCAACCTCGTGAGTGCGCTTGAAGTCGATCCAGGTCTCGATCAGATCGGGGGTGAAGACGCCACCTTCAAGCAGGAAGTCGTGGTTGGCTTCGAGTGCGTCGAGCACGGCGGGAAGTGAAGCAGGTACCTGCGGGATGCCACGGGCTTCGTCCGGCGGAAGCTCGTAGAGGTCCTTGTCGACGGGCAGCGGCGGCTCGATCTTGTTCTTGATGCCGTCGAGGCCTGCCATCAGCATCGCCGAGAAGGCGAGGTACGGGTTGCTTGAAGGATCGGGGCAGCGGAACTCGATGCGCTTGGCCTTCGGGTTGGTGCCGGTAATCGGGATACGGATACAGGCCGACCGGTTGCGCTGCGAGTACACCAAGTTGACCGGCGCTTCGTAGCCAGGCACCAAACGGTGGTAGCTGTTCACGGTGGGGTTGGTGAATGCGAGCAGTGCGGGGGCATGGTGCAACAAGCCACCGACGTACCAGCGCGCCATGTCAGACAGGCCGCCGTAGCCGCTTTCGTCGTAGAACAGGGGCTCGCCGTTCTTCCACAGTGACTGGTGCACGTGCATACCTGAACCGTTGTCGCCGAAGAGCGGCTTGGGCATGAAGGTGACGGTCTTGCCGGCCTCCCACGCGACGTTCTTGACGACGTACTTGAACTTCATGACGTCGTCGGCCGACTGGAGCAGCGAGGCGAAGCGGTAGTTGATTTCCTGCTGGCCAGCGGTGCCGACCTCGTGGTGCGCGCGCTCAACGTCGAGACCCACCTGGTCGAGCGAGACGCACATGGCGTCGCGTAGGTCGGCCATGTGGTCGACAGGGGGAACGGGGAAATAGCCACCCTTGTAGCGAGGCTTGTAGCCGAGGTTGCCGCCCTCTTCTTCGCGACCGGTGTTCCAGGCGCCTTCGACTGAGTCGATGTAGTAGTAGCCGGCGTTCTGCTTGGTCTCAAAGCGCACGTTGTCGAAGATGTAGAACTCGGCCTCGGGTGCGAAGAACGCGGTGTCGGCGATGCCGGTGCTGGCGAGGTACGCCTGCGCCTTGGCAGCAACCTGACGGGGGTCGCGGCTGTAGGGCTCGTCGGTGAAGGGGTCGAGGATCGAGAAGTTGATGATCAGCGTCTTCTCGGCACGGAAGGGGTCGATGTACGCGGTGGTGGGGTCGGGGATGAGCTTCATGTCCGACTCGTGAATGGCCTGGAAGCCGCGGATTGATGATCCGTCGAACATCTGGCCAACCTCGAAGAACGTGGCGTCGACGCTCTTGGCAGGCACGTTGAAGTGCTGCATCACTCCAGGAAGGTCGCAGAAGCGAACATCGACGAACATGACGTCGTTGTCCTTAATGTACTTGAGCACCTCGTCGGCGTTGCTAAACATCCGTCCTCCTCGCGGGGCCTGCTCAACGTGAGCCAGCCTGGGGGCAATTTCCGTGGTCGTCCACGGCCTTGATCACAACCTAACCAGCCGCTATTTCCTCGCCGTAAGGGGGTTGTTTCGCCTGTGTTACGTCTCACGCGGGTTACCGCAGTCGAGATGGCGGGTTGGAGGTGGTCCCCGTAGCGTAGGGGTGTGGTTGACCGTCGTGATGTGAGTTCCTGGCTTTCGGGCCCCCGTGAGGCGCTGGAAAACCAGGGGGTCGATTTCGGCTACCGCGGTGAGCGCCTCGGGCTTCCCGCGGAAGGACCGGGTTCGGTCGCCGGCTTCGGCCGTCGGCTCGGTGCGCTGATGATCGACTGGGTGGCCAGCCTCCTGCTCGTACGACTGGCTTTTTCGAACCTCGTGCCGACGTCTGCAAATGCGTCGGGGACGAATTCGGGCTACAGCCTGATGGTGCTCGTGGTGTTCGGACTCGAGGTTGCGGTGTTCACCTGGCTCGCGAGTTCATCGTTCGGCCAGCGCATCGTGGGCTTGTCTGTGGTGCGCGTTGACGGTTCACGGCTCGGGTTGGGTCGCGCATGCGTGCGCGCGGCGCTGCTGTGCCTAGTGGTTCCTGCGGTGGTGTGGGACCGCGACAGTCGGGGACTTCATGACAAAGCGGTGGGGTCGGTCTGTGTGAAGGCTCGCTAGAGCTCGTTACCCGCGGGCACTCTTTCCGAGTTTCGTGCTCTTAGGAAGCGGGCCCTTGGGAATGGGCATCGGCGGAGTCGACACCGCTTCGAGCCGCTTGCGCGTGGTGGTGACTTCCTCGGGGCGCAATACGCGCGGCAACTTCATCACCGTGGAGTTCAGTTTGCGCAGCGGAATCTGACCTTCGTCGTTTCCGCTCTGGATTTCATGAATCGGCATATCGGGAACCCAGCGCGATGTGCGCTTGCGCTCATTGGCCAGCAACTGCCCCACGCGATTGGCTGGTCCTTCAGACACGAGGACAATTCCGGGGCGACCGATAACGCGGTGCACGATGTCCTGGTTTTTGGTGATTGCAACCGCGGGTGTCGTGAACCAGCCCTTGCGCAGGCTTCCGAGCACGGCGGCGGCTGCTCCGGGTTGCCCCTCAATCTGAGCGAAGGCGGAACGCTCGGCGCGGCGACCAAACACGACCGTGGCAAGAATCAGGCCCAGCAGGATGCCGATGATGATCCAAGGAATCAGCGACCAACTCCATGTGCTTCCGGAGAGAAACCACGCGCCGACCGAAATGATGAGGGGCAGCGGCAGGAATACCGCGAGCAGGATCCAGCCAATGTGAGGATCGGACTTCTTGGTGAGCTTGTAGGTCTGCAGGATTTGGGCGATGCGGCCTGACTTGGCGCCATCACCTGAGGGGGATCCGTTGGACATGCGGTTAGCCTACCCGGGGCGTGGCCGACCGCGCCTCGATGGCCTGTCGATAGAGACGGCCGGCACGGTAGGACGACCGAACGAGGGGTCCGCTCATTACTCCGGCAAAGCCGATTTCGGTGGCGAGTACCCCCAGAGCGTCGAACTCGTCGGGGGTGACCCACCGTTCAACGGGATGGTGGCGTGGGCTGGGTCGCAGGTATTGCGTGATGGTGATGAGGTCACAGCCGGCGGCGTGCAGGTCGCGCAGGGCCTGATCGATTTCGGCGAGTTCTTCGCCCATGCCCAAGATGAGATTGGACTTGGTGACCATTCCGGCGTCGCGTGCTTGGGTGATGACGTCGAGCGAACGCTCGTAGGTGAACGCTGGTCGGATACGTCGGAAGAGGCGAGGCACGGTCTCAAGGTTGTGGGCGAGAACTTCAGGTGCGGCGGCGAACACTTCACCGAGTAGGGCAGGCTCACCGGAGAAATCGGGGATGAGTACTTCAACTCCGCAGCCGGGAACCGCGTGGTGAATGGCGCGCACGGTTTCGGCGTAGAGCCAGGCACCCTGGTCGGGCAGGTCATCGCGTGCGACACCGGTGACAGTGGCGTACTTCAATTCCATCGATGCCACCGACGACGCAACCCGACGTGGCTCGTCGGGGTCGAGAGGATCGGGCTTACCGCTGTCGATTTGGCAGAAGTCGCATCGGCGCGTGCACGCAGAGCCACCGATGAGGAAGGTCGCCTCGCGGTCTTCCCAGCACTCGTAGATGTTGGGGCAGCCGGCTTCCTGACACACGGTGTGGAGGTCTTCGGCGGCCACGCGTTCGCGAATAGCGAGGAATTCAGGTCCGGTGCGCATGGTGGTGCGGATCCACGGCGGCTTGCGCTCAATGGGAACCTGCGAGTTGCGCACTTCTAGTCGCAGCAGGCGACGTCCGTCAGGATCGACCACGTACTGATCCTATGCGCGTCGACCGACGAGCCACACGCCTGCTCCGACGAGAGCAACGGCGATGCCGCTACCCACAGCGAACAGCAGATTCTGGGTGAAGCCCGGCTGCAGAGATCCCATGATCGCCTTACTCAGCGCGATTGACAGGGCGTCGGTCTGAGTCGTGTTGGTGAAGCCCTTGCCCCCCACCACCAGTGCGATCAGTGCGATGATCGCGATCGCGGCACCAGCGATGATCAGGCCGAGGCCCGTTCGGCGGGCAATCAGTCCGGCAAGAGCCACCAGAACGATGCCCACAAGCAGAATCGGAAGCCACGAGGAGGCGATCTTCACGGCTGCGCTCAGGGATTGGTCGGAGGCTCCGGTGTTGACCGTGAGCGTGCCGAGATCGAGGCCCTGCGCCCAATTCTTCAGGGCGTCGGGAGCGTCAAGTCCGCCGACGAGTGAAGCTTTGAAGTCGTTGAGATTGATCGTTGCGATGCCGTTGTTGAAGTCGACTGCATGGGACGTGCCATTGATCGACGCCATGGTTTCGTCATGCACCGAGGTCATGGTGGTGTCCCAGAGTTTTGAAACCGTATCGCTGGCGACGGCCGTCTCCACTCCTTGATGCAAGGGTGCGCGCAGGCTAGGGAGCAAGGCCTTGAGCACCATTCCTCCGATCGGCGAGGAATCGGCTGAGTTCTCGAGCACCGTCATTACGCGCTCGGTCACCGCCTCAGTCATCGCACCCTTCACGGCGGGATGACTGCTCAGCGGACCAACAGCGCTGGTGAACCCAGAGGTGCTGACAACCTCGGTCTGCGCCCATTGGCCCACGGCTCCGGCCGTGATGAGGGCACCGGCGAGAACGGCCAGCACGACGCAGACGACGGTTCGCCACCATCCACCGGCTGACTTTTCTGGTACCGGTGGGGTAGGAGGAGTGGCGTCGGGGCTGACTGTTGGTGGAAACGCGTCAGTCATGAAGGAACTCCCAGCTCGGTGAGGATGAGCGCCAGATGGCGTTCGAGTAGAGGTAGTGCTTCTGCGACAGTAACCGGTCGGCCAAGTTCGCTCGTGAGTGACGTTACCCCAGCGTCGCGAATGCCGCACGGAACGATGCGATCGAACCACGTGAGGTCGCAATCGCAGTTGAGGGCGAGGCCGTGCATCGTGACTCCGCGCGCGACGCGTACACCGATAGCAGCGACCTTGCGGTCGGGGCCGCGATCGTCGGCGGGTACCCACACTCCACTTCGCCCAGTAACCCGTTGGGCCGATGTCAGCCCGAGGTCGGTGCAGGTGGCGATGATCGCTGACTCAAGCAGCCGAACGAAGCCGACGACATCGAGGGGCTCCTGCAACGTCACGATTGGGTACGCCACGAGTTGACCGGGGCCGTGCCAGGTAATCAAACCGCCGCGGTCGACATCAATGACCGGCGTACCGTCAGTGGGCCGGTCGAGGGGGTCAGTGCGGCGCCCTGCGGTGTATACCGAAGTGTGTTCAAGCAGTAACACCGTGTCAGGTGTGGTCCCGGCCACCACTCGATCGTGGAGCTCGCGTTGAAGATTCCATCCGGCGTTGTAGTCGAGCGGCGCGGGCATGAAGGCGACTCGTTCGAAGACGACCTGAGATTCGACAGTTTCACTCTCTTGCGTGATTTGCCACGCGGGCGTTTGCGGGAAATCCGTCGACATGGCCTTCAGCCTACGGTCAGCCGCTACCGTGAGTGTCCACGGAGGCGAGGAGACGCTATGGGGTGGGCAGTAAGACGACCGGTAATCGCGTTGATTGTTTGGGCTGTGCTGATTGTGGGACTCGGGGTTGCCGCTGTTTCCCTTGGCGGGAAGCCGAATGACAGTTTCGCCCTGCCGGGTGTGCAGTCGACGACAGCACAGAACCTCCTTGAGAAGCTCAACACCGATGCGAGCACCGATCCCAACGGGAAGGTGGTGTGGTCGCCGAAGTCTGGCACGGTGAACGATGCGGCCAATAAGGCGGCAGCCGTTGCGTTGATGGAGAAGATCGCCGCGCAGCCGTTCGTCAATTGCGTCACCGGACCGTACGGCGCGAACTACGGCCGAGACTGCCCGAAAGCAACTCCTACTGACCTCAAAGCAGCACTGAACACAGCAGTGGCGAAGCTCATCGCCAAGGAACTGAACATCCCGCAAGACAAGGTGGGCGATGTTGTCACGCTGATCGACAAGATGGCCCCCTTGGCTGACGCGAGCCCGACGCAACTAGCCGCTGTCGCGCAGGCGCTACCGGAGATCGCGAAGTTGGCGTCGGCGCCGAAAGCCACGCTTGATGCATTAGCGGCATTGACGCCAGAACAATTGAGTTTCCTGGTCGGCATCAACGTGCAGGAAATTGAGAACGCCACCAATGCGATAGGTGGGCTTTCGAAGTTCGCCAACCTGCCGCCGGCGACCCTGCAGGCGTTGGCAAAGGCTGACCCCGCTCAACTCGCTGCATTCGCTGCGGCCCTTCCTTCCGATGTCGCCACGCTTGAGGCGCTGTGGACCGACCTCAAGGCAGCGATCGCGAAGGATCCCAGTATTGCTACGGCGATTGAAGCGATCGCAAAGAAGTACGGCATCACGCCTGCTGATCTTCAGGCCGCTGTCACGCTCATTAACGACATTGCGCCGATCGCGAATGACGACCCTGCCACGCTGTCGGCTATTGCGCGGGCGCTTCCCGATTTGGCGACCCTTGCCCAAGCGAACAAGTCAACGATCGATGCTCTTGCCAAATTGACACCGGAGGATCTGTCATTCCTCGTAGGGCTCACCAAGCAAGACATCGTTGCCATCACCGCAGCGTTCGGTGGCTTGGCGAAGTTCGCGGAGTTGCCTTCGGATGTGCTTGCCGAACTTGCTTCTGCTGATCCGCAGAAGCTTGCGGCGTTCGCCGCCGCACTTCCTGCCAATGTGGCTGTGATTGAGAAGGCGATGGCTGCGGCCAAGGCTGAACTCGCGAAGCTCGGAACCGCTGCTGAAGCGACTCAGGCCGCTATCTCACCTATCTCCAAGGACAAGAAGGTTGCTTACGCGACAGTGACCTTCGACGGCGCGAAGATTCCGTCGAGTCTGTTGGGCAACCGCGTGGGCGATGTTCTCGACATTGTTGATCAGGCCAATGGCGACGTCCTCACGGTGGGTGCATCGGGCACGACATTCGACAATGGCCCAGCCGAACCGGACAACTCAGTCGGCATCGGACTGCTTGCGGCGTTGGTCATCTTGCTCATCACCTTCGGCTCGCTCATTGCTGCGGGACTTCCACTCGTGTCCGCGATCACCGGCCTGCTCGGCGGTCTGATGATGCTCGCGGTCAGCGAGCGTTTCCTGAGCATCGCATCCTTCGCACCGAGTTTGGCGATCATGATCGGCCTGGGAGTGGGCATCGACTACTCACTGTTTGTGCTGAGTCGATTCACTCAGGAAGTGCGCAATGGGGCTGAGCCCAAGGCTGCGGCGCACACGGCAGTCGGTACCGCTGGTCGCGCTGTGATGTTCGCCGGGTGCACGGTGATCATCGCGCTGTTGGGCATGTTCGTGCTGCGCATTGGGTTCTTCAATGGGCTAGCTGTAGGTGCGGCCGTCACCGTCTTGATGGTGATGGCGTCGGCGCTGTGGATGCTTCCCGCCCTGCTGTCATTGTTGGGGTCGAAGTCGCTCGCAATCAAAATGCCGTGGGCGCGTCACCCCAAACCGGTCGATCCGGAAAACTCGCGGTGGGCCAAGTACGGCGGCCTTCTGCAGAAGGCGCCTGTCGTTCCGCTGGTCATTGCGGTGCTGATTGTGGTCGGCTTGGCGATGCCGGCACTCAAGATGCAAGCAGGATTCCCTGACGATGGATCAGCGGAAAAGGGCTCGTCGGTTCGAGTCGGCTATGACCTACTTTCCGAGGGATTTGGACCCGGCGTCAACGGCCCCTTCTATGTGGCCGTTCAAACCAAGCAGGCCGCCGACTTCGCAGCACTTGCGAAGGTCATTACCGCGCTCGAGGACACTCCGGGCGTCGCATCGACCTTCCCCTCAAGCGGCATGCTGCCGTTGCTCGAATTGAATCCCAAGCTCTTCAAAGATGGTGTGACCTCGGTGATCGTGCAGCCGACCACGGCGCCAGCTGACGAACGCACATCGCAACTCCTCGAACGCATTCGAACGACGACAACTGCGAAGGTGCTCAACGAGACTGGAACTGACATCTACGTCGGTGGTTCGCAGGCCGTATCGAGTGACTTCACTTCCGTACTGTCGGGGGCACTGCCGCTGTTCCTTTTGGTGGTCGTGGGCTTCGGGTTCATCGCGCTGATGCTGCTGTTCCACTCGTTGCTGATTCCGTTGACCGCTGCGATCACCTCACTGCTCAGCTTCGGTGCGGCACTCGGCGTTACGGTGTCGGTCTTCCAACTCGGAGCCGCAAATTCGTTACTGGGCGTTGCAGGAACGGGGCCGATCCTGCCGTTCTTGCCCATCATGGTGTTCGCCATTTTGTTTGGTCTGTCGATGGACTACCAGGTATTCCTCGTGACCCGCATGAAAGAGCATTGGGATCAGTCGGGCGACAACCGCGATTCAGTACGACTGGGATTGGCGGGTTCGGGCAAGGTCGTCGTTGCGGCCGCGACCATCATGACTAGCGTCTTCCTCGCGTTCGTACCGTCGCCGAACGGCACCATCAAGATGTTCGGGGTTGCGCTCGCCGCCGCAGTCATCGTCGACGCATTCATTGTGCGGTTGGTGCTGGTGCCTTCGCTGATGAGTCTGCTGGGTAAGTCGAACTGGTGGCTGCCGAAGCCTCTCGACAAGGTACTTCCGACAATCACACTCGAATAGCAACGACCCGTCGCTCGCTGGGTGGTGGCTACGGTGGGGTAATGGCGTCGACGGCACGGATTGCGGGTTTCGACGACATTGATGTCGTCACTGACATCCTTGTCGGCGCGTTCTTCGCTGACCCGCTGTGGGGCCCGTGGTCGTTCCCCGATCACCAGCAGCGGCGCGAGCAGCATCGCGCGATGTGGCGACTCTTCGTTGAAGGCGCCCTGCGGTACCCCTGGGTACGGATGACCTCCGGCAACGAGGCAACAGCGGTGTGGATACCGCCGAATGGCACTGAACTCACCGATGAGCAGTCAGCGCATCTTGAGCCGCTCTTGGTGGAACTCTTGGGTGACGGAGCCCAACGTCCACTCGAGGCGTTCGAGAAGCTCGATGAGGTGCACCCACACGATCGGCCCCCGCATTTTCACCTGAGCTTGTTGGGTACCGACCCACGGTGGAGCGGACGAGGAATCGGTTTGGGTCTGCTGCAAGAAAATCTGCGAGAAATTGACACTCTGCGCATGCCGGCTTATTTGGAGGCGAGCAACCTTGCCAACGTTGCGCTGTACGAGCGCTACGGCTTCCGCACGCTTGGTTCTATCCAGATGGCCGGCGGCGGGCCCGAGGTAGTGACGATGTGGCGTGAGCCTTTCGGTTAATTGATGCGCCCCGGAGCCAGACGGGTTTCGACGATCTCGCCGTTGACGATTTCGATGCGGTAGGCGGCCGGACCTGACGTGGGGTCGACATCCGAGTCGGTGATGACTTCGACAGGCTCAGTGCCCTCATAGAGCATTCCGACGTGGTCATCGGTGGCATAGGTCAAGGGCAGCGTGCCGTTGCCGACCAGTTGCTGCACCAAAGGTCGGCGCTGCTCTTCACTGTCGTAGTGCACACCGTTGCCGTAGGGAAGGAACCCCAGCCCATTGGTAACCGGTTGTAGTTCAGGGCCAAACGAGTCGGTGGGGCCGCCGAGGTGCCAGCAGATCGATCCGGCGCTGACGCCTCCGAGCACGACTCCTTGTTCCCACGCCGCCCGCATCACGTCGTCGACACCGTGCAATGTCCATAGTGCCAAGAGGTTCGCGACTGAACCGCCGCCCACCCACACCACATCGCTACCGAGAATGCGTTCTTCAATGGGTGCGTTGGGCATGGTGAAGAGTTCAAGGTGAGTGACATCGCAGCCGATGTCGGCGAGTGCCTCATAACTGCGTGATAGGTAGCTGCGGTCGTCACCACTGGCCGTCATCACCAAGCACACCCTCGGACGTTCGCTGCGGCTTAGACGTAGCGCCTCGGTCACGATGCGCCCAGGCCGCATGACGCCCCAGCGGTCAGTCTGAAGGAATCCGCCACTACTAGCGATTATCCGACGAGTGGTCATGATGTGACTCCCAAACTGTTGCGCAGTGCGGCCGTTGCGGCGCGACGACCGCTCACTAAGGCACCTTGGATTGATGAGGTATCACGGTGATCACCAGCAACGTAAAGCCCGTCGCCGAGATCGACCGGTCGGCGAATGTCAAAGGGAACCGACATCGCGGGCAGTGCATCGCGTACTTGATACGTGGCGACATGTTCAAGTTCATTCGGTGAGATGCCGTAGAGGCGCGCGGTGTGCTCCCGTGCTCGCCGATCATCGACTGCTTCATCGTGCAGTCCGAGCGCCGAGGATGACACGAGCACCCTGCCGCGGGTGGCATATTCGGGTGCGGCATTGGTGAGCACGGTGGAGTTGACCAGGGGTCCCGAGCCGTTGCCGTCGACAACGAGTACCGGTGCGCCCGACAGCATCGAACTCGGGTCGACCGAGGCGATGTAGTACCACGTCGTGACGTCATGGCAGTGCTGTAGGCCAATGGTCGGAATCAGGGTGCTGGCCGTCGCCGGATCGGTTGCGACGATGACGGCCCGGGCCCGGGTTCGACCTCCGGCGTGATGCACCTCGGTTCCGCAGACTTTGTGAACCGGGCAATTCAGCGTGATGGTTCCCGCGGGTAGTGCGGCGGCGAGTTGGTCGGGAATGGCCTGCATGCCACGACTTGGCACACCGGGTGTGCCGCGGATAAAGGAACGCAATACGAAATCAAGGAAATAGCGTGAGGTGAGTAGCCGATCCTCAAGGAACACGCCGGAGAGGAAGGGGTGCAGGACGCGTCGATAGAGATCACCGTGCACCCCCGCTGTACGCAACGCATCCAGAGCGGTGATGTCGGGTGCCTGGAGCAGCTTCTCGGAGCGCGTGAGACCGCATCGGAGGGCATAGGCGACGAAGCGTGCCTTCTCGATGGGGCTGCCGACGTTGGCAGTGAGGGACGACAAAGCCCAACTTGGCTTGCGACGCGGATCTGCGAGAAACGTGTGGGCGCCTTCGAAAGCAACCGCGACGCCGGCCGCGAACGAGCGCATTTCTAGGGCGTCGTGGTCAAGGACACGCTGGGCCTCAGGGTAGGCGGGGTTATGTAGCTGGAAGCCGCGATCAAGAGTGAGTCCGTCGACGATGTCGGAACGCACGCGGCCGCCCACTTCGTCACCGGCTTCAATCACCTGAACCTGCGCGCCTGCGTGATGCAGGGTGCGAGCGGCGGCCAGGCCTGCGAGGCCGGCACCCACCACGACGACATCAACATCCACGGTTCCGAACTTAGGGGGCGAGTCCGATGACCGCGTGTCGGGGGACCTGTGGAGGAATTGCGCCACCCATAAGCGGGAGGGGAGAGGGTCGCTGTGGATCCGCGAGAGGCGCGGGGCGACTGCCAAGGAGGGCACCGTGGTCGATTGGGATGAGTTCTACGATTCCTCATTGGTTACAGGGCGGTGGCCAACCGAAAGCGACAGTGCAGCAGTCGGCCACGAAGTGGCGTCTGAACTTGCATCGGTTGTTGAGGTGGCACTGCCTGACGACCCGGTCGAAGTCCAAGCGTGGCGCCGCGGACTTGCTCGACTGGCAGGCATCCGGCACGAACATGTAGTTGCCGTACGAGCCACTCATGTAGAGGGGCGCACATTACGTGCCGACCTTGAGATTGCGCCAGGCTCTCGGTTACTGCGCGACTGGATTCCCGTCGGACACCGACTCACTCCCGGAGAGGCGGTCACTCTCGGCACCGCACTTGCCCGCGGCTTGGCGGCGCTGCATCAGGCCGGGGCATGTCGAGGTGGGCAATTGTCGATCAGCGACGTAATCGTCGATGGCGAGGGACGCCCGATGTGGAGGTTTGCGTTCGCCCACGCGCGCGGTGTTGCTGACCCGGCAAGCGATGTCGCCGCATTGGCGGAAATGGTCCGTGAATTGTTGGCAACTCGCGCCGCACCTGGACCGCTCACTCTCGCGCTGCTGCGCGCTGAAGACGACGATGCGCTTCGACGCCCAACGAGTGCGCAGTTCGCTGATGCATTGATTGTGACGTGTCCCGCCGAACCATTGAGGCGGCCGCAGGTGGTGCACGAACTCATGTCGTCCACATCGACCCAGACGGCTATGCCACCTCAGCGCTCAGGTGCAGTGTCGATAGGCGAGGTACTCGTCGAGGATCGGAATCCGAAGCCATCGGTACTTCCACCCCGACCTGCCCGGTTAGATTCGCCTGGCCCGGTGAAGCACGTTCGCAGTAAGTGGCGCTTTGGTGCGATGGGTGCCGTGGCCTTGATTGTGCTGCTCGGTGTTCTGCGTGGAATGTCCGGTGCCGGGTCCACAGCCGCCGCGCAGGCAGTAGCACCACTCGACGCGCCATCAGTGCCGGCGAGCCCCACTGTTTCCCAGTCAACCTCATTGCCATCATCGAGTGCCGAGGCATCCGAGACTGCTGACCCCGAGAATGGCGCCGCGCCGTCGGTCGACCCGGTCGAGACTGCCTGGGGACTCCCGTCGACATCACCGCCACCCGAGGGCCGCGTTCCCGAATTGCCGTGGGCCGTGGTCTTAGAAGCGCTCGACGTGGTGCGGGCGACCGCCTTCGGCAGTGTCGATGCTGCGGCCTTGTCGCGCGCAGACGCCGTGGGTTCTTCGGCGCTGGCTACCGACCTGCAGACTCTTGAGGGATTGCGGGCTGCAGGGCTCAAGCCGCGAGGCTTCGCATTGGACGTGGTCTCAGTGGAAGAGGTGCGCCGGTCGGCCAGTGAAGTCACGCTGGTGGTCATCGACCGACGACGGGCCTACGAACTTGTCGATTCAGCCGGAGTAGTTCGAGGTCGGCGGCCGGCGCGCGTCGAGGCTCAGTGGCGTATCACGCTGGTTTCGGAGAACGGTTCGGAACGTTGGCGTATTCGCGACGTCGTCCCGCTTGGAGCTGCGACACCGTCATCATCGACGGCTCCGACTGCGGTTCCGTCTGACTCACCGTCGATCCCAAGTGCCCCTAGGTGAGTTCAGCTGCCAGTGCCACATCGATGGTGGGATGAGTGAAGGTGAAGGGTGTGCCCTCAAGTACGTGCGGCATTACACGTTGGCTGGCAAGCACATCCTCAGCAAACTCGCCGAGGACAGCCTTCAGTGCGAAGGACGGCACGGGTAGCAGTGTGGGGCGGTGCAGAAGTGCGCCCAAAGCCTTGGTGGCCTCGGCGTTGGTGACTGGGTTTGGCGCGGTGAGGTTGACCGGACCGTGGATGTCGTTCTCGAGTAAGAACGTGAGGGCGGCGATTTCATCGGTCAACGAAATGAATGACCAGTACTGCTGTCCAGAGCCGACTCGTCCGCCGCCGCCGAGTTTGAAGATGGGGACAAGACGCGCGAACGCGCCGCCGGCGCGAGCCACGACGAGTCCTGTGCGAGCAAAGGTTGTGCGGATTCCTGCCTCGCTGGCCGGTGTCGCCGCCGCTTCCCATTTCTCGACCACGTCGGCGAGGAAACCGCTTCCGGCAGGCGTGCTCTCGTCGACGGCTGTGCTGCCGGTATCGCCGTACCAGCCGATTGCTGAGCCGCAGATCAACGCGCGCGGCCGTGGGTCAAGCGATGCCATGGCGCGGGCGATGGTGTCCGTACCGCGCACGCGCGATTGCAGAATCTCGCGCTTATACGACTCGGTCCACCGATGGTCACCAACTCCGGCTCCTGCGAGGTGCACCACCGCGTCGGTTCCAGCAAGCGCATCGAGGTCAACGGTGCCCGCTGAGGGATCCCAACTGATTTCGTCGCCCGCTGCTGCAGGGCGACGAACAAGGCGAGTGACCTCATGTCCGTGCGATCGCAGGTGCGGGGCAAGTGCGGATCCGATCAGACCGGATGCTCCGGTAATGGCAACTCTCATACCCCCATCCTCCGGGAGGATGGGGTGCACCGCTACTTAGAGGCCGAGATCGGACTCGAATGCCCCATCTTCGAGTCGGGCCTTGATGGTGCTCAAGAAGCGTGCGGCGTCGGCACCATCGACCAAGCGGTGGTCGTACGTCAGTGCGAGGTAGACCATCTGTCGAATCGCGATGACGTCGCTGCCAGTGTCATCTTGGACAACGACGGGACGCTTGACCACGGTGCCGGTTCCGAGGATGGCCACCTGCGGCTGGTTGATGATGGGTGTATCGAAGAGTGCGCCGCGGCTGCCGGTGTTGGTGAGAGTGAACGTACCGCCAGACAGTTCGTCGGGACTGAGTTTGTTGCTACGTGTGCGTTCGGCGACGTCGGCGATCGCCTTGGCGATTCCGGCAAGGTTGAGGCCGCCTGCATCGCGAACAACCGGAACGAGAAGTCCGCGCTCGCTGTCGACGGCAATGCCGAGGTGTTCCGCCTCGTGGTAGGTGACGGTGCGCGCATCAAGGTCGATGGAGGCGTTGACTTGTGGGAACGACTTGAGGGCTTCGACTGCGGCCAGTGCGAAGAACGGCATGAACGTGAGCTTGACGCCTTCGCGCGCCTCGAATTCGGACTTGGCTCGTGCGCGCAACGTTGCCACGCGGGTGACGTCTACCTCGACCACAGTGGTGAGTTGGGCCGAGACCTGAAGTGATTCGACCATGCGTTGCGCAATGATCGCGCGCAGTCGCGACAGTGGTTCGGTACTGCCGCGCAGTGAACTGGCTGCCGAACTCGCGGCAGGAGAGGGGCTGGCTGTCGGGGTGGCGGCAGGTGCCACTGCCGCCGGGGTGGCCGCGGGTGTCCGTGCGTCGACGGCCGCGAGCACATCCTGCTTGCGAATACGGCCGCCGACTCCAGTGCCGGTGACAGTTGCGAGGTCGATGCCGTGTTCAGAGGCCAGTCGCCGCACCAGCGGGGTGACGTAAGCATCGGCGTTCGCGGCAGGGGCCGCGGGTGCAGGTGCCGTAGGTGCGGGGGCAGCCGGGGCAACTGGTGCAGGTGCAGGTGGGGCAGGTGCAGGTGCAGGTGGGGCAGGTGCAGGTGCAGGTGGGGCAGCGGCAGGTGCTGGCGTGGTCGAAGGTGCCGCGCCCGCAGCACCAATGGTTGCGAGTACTGCGCCCACTGCAGCCGTTTCATCTTCGGCGACCGCGATCGAGAGCAGGGTTCCGGAAACTGGCGAGGGGATTTCGGTGTCGACCTTGTCGGTAGAAATCTCGAGCAGCGGCTCGTCAGCGATCACGGAATCGCCCACAGACTTCAGCCAACGCGTCACCGTGCCTTCAGTGACGGATTCGCCGAGAGCCGGTAGAAGCACCGAGGTCACGTCTGACGACGCGCGGGGTGCCGCAGCAGGTGCGGTTGTATCAGGGGCTTCAACAACAGGTGCGGCAATGACAGGGGATTCAACAGCAGGTGCGGGCGCTGGTGCGGCAGGTGCACCTGCTGATTCAGAAGCCTCACCGATGACGGCGAGAGCTGCCCCCACAAGCACGGTTTCGTCTTCTCCTGCCGCGATGGACAGCAGAACACCCGATGCAGGTGAGGGGATTTCGGTATCGACCTTGTCTGTGGATACTTCAAGCAGCGGTTCGTCGGCTGAGACGGTGTCGCCGACGTTCTTGAGCCATCGGGTAATTGTTCCCTCGCTCACGCTTTCGCCCAACTGGGGCATCGTGACAGTGACCGCCATTGGGGTGCTCCTTGTTCGTTGTCTCGGACGAAAGTGATGGTCAGGAGTGTGCGTGCAGTGGCTTACCGGCGAGGGCAAGGTGCGCCTCGCCGAGTGCCTCGTTCTGCGTCGGGTGTGCGTGGATGAGCGTGGCGACTTCCTCCGGGTAAGCCTCCCACGCGTAAATCAACTGTGCCTCTCCGATGAGTTCGCCGACTCGGCTACCCACCATGTGCACGCCTACCACCGGACCATCGACCTGGCGTACCAACTTGATGAACCCGGCAGTTCCGAGAATCTGACTCTTGCCGTTGCCACCGAGGTTGTACTCGTACACCGCGACGTTGTCGGTTCCGAACTTCTCGCGGGCGGCGGCCTCGTTGTAGCCGACCGAGGCAACCTCGGGCTCGCAGTAGGTGACCCGAGGGATGGCAGTTTCGTCGATGACCGCCGGGTTGAGTCCGCCGATTACCTCGGCAACGAAGATTCCTTGCTGAAATCCGCGGTGGGCCAGTTGAAGTCCTGGGGTGATGTCGCCGACGGCGAACACTCCCGGAACTGAGGTGCGCAGGTGGTCGTCAACGATGACCCACCCGCGTTCCATCGTGACTCCGTTTGCCTCGTAGCCGAGGTCGGCGGTGCTGGGTCCACGGCCGACGGCGACGAGCAGGAGATCGGCGGTGAGGGTAGTTCCATCTTCGAGTGTGACGGTGACGGAGTCTGCATCTTGGGTAGCCGAGGCGAAACGAATGCCGGTGCTGAAGGTGATCTTGCGCTTGCGGAAGGCTCGCTCAAGGGCTTTGGAACTGGCTTCGTCTTCTGCCGGAACAAGGCGGGGGAGTGCCTCAACGATGGTGACCTCGGCACCGAATGAGGTCCAGACGCTGGCGAACTCGACTCCGATGACCCCGCCGCCTAACACGATCACGCTACGGGGGACGTAATCGAGAGCCAAGGCCTGATCGCTGGTGAGAATGCGTCCACCAATGTCGAGACCGGGAAGCGAGCGCGCGTACGAACCGGTGGCGAGTACGACGTGACGGCCCTCGACCCGCTCTCCGTTGACTTCAACGGTCGTCGGCGAGACGAGGCGGCCTTCGCCTTCGATGTAGGTGATTCCGCGACTCTTCACCAGCCCTTGGAGTCCTTTGTAAAGACGGCTGATCACACCGTCCTTATAGGCGTTCACCTGTGGCATGTCGATGCCCTCGAGAGTGGCGCGCACACCGAAGGCCGCCGATTCGCGGGTGCTGTCGGCGACTTCGGCTGCGTGGAGCAGGGCCTTGGTGGGAATGCAGCCATTGTGGAGGCACGTGCCACCGAGTTTGCCCTTCTCAATCAGGGCAACCGATAGGCCAAGTTGGCTCGCGCGCAAGGCGCAGGCGTAGCCTCCGCTGCCACCACCGAGAATGACGACGTCATGAACCGTCATGGGACTCCCTTATCGCCTCATCACGCGTGTGTCGCGTGCGCGATCATCCTCCCACCGAGAGAGGGCGGCTGTGCGTTGGGGTGTGAAGGGCTTGCTGGGTAGTCGGGGCTGAGGCGAGCGGGAGTGGCCGAAGGGGAATGTCGTACCCCCTTCCTAGAATCGAACACATGTTCGACACGATCAGTTCGCCGCCCTCCACCACTCATGCCGGTATCTCCCGCGCCGATGAGGCACGTGAGGCACGGCATCAAAGTGACGTCGATGTCGCGCTTTCGCTCCTCGTGCGCGAGGCCGATCGCCGTGATCCGGTGGGCCAGACCGTTGGCCAGAGGCTGGAGGGCATCGAGGCGATGGATCCCGATTGGTATCCATTGGCTGAACTCGTCGATATTGATCCCGATCGGCTGACCCCCGACGAGGCACTCAGTTACCTGCGCATTGTGACATCGCATCAGGCGTGGCTCGAGGGCTTGGCCAACCGGGCCCTCGTGGCAGCCGCTGGGCGCACGCCACGCGCGCACACGGTCGTCGGTCACGACGGTCGCGCCACGGTCACCATCGACGATGTACGGCGTGAGGAAGTTGCGGCCGCGCTTCGGTTGGCGCCGATCACGGCGCATAGTCGGATTCAGGCCGCGCGGGTTCTCGCGAGCTCCCTTCCCGGAACACGCATGGCGCTCGAACGCGGACGCATTACGCCGATGCACGCACGTGTGATGGCAGAAACCGTGATCCAAGCGGGTCCGGAGGCTCCGGGTGATTTGGGCCGTCAGCTCGAGTCACGCGTGTTGGCGCGCGCGATGCGCTGCAGTGTGGGTGAGTTGCGTTACGCCGTGCGTACTGCAGCGCGCCGGCTAGACGCGTCAGGAGCCAGTGATCGTATCCGGCGCGATCGACGTGATCTCGATGTGAGAGTGACTCATGACGACACCGGTGTTAGCACGTTGCTCGCGAGGTTGCGCACTGAGCACGCACTGGCTGTGGTGGGTGCTGTTGAAGGTCTTGCGTGCGATGCGCGGTTCCGTCCGCACGACGATCCGGCTGAGGTGGGTGTCGGTGAGCGCCGCAGTGCTGCGCTTGTCGCTCTCGTCCTGCAATCGGCAGCACCGATGGTCGTTCAGCCTGACGATCCGAACGTTGTTGCGTCGGCGGAAGGTTCACCCGGCGTTCAACGCGAGGTTGGGGATTCAAGTGCGCCAGATGTCCTTCCTGCTCAGGGCGAGCCGGTTTCAAGTGCCTGGGTTCCGCGTCCGTCTCTCGCGGCGACGTCAGCACAGGTGCTGCTGGTGATGGATATGCCGACGTGGCTGGGATTGTGTGATGACCCGGTGGCGGTGCTCGGGGCAGGTGACATTCCGGCCGAGGTCGCACGTGAACTTGCAGCCGATGCGTCTTTCCGGCGTGCGATCGTCGATCCCGTCTCGGGTCATCTGCTCGACTACGGTCGCCGCACCTACTCCATTCCCGAGCCGTTGCGCCGCTATGTGCAGGCGCGCGATCAGGTGTGCCGATTCCCGGGTTGTCGACGCAGCGCACAGCAGTGCGAGATCGACCATGCGCAGCCATGGGACGACGACGGGCCAACGAGCGCGGCGAATACGGGGGCCCTATGTCAGCGACATCATCAACTCAAGACGCACGGTGGCTGGACCATTACCGAGTCCGGTGGCGACGGATCGTGCACCTGGCTATCGCCACTGGGCCGTGAATACCGGGTCGAACCGCCCGGTCTCGTAGACATCGAACCGCTGCCCCCTCCGCAGTAGACCTCCCGGCTAGGGAGTGCGCACCCAGCATGCGACTCGGGTATTCCCGTTGTTCGGGGTGCCGTATTGTTCGGGGTGCCGTGTCACTCCGCGTGTGCGGCCGCATCCTTCGCCAACTGCACCAAGGTGCGCACAGCTTCGCCGGTGCCGCCCTTAGGCGTGTAACCGTGCGGGCCACCCTCGTTGTGCGAAGGTCCTGCGATGTCGAGGTGTGCCCACGGAATTGTTGCCGGAACGAATTCCTTAAGGAACAGTCCTGCGGTGAGCGCGCCACCAAAACGGTCGGAGATATTGGCGATATCTGCCCAGGGGCTGTCGAGTCCGGCACGCAAATCATCGGGCAGCGGCATTGGCCACATTTGTTCGCCTGCCTGTGCTGCAGCGTCCAGAACGTGAGTGCGGAATCCGTCGTTGTTCGACATGACGCCGCTCATCCGGTTGCCCAGCGCGATAGTAATTGCGCCCGTCAAGGTGGCAACGTCAACGATCGCGTCGGGCGCATCTTCGCTGGCACGCACCAATGCGTCGGCGAGAACAAGACGACCCTCAGCGTCAGTATTCAACACCTCGACGGTACGGCCGCCGTAGATCGTGATGATGTCGCCGGGGCGTTGGGCCGTACCACTGGGCATGTTCTCAGCCGAAGGGGCATATGCGGTGACTGCGACCGGCAGTCCGAGTTTGGCAACGGTGAGCGCAGCGTGAATCACGGCTGCAGCCCCCGCCATGTCGCTCTTCATCGCGTCCATTCCAGCGGCGGGCTTGATTGAGATTCCGCCGGTGTCGAAGGTAATGCCCTTGCCCACAAATGCGAGGTGGGCAACGGCATTCTCGGGGCGATAGGCGATGCGAATCAAACGAGGAGCGCGGGCCGATCCTTGGCCCACTGCGAGAATTCCACCAAAGCCTTGCGCGGCCAATTCCTTTTCGTTGAGTACCTCAACGGTGACCGGCAGCCCTTCGCCAGCAGCAACAGCCGCATCTGCGAGCGCTGCAGGCGGAAGGTGGCCCGGGGGAGTGTTCACCAGATCGCGCGCATGGTGCACGGCTGCGGCAATCACTGAAACCTCATGGACGGTTGCACGGAGAGCGGCGTCCTTCGGGTCGTCAACGAGGAGGGTGAAGGAACGAACGGGCTTCGTGATGTCCTTGCCGGTGCGGCCCTTGTACTCGGTGAACGAGTAGGCACCTAGGAGTGCCCCGGTTCCGATAGCGGCGACGTCTGCCGCTTCGCACGTCGGCATGGCGATCGCTACTCGTCGTGTTCCAGCGAGCGCCCGGGCAGCATCTCCGGCACTGCGACGAAGCGTCTCGGCGTCCCATGTTCCTTCGCTACGCGCGCCAAGGCCAAGTGCCGCGATGACGGGCGCCCCAGGAACGCCCGCTACGCGAACCACTTCGCCCCGCTTACCCGTAGCTTTGAGGTCGCCGAGCAGTTCAACGAGGCGACGCCGTGAAGCAGCGGTCAGAACAGTGGTCGGCCCCGCAAGTTCGACCGTCTTGCCGTGAGGGACGACCGGAACCACGAGAACATCGCAGGTGGGTGCGGGCTTGGACGAGGCGAGGGTCAGCGTGGCGGGCATGGTGCTCCTGTTGGCTCGGGAAGCTCTCGGTCGACTGATGGCGTCGATCGTCGGCTCCGGAAGTCTGTCTGATTCCACCCTAGCCGCGTAGAGGCATGGGCGGCTCGTTGTGGTCGGCGTAGGGGAGCTGCGATGCCGAGCGGGCTTGTAGTCTCAGATCCATGGATGACAGCAACACGCCGCGACTTTCGCCCTTGAACGATCGCCACCTCGCGCTTGGCGCGAAGATGGGCGATTTCGGGGGTTGGTTGATGCCGATTGAGTACTCGGGAACCATCGGCGAACACACGGCCGTTCGCGAGCGAGTGGGCCTGTTTGATGTCTCGCACATGGGCAAGGTCAGAATCCATGGCCCGCAGTCCGCTCAGTTCCTGAATTCTGTTCTCACCAATGACCTCACTCGCATTGGTCCTGGCCAGGCGCAGTACACGATGCTGTGCGACGGCGATGGGGGAGTCGTTGACGACCTCTTGGTCTACCTGTGGGCCGATGACGAGGTGTTCTGCATTCCCAACGCGAGCAATGCTGCACACGTCGTTGAGGTGCTCAGGTCACTTGCTCCGCAGTCGGTGACGGTCGACGATCATCACCTCGATCATGGAATCATCGCGGTGCAAGGCCCTGCGAGCGCCGACCTTCTCGACGCGATTGGCCTACCAACTGGCCACGATTACATGTCAATGGTCTCTGCCGACATGGACGGGACGCCCGTCATCGTCGCTCGCTCGGGCTACACCGGCGAACTCGGTTACGAACTCGTCGTTCCAGTGCAACTCATCGATCAACTCTGGGCCGATCTTCTGGTACTCGCAGGTCCCCTCGGTGGACTTCCTGCAGGGCTGGGCGCGCGGGACACTCTGCGACTCGAGATGGGATACCCACTACACGGTCACGAACTCTCAGCCGAGATTTCCCCTGTGCAGGCGCGGCTTTCCTGGGCCGTTGGTTGGGATAAGCCCACCTTCCAAGGTCGAGAGGCGCTCGTTGCCGAACGCGCTGCCGGTCCAGCGCGCGTGCTGCGAGGACTCAAAGCGACACAGCGCGGAATTCCTCGAGCGGACTTGCCGGTTGTGCGCGACGGCGACAGCGTGGGAATCACCACGAGCGGAACCTTTTCGCCGACCCTACGTGAAGGTATTGCACTCGCTCTGCTGTCCCCGTCGGTACAAGAAGGCGATGTGGTGCAGATCGATGTGCGCGGACGTCCACTGGACGCGGTCGTCGTCAAGCCACCCTTCGTCGCGTCGACGACCAGAGCGTGAGCTACCTCGGCAGGTAGCGAAGTCAGCGCCCATCGATGGAACCTGGTCGTTAGGCGGTGACGGCGAAGATCACTAGTGCAACGCACAGGGTGGTCTCCACCATTGCGCCCACTACGTCTCCTGTTACTCCACCTAATCGGGCGCAGCATCGACGAAGAAGTACCAGACCCCCGAGTAGTCCGCCGAGCGCCGCAAGTAGGCAAGCGATGGCCACTCCTTTGCCACCAGTCGAGTAACCAGCGGCAACGCTCAGGATGGTCGCCAATGCCACCGCCGCTATGGCCGCTGGTGGTGACACCGACTCCGCGACCGTCGCGCCCAATCCGGTTGATCGAGCGGCGGGTACACCGCGGCGGCAGGCAAGAGGAAGCACCGCGCGCGACACGACGACGGCAACGACGAGCGCGAGTACACCTCTACCTGCCGTGATGCATACGGTGAGAGAAGCCACGTCAATGAGCAAGACAAGAACCAGGGTCACGACCCCAAAGGGTCCGATGTCCGATTTCGACATCACGGTGAGGGCGTCAGCACCGTTTCGCCCGCTACCTAACCCGTCTGCGGTATCTGCCAGTCCATCCAGATGTAGGGCCCGAGTCAGTGCGGCAAGTGCGGTGAGCCCCAGTACTGCCGCGAGTGCGGCGATTGCGACGCTCGATGTGGTCGTGCCCCGCCCAGCGGCGGCGGGAATGATCCACACGATCAGCGCGGCGGGAATCGAGAGCACTACGCCAACTACTGGCGCGGCGAGCATGGCGCGGGCTGCAACGTGTGAATTCACCACGCGGGGTGGGGGCACTCGGAACACCGTGAGGGTCCCCAGCGCAAGTCGCAACCAGTCAGGCATCGGATGAGACTCCGGGGCCGGTTCCCGAATCAGACTCTGTCGTCTCGGGCTCGGTGTCGACTTCTTCCTCGCCGTTACTGGCCAATTCCGCTTCCTGTTCCTCCGCGGTTTCCGCCTCGCGGTTCGAAACGCCCGCCTGCTCAAATGTCGACAGATCGCGAAGGGTGAGAGCGGCAGCCCGCACCAGGGGCAGTGCGGTGAGTGCTCCCGTGCCCTCGCCGAGCCGCATTCCGAGGTCGAGCAGTGGCTGCATCGACAAGTAGTCGAGCGCCGCAACCGCTGCGGGTTCAGTCGACCGGTGAGACGCGAGCCACCACTCGCGTGCGCGATAGGACATCCGCTGGGCGACGAGTGCACAGGTACACGACACGACTCCGTCGAGTAGTACCGGCACTCCGCGGGCGGCTGATTGCAACAGGATCCCGGTAATGGCGGCAAGGTCCGCGCCGCCGACAGCGGCGAGTAACTCGATTGGATCGGCGATATGGGGTCGGCCGCGACGCATCCCGTCACGCACTGCTGCACACTTGCGCATCCAGGTGACGTCGTCGATTCCTGTTCCGCGGCCTACGACGGTGGCGGCGTCCACTTTCGTAAGCAGTCCAACCAAGACAGCCGCGGGTGTCGTGTTGCCAATTCCCATGTCGCCGACAATCAGCAGGTCAGCACCTGAATCGATCTCTTCATTGGCAATGGCAATGCCCGCTGAGAACGCTGCGAGCGACTCCTCGTAGGTGAGCGCATCCTCGCGATCGAGGGAGTTGCTGCTTCTGCGTATCCGGTAACGCACGAGTGCATCGACTGCGTCGGCATCAATGGCTTCGGCGTAGAACGACGGATCCACGTCAACCGACAGGTCAAGAACGCGCACCGTGGCACCAGCGTTGCGCGCAAGCACGTTCACCGCAGCGCCACCAGCCAAAAAGTTCAACACCATTTGGGCAGTTACTTCCGGTGGATACGCCGACGTTGACGCGGTGCGCGCTATCCCGTGGTCGCCAGCCACCACGATGACTCGTACCTCATCAAGTGCTCGCGGTGGGCAAGTCCCCTGCACCCCTGACAACCAGATTGATACGTCTTCGAGGCGTCCCAGAGAACCTGCGGGCTTGGTGAGTATCGATTGCCGCGCACGCGCTTGTTCGCGGGCGTTGTCGTCAGGGAGACCGACGAGCGGTGTGACTTCTTTGGGTTCGACGAGCGGCCAGTTGATCACGAGAGCGACTCCTGGTGGCTGGGTTCGAGTGCACTCCGGGCCGAATGCACGGGAATCACGCGGCCGGCAACGGCGAGAAGAACCTCGTCGCACTCGCGGCTGATGATCGCATTCACGTCACCCAGCACGTCGGCGAAAAGGCGGGCGGCGGCATTGACGGGCATGATTCCGGATCCAACCTCATTGGTGACCAACACGATAGTTCCGGAAGTGTGGGCTAGTGCTGATGCAAGGTCGCGAGCTCGGTCGCGAACTACGGCACGGGCTTGCGACGGGGTGTCCCACGTGTCGCTTTCATCAATGATGCGGGTGGCCCAGAGCGTGAGGCAGTCGATGAGCACGGCGTCGTGGTCTGAGGCCGTGGCCACGACCGACACCAGATCCGCCGTCTCGATCGTCGTCCACGTCGCGGGCCTGCGCTCCCGATGCACAGCGACGCGGTCGTCCCACTCTGCATCGTCCTCACGCGGCGCCGCCGTCGCAACGTACGTCACTTTCGCGTGCGATGCGACAAGGTGCTCCGCCTCACGGCTCTTTCCGGAACGAGCGCCTCCGGTGACGAGTACCCGGCGCGGTTGAGGCACACAAGGTTCTGCCGACGTCCCCACGGTGATCACCTCACGATCTCGACCAGGTCGGGCGCCCCACGCTGCGAGCCGGCGTACGAGTTCTGGTTCGGCAGGATTGTGATGCGACAGATGGATGGCGACGATCTCAGTCTGATCGTGCACGATGCTCTCGCCTCGTAACTCGCTGAGCAGGTGGGGCAGTGTGGCGAGGTCAAGGTGTGCGGTGCCGTGATCGAGCGTGTCACCGAAGGTTTCCTCAACGAGCAGTACATCAAGGGGTCGCATGAGCGCGCGAGTGCTCGATGGAAGTGGCCCGGTGTCGGTGGCGTGCAGCAGTCGTTGTCCATGTGTCGACGTGACTTCCCACAGCACTGCCTCGGACACTGCCTCGCGCACCGCTTCATGCACCGCTTCATGGGCGCTTTCGCTGTGCTGCCGCGATGTGGGCCATCCGTTCGCACCAAGACCGTGCTCGGCGGGAAGTGCGCGAGCCGAGTGTCCGCTGGGCAGTGTGATGTCGGCACCCATCACGACTTCGTGAAGGCCGATGTCGCCAGACGATAGTCGGTCGGGGTTGATCCACGGTCGAATCTGTTCCAAGGCTGACGCTGGGCCATGCACGACAAGTGGTCCGAGTTCGCCCCGCGGGATGATCCATTCACGCGCCAGGAATACCGACGGATCAAGATGATCGAAATGGCTGTGTCCGATCAGAATCGTGGTCACCCTGTCGAGCGACACTCCTGCAAGGGCCGCGGACACGGTAACGTCCGGTGACGGATCGATGAGCACGCACTCGTCAACCAGTACCCCACTTCGTGCCCGGACGTTGCCCTCGGACCGTGCATGTACGCATGAGGCGCATCGACAAAACGGTTGTGGCCAGCCGTCGGCAGCTCCGGTGCCAAGGAGCAGGACTTTCACGCTGCATCCTCAAATCGACCGACCGCACCAAAGGATGCCCGTCGGGTCGAGCGACGCAACGCGGCCAGAATCGGCGCTCCGGCAAGTGCAATGAGAACGACGGTGAGGATCGCTCGTGGAATGTCGTAACCCAAACTGGTCGCGGCTCCGAAGACCAGCCAGTGCTGAAGGTTGACCAGCAGTGGTGCACCAGGAATGTACGCGAGTTGAGGGGCAAGCCCGCCGCTAAATGGCCAGAACCACAGATTCATGCAGAACCCGTAAGCGATGCAGGCAACGAAGGCGTACGCACACAGCATCATGACTTCCATGCGGCGCCCGCGTGAACGGGTGCTCGGTAACAAGCCGGCACCTAACCCCACCCAGCCGGCGGCGATCATCTGAAATGGAAGCCACGGGCCCACGCCACCGGTGATGAGTGCCGATGAAATGAGCGTCACCGAACCGAGGGTGAATCCGAATGCAGGACCGAGCGCGCGGCCGCCCAGAATGATCAGTACCCACACCGGTTCGAGCCCGGCAATTCCGCCGCCCAGCGGTCGCAGCGCGGTGCCGACGGCAGCCAAGACTCCGAGCACGGCGAGTGCCTTCGCGTCGACTCCACCGTCGCCGAGTTCGGCCCACACGAGAGCAATCAACAGCGGGAGGAGAAGCGCGAAAACCCACGGTGCATCGCCAGAATGCGCGACCGCATCAGACCCCGGGGCGGCGATAAGCGGCCACCCGAATGCCACCAACGAGATCAGCGTGACGAGGATCAGCGTGGTGATGGTGCGTGCGCGCGGTCGAATCGCGTGAATCCGACGGCCATTGGCTGATGCGCCACCTGATGGCGACCCGGAAGTTCCGCGTTCGACGGTGACACTCATGCCAATTCCCGTCCTCGCTCGATCTCACGCTCAATTTCACCCACGGTGAGCCAGCGTTCCGGAGCCATCACCTTGGCAACCTGCGGAGCGAACATTGGTGATGCCACGACCACGTCGGCCATCGGACCGTCGGCCACTACTTCTCCGTCGGCGAGTACCACCACTCGGGTCGCCACCGCGGCCGCAAGTTCAACATCATGGGTTGCCATCACGACGGCATGTCCACGGGCGGCGAGACCTTGCAAGGTAATAACGAGCTGTTCTTTTCCCGGGTAGTCAAGGCCACGTGTGGGCTCGTCAAGCAGCACGAGTGGAGGTTCGGCGGCAAGCACCACGGCAAGAGCCAGCGTCAAGCGTTGGCCTTCCGACAGATCGCGTGGGTGCGTTGAATCATCAATATCGGGGGAGAGGAGCGCGAGCAATGCGCGTGTCGTGCCAGGAACTGCGTGGGCATCTGCATCGCCGGCACGACACTCATCACTGACTCGATCGCTACAGAGCAGATCGCGCGGATCCTGCGGAACGAGTCCGACATGCCGCACCAACTCCGGTCCCCGAAGTGTGCAGGGGTCGTCTCCCGCCACTCGCACTGTTCCAGCGCTGGGGCGGCGCAGTCCGACAAGAGAACTGAGCAAGGTTGATTTGCCGGCGCCATTGCGTCCCATCAGCGCCACCACTTCTCCCGCGGTGATATCAAAATCGACGCCTGCCAGGGCCTGCACATGACCGAATCCCACACGTACCGAACGCATCGTGGCAACTGGAATCGCTGCAGCATCAGGAACTGCTCGCAGTGGAGGCCGGAGTCCCACCAGTGAGCGTCGTAGTTCATCCGCTGCGCGACGGGCATCGCGAACAGAGAGTGGTAGCGGTGACCAGCCGGCGATGCGCCCAAGTTCGACAACGGGAGGTGCCACGGGAGCATCAATCATCACTTCAGCAGGGCGACCGGATATCAGGGGTGCGCCGTTGCCGGGCACCACCACGATGCGATCGGCATACTGCACGACGCGTTCGAGTCGGTGTTCGGCGAGAAGTACGGTGACGCCCAAGTCGTGCACGAGTCGCTGTAGTGCGGCCAGCACTTCCTCTGCCGCACCCGGATCGAGGGCTGAGGTCGGTTCATCAAGGACGAGTACTTTGGGGTGCGTCGTCAGGACGGCGCCGATCGCGACTCGTTGACGTTGCCCGCCGGAAAGGGACTGGAGTGCGCGATCCCGAAGTTCGGTCAGACCAAGCAGGTCAAGTGTTTCCTCGACCCGTCGGCGCATCACATCCGGTGCCAAACCTAGACTTTCCATTCCGTAGGCCAATTCGTCTTCGACGATGTCGGTGACAAAGGCGCTCGACGGATCCTGGGGCACCACACCCACCACATCGGCCAGATCGCGCGGTAGGTGATCGCGGGTGTCACGACCGTCGACGGTGACGCGGCCGGTCAGCGTTCCACCGGTGAAGTGTGGAACCAGCCCATTCACCGCGCGCAGCAGCGTTGACTTTCCGCTTCCTGTGCGCCCGACGACCAGAACCAATTCGCCCTCGGGGATGTGCAGCGTGACATCGCGCAAGACGGGAACTGTCTCGCCGTCGTAGACAACACTGACGTTGTCGAACCGAATCATGTGGCCACATCTCCTGTCGTTGCGGGCACGCGTGCCGGTGGTGCTGAGGTCACAGCTCGCGGGCGAGGCAGTGGTGGTGCTGCGAGCGCTGGCAGTGCTCCGATGAGCACGGCGACTGCGGGGAGTAAGGGAAGGTCGGGCCACGCTGGCGGAACAATGCTCGGCATCATGCCGGACCAGGCGGCGGCCGACGCCGCCCCAACCACGATCGCGGGAATGATGCCGCTCGCGCTGACAAGCCATTCCTGCCACCGCCATGGGTCAGGTCGGTAGCGGGTGCGGATCGATCGCGCGCCAGCGAGGCGCAACGATAGGGCGGCCGCGATGATGCCCACCACCGCTAACGGAACTCCTACGACAAGGGGGGATCCTTCCGCCACCACTCCGTAGGCGCCGATCGTGATCGCGACCAGCCCTCCCAGTAGCAGCAGCGAGGTTGAACGACGGCGTGCCACCGAGACGGGAGCGGTGCGTCCGTAGCCGCGCGAATCCATCGCGGCGGCCAGAGTAATGCTGCGATCAAGTGCGCCTTCGAACACTGGAAGTGCAGCCGACGCGACACCGCGCAGCCCCCTCGTCGCGCGTCCGCGTAGCCGTTGTGCCTCACGCACGCGTTGGATATCGCTGACCAGCATTGGTGCGAATGTCAGGGCAATCACCAAAGCCACGCCAACTTCATAGAGAGCTGCTGGCACGCTCTTGAGCAACCTCGCGGGTGACGCCAGTGAGTTGGCGGCGCCGACACAGATGAGAAGCACCGCAAGGCGAAGGCCGTCGTAGAAGCCGGTCATCATCGACTCGAGGGTGATGTCTCCGCCGATACGAACTCCCGCCATCCACTCTGGAAGTGGAAGTGAGGGGAGGCCGAGAAGC
>CAIYMF010000295.1 GCA_903927265.1 uncultured bacterium | reverse complement strand
GCTCGCGGCATCGTGCGCAACGATGGTGCGCTGTTGCACTCGCTGGTGATGAACACCGCGCATCGTGAGTTGGTGCTGGCGTGAAATGCCAAGTCACTAGCCTGCGTTGAGGGAGTGCTGCACCTTGCCTGCGAGATCTTCCGCGTCGGTGAACATACGACACGTATGACTCGCCAGCACGCGTTGCTTGAACTCAATGAGCTTGGCCATACTGTGCGGGTCTCGTTCCACCATGTTCACGGTGATAGGCGCTTCATCACTCATTACGAAAATACGCAGAGGCTTATCGGTTGACACTGCCTGGTGATATTCCAGTTCGGTCATGGAAATACCAGAAGCAGGATCGATATAGCCATAGCGCATTCCCAGAATCAGCACGTAGTTCTCACTCTCAACTACACGCTGACGAATGTAATCAGCCGGTGGAGTTGCCTCAGGGGGGAAATCCTCCATACCAACGAATCGGAGGTTCAGCCCCTCAACGACTTCACGAACGCGTCGACGGTGATCTTGCAGGTCGGTGCTCGTGGAGCTGACGAACACGGAAGTCGCCGAATTCTCGACTGGCTTGAGCATTTGAGCCTGCGGTTCGTAGATCGCACGCAGTTCCTCAAGTTCGCGGAGTTGGCGAGCGAGGTCAGACACGTCTGGCGCGACAACGCTCTTGTCTGTCAGGGTCGCAAGTACCAAACTCTCGAGTTCCGCGCGACGCCGGTCAAGTTGCCGAAGAATTCCATAGATCTCGAGATCTCGTTGAACTTGCTCCCCGGAGTTGTCCGAATCGAGCGCGGCACCTGGCTCCACCTGTACGGCCTGACCATCCTCCGTACTTGTGCGCACAGCGAAGCGATCTGCGAAGTGCTGCTCGATCATTTCGAACATCGCCTGAGTGCGTCCTGCGCCCCGATACAGCCACAACTCGACGCGGTAGCTTGCTGGCTCATCAAGTAGGCACTCGAACAACGCCGACACCATCTCGGTTACCACGGTTTCCATCGGGATGAGGGCCGAGCCTGCACCAATCGCAGGGAAGGCAATACTGCGACAGTGCAATCGAGGAAGCATTTCGATGGCGTTGCGAGTCGCACTACGCACGATGAGCCCGGGTGAAACTTCGATCGATCGGTCGATGGTGATCGCGTGCAACACGTAGCGCGCCCCAAGGTTACCCGCCCCCGTGACAACAACGTCGCCAGCTCGAGCAACCCGGTACTGCTTCGCCACATCGTCTCGGAACGCTCTACCTGCCGCGGCACCAATCGCCATAGAGACGCCACCGCCCATCGACAGCAGGAAGTCGTCCGAACTAACCAGCACTTCGGCTGCGGACGTGGTGATGTCCCCGAACATGACCTCAATGGTCGAGTTACCAACGAGATAGGTGCGTTCCCCCATGACCGCAGAATAGTGCGTACGCGTTAGCAGCGCTCGGCTTACAGAATGTCCGTGGGGTCTGAACCTAGACCGGCCTGACGCCCCTCGTCGCGTGCAATGCAAGCCAGTCACCAGCTTCGCGCAACGCCTCTATCCCCATCACACGCACAACCAACAAGCGACCCTCATTCGTGTCAGCCCGATCGAAATCCACCAAGGCTTGCCGGAAATGTGCAGCACTGAGTTGGTACCGACGCGATACCTGTTCAAAACCCATCAACTCCGAGTAGGCAACAAAGGCAGCCGCGCACGCCACCCCCACACCGCACAACACAAAGCACAGTGAAACGAAGCGAGAATCAAGACCAACCCCAAGAACAAGTTGCATCACGTCCGGAATGAATCCGACCAGCGAGATCGCAACGGCAGCAATCGCGAGCATCGAACAGCGCCGCGCCATCCGACGCGACTTCGCGATTGCTCCGTTCCGCCCATCACTACCGTCGAAGTACGTGACTTGGCCCTTCATCCACACACGTGCGCCCGTGACGTCGAAGGCCAACGACGTTGCCGATCTGTCGACCAACCGCGAGCCACGAAGAGCCCGACGAATCCAGTAACCCTCAACACCGCTACCTGCGAGGTAGTAGTCCGCCACGGAATCGTCGATCCCGGCATCTCTCCACACCAGTTGCACCCGGGCACCTTCGGCGAGCGCGCGGTACTCCTGGAATCGATCCTTGATACGCCAGCGCGACAACAGCCACCACAGTGCGAGCACCAACATGATGCCCAGTACTTGGATTCCGAAGAACCAGCGCTGTTCAATTTGTTGCTGGGTATCGACTGATGCCACAGCAAATACACCGAGTGCGAGCAAGATGATGGTCCACCGCCGGTGCCGGCTCTGCATGCGCACCGCTAGCGCGTCAGCGGCGGTGAAGAGTCGGCCAAGGGCATCGTGTCCAGTCGGCTCGATTTCGGAATCCGCGATTTCACGATTGAAGCCATCAATACGCACACTCGCGTGATCTGGCACACCATCCCAGTGCACGGCACTCTCAACGGATTCAATCCGCGTGACGGGCGCCGCAGCCGCAGAATCAATGCATAACACCAGCGGATGTTCCGTGGCCAGCGTCGCCGGCCCATGTGAGAGATCTGGCAAGCCGCTCACACCAGGCAGCGTG